>MGQD01000156.1 GCA_001797695.1 Deltaproteobacteria bacterium RBG_13_49_15 | reverse complement strand
CCTCCGTGTGTTTGCTCTACCATCGATAATGAGCAAACGCCTTGTTTGCTTCGGCCATCTTGTGTGTGTCTTCCCGCTTCTTCACAGCAGACCCCTTTTGGTTCGCCGCATCCATCAATTCTCCTGCCAGCTTCCTGGACATCCCTTTTTCCGAACGGCTTGAGGCGTAACTGATGATCCATCGAATCCCGAGTGCCATCCGTCTGGATGAACGGACTTCTGTTGGAACCTGATATGTCGATCCACCGACCCGTCTCGATTTGACTTCGATGATCGGTTTTACGTTCTCCACCGCCTGCTCAAAGACTTTCAATGGAGATTCATTGACTTTCTTTTCAATGATGTCGAATGCATCGTAAAGTATGGCTTCGGCAATGCTTTTTTTCCCCCGCTTCATCAACGCATTTATAAACTTGGCAACAAGCTTGCTGTCATATTTGGAGTCGGTTATGATTTCCCGCTCCGCAACTTCTCTTCTTCTCGGCATCTCTTTTTCACCTATGGGTTAAACATCATTTGGGCTTTTTTGAGCCGTACTTGGATCTGCTTTTTTTCCGATCCTCCACTCCAAGCGTATCCAGAGTCCCGCGGATAATATGGTACCGGACGCCCGGAAGGTCTTTCACCCGTCCGCCGCGCACTAAAACCACCGCATGCTCCTGAAGATTATGGCCGATTCCCGGTATATATGCAGTGACTTCCACTCCGCTGGTCAGTCTCACTCTCGCGACTTTCCGAAGTGCGGAGTTCGGTTTTTTCGGCGTCGTCGTATAAACCCGAGTGCAAACCCCTCTCTTTTGCGGGGCTCCCCGAAGGGCGGGGGTAGTAATTTTCTTCTTTGCCCTCTCTCTTCCTTTTCTTACCAGTTGATTAATGGTCGGCATACAGTCCCCTTAATCTTAGCATAACATGAACTATCGATTTACGTAATGCTCCCCGACATTCTGCCCAAAGCAGGAAAAGGGAAACGGTGTCGCTGAAACGGTTGTCAAAAACCTGACAGGAGTTGAGCCAGCAGGCGCAGTTACAAAAATTGATAGATTATATATTCCTATTCCCCTTGTCAAGCATTTTATCACGCAATCCTGCTCCATTTTTAATGAACTTAATCCGGCGCCGGAACATTTGAATCACTGGAATAACTCCAATCCAACGGTCTCTTCAACGTATTCGGGGAAACCGGTTCCCGCGGGGATGAGCCTTCCCATGATGACGTTTTCTTTAAGCCCATGCAACTGATCCACTGCACCGGCAATGCTAGCATCCGTCAGAACCTTCGTCGTCTCCTGGAAGGAGGCGGCAGAGATGAAACTTTCCGTGCTCAAGGACGCCTTAGTCACACCCAGAATGAGCGGTTCGGCTATTGCCGGTCTCTTCCCCTTTGCCAACACCTCCTTATTCGCTCTTTCAAATTCGATTCGATCAATCTGCTCTTCCGGTATGAAATCAGTATCTCCCACATCCGTCACCTTCACACGTTTCATCATCTGCCGGACGATCACCTCAATATGCTTGTCATTGATCCTGACGCCTTGCAGCCGGTAAACTTCCTGAACTTCGTTCACCAGATAGCGCGCCAAGGCGACCTCTCCTTTAATATTCAGAATATCCTGGGGTATCGACGACCCGCTGATCAGCTGTTCTCCTGCCCGGACATAATCCCCTTCGTATACGTTAATATGCTTCCCTCGAGGGATCAGGTATTCCCGCTTATCCCCGGCATCCATGGGCGTGATGGTGACTTTCTGTTTTCCTTTTTTTGTGTCTTTTGCAATGGAAACATACCCGTCGATTTCACTCAGGACAGCGGTATCCTTTGGTTTTCTCACTTCAAAAAGCTCCGCCACGCGCGGTAATCCGCCCGTAATGTCCTTGGTCTTGGTAGTGGCTCTTGGAAGTTTGGCCACGACGTCGCCGGCTTTGACTTCGTCTCCTTCATCGACCAGAATAATCGCATTGATGGGGAGAAGGTAACGGGCCATACCGACGGACTCCGGAAGTTTGGCCGTTTTTCCCATTTTGTCCTTGATGGAGATCCTCGGCCGGACTTCGGTGCTTTTGGTCTCGATAATCGTGCGGCTCGATTTCCCGGTCACCGGGTCGACTTTTTCCTGCAAGGTCTTTCCGGGAACGATGTCCCCGAACTTTACCGTTCCCCCAACCTCCGTGATGATCGGGGTCGTAAACGGATCCCAGGTAGCCAATAAATCACCTGCCTTTACATCCTGTCCGTCTTTCACCAAGAGGTGAGCCCCGTAGATGACGGGATACCGTTCCCGTTCCCGCCCGCTCTCGCTCACGATTGCAAATTCACCGCCTCGGCGGTTCATGACGACATATTTGTTTTCGGCATTTTTTACGACATTCACATCCAAGAATTTGATGGCGCCCTCCACCCGCGCTTTGATGTCCGCTTGCTCGACCCGGCGGCTTGCCGTACCTCCGATGTGGAAGGTACGCATGGTAAGCTGAGTTCCCGGTTCACCGATCGACTGGGCGGCCATAATTCCAACAGCCTGGCCGATTTCGATGATCCCGCCGTGCGCCAAATCCCGTCCATAGCAGGCGGCACAAACACCGTACTCGGATTGGCATGTCAGAACCGACCTGATTCTAACCTTGGTTAAACCCGCATTTTCCACCCGTTCAACTGCCGCTTCATCAAAGAGCTCTCCGGCTTTTAAGAGAACCTCGTCGGTAAACGGATCATGGATATCCTCCATCGCCCCCCGTCCTAAGACCCGCTCTCCGAGACGCTGGATGATCTCTCCGCCTTCCATAAGAGGTTCGACTTCCACCCCCATCATTGTTCCGCAGTCGTATTCCGAAACCGTGCAATCCTGCGCCACATCCGCAAGGCGGCGGGTAAGGTATCCTGAATTGGCCGTTTTAAGAGCCGTGTCCGCAAGTCCCTTCCGGGCGCCGTGGGTAGAAATAAAATATTGAAGCACGGAAAGGCCTTCACGGAAGTTGGCGGTAATCGGAGTCTCGATAATTTCTCCGGAAGGTTTGGCCATGAGGCCCCGCATTCCGGCAAGCTGTCTCATCTGGTCTTTACTTCCCCGGGCGCCTGAGTCCGCCATCATGTAAATGGAGTTGAAGCTTTCTTCGGCAACGACAATCCCCTTCCGGTCCGAAGCCGGTTGTTCTTCCGGGTTGATGCGGGACATCATTTTCATGGCTTCCATCATTTCATTCGCAACATCATCGGTTGCTTTTGCCCAGATATCCACTACCTTGTTGTACTTTTCCCCTTGGGTGATCAATCCTTCAGTGTATTGCTTCTCAATTTCGGTAACCTGTTTTTCAGCTTTTTTCAAAATCTCGGTTTTAGTGGAAGGCGTAATCATATCGTCGATGGAAATGGATAGTCCGCCTTCGGTGGAGTACTTGTATCCGATGTCCTTCAGCCGGTCGGAAAGGATGACTGTGGCTTTGGGCCCCAGATTCCGGTAGGCATAATCCACGACATCTCGAAGCGCCTTTTTATCCATCACTTTATTCACCGCCTCAAACGGCATTTCAGGTCGCTTATCGATGACCTCGAAAATATGATATGTTCCTTGAGCGGAAAGAACAGGACTAACCTTACCTGGCTCCATTGAAAAAACCAGGTTTGTATCGGATTCCGTTATGTTGAAGATCCTCTCGAATTCGTCGCGCACAAGAAGGCCGCATAATCCATCCTTTTCCTTGTCCAAAGCGGTTGAGCAGTTACGGACCATGTCGACGAAGCTTTTTCCGTTCTTTATTTCTTCCAGAACGGATACGGCCCGATTTTCGTCGGAAACCTGGATATGCCGCAATGTCATAATACTGCTCTGCGGAATGATCTCCCACAATAAAATTCTCCCTACCGTCGTATCTACCCGCTTGCCGTTCATTCGGACTGAAATCTTCGTATGAAGATCGACGGCCTTATTGTCATAGGCGATCCTCACTTCTTCGACATTTGAGAACAGTTTCCCTTCCCATCTGGACCCTGAGACCGCCCTGGTCATGTAATAAATACCAAGAACGATATCCTGTGTCGGGACAATGATGGGCGTTCCGTTTGCCGGTGAAAGGATATTGTTGCTGGAGAGCATGAGAACCCGCGCCTCGATCTGCGCTTCTATGGAGAGAGGGATATGAACGGCCATCTGATCCCCGTCAAAATCCGCATTAAATGCCGTGCAAACCAATGGGTGGAGTTGGATTGCTTTTCCTTCGATGAGGATCGGTTCAAAAGCCTGAATGCCCAGACGATGCAGCGTTGGCGCCCGGTTCAGCAGTACCGGATATTCCCTGACCACTTCATCTAAGGTATCCCAGACCTCAGGAGTCTCCTTTTCCACCATCTTTTTGGCGCTCTTTACGGTGGAAACCAGGTTTTTCTGTTCCAGCCGGTAATAGACAAACGGCTTGAAAAGCTCCAAAGCCATCTTTTTCGGCAACCCGCACTGATGGAGCCTGAGGTCGGGTCCGATGGTGATGACTGTCCGTCCTGAATAATCAACCCGTTTCCCAAGCAGATTCTGCCGGAAACGCCCCTGCTTCCCCTTCAATGTGTCGCTTAACGATTTTAACGGTCTTTTGTTCGATCCGGTGATGACCCGTCCATGCCGTCCATTGTCAAAAAGGACATCTACCGATTCCTGAAGCATCCGTTTTTCGTTCCGGACGATGATCTCCGGCGCTTTCAGGTCGATGAGGCGCCTGAGACGGTTATTCCGGTTGATCACCCGTCGGTAAAGATCATTCAGATCCGATGTAGCGAAGCGGCCCCCCTCCAGCGGAACAAGGGGGCGCAAATCGGGCGGGAGAACCGGTATGACATCCATGATCATCCAGAGCGGATCAACCCCGCTTTTTCTGAAAGCATCCACGATTTTGAGTCGTTTGGCGAGCTTCTGGCGCTTTGCCGAGGAATTCGTCGACAGAATCTCTGCCCGAATCTCCTTATGAAGGGCCTCCAGATCGAGACTTTTCAATAACTCCTTAACCGCTTCGGCTCCGATTCCGGCCACAAATTTATTTCCATAAACCTCGAGGGCTTCACGATACTTATCTTCCGACAATAGCTGCCCCCGGGTGAGCTCGGTATCCTTTGGGTCAATAACGATGTAACTGTCAAAATAAAAAACCTTCTCCATGCTCTTTAAGGTCAGGTCCAGAAGGTTGCCGATCTTGCTGGGAAGGCTTTTTAAAAACCAGATATGGGCTACCGGCGTCGCCAGCTCGATATGTCCCATCCGTTCCCTTCGCACCTTTGACTGGATGACCTCAACACCGCACTTTTCGCACACGACTCCACGGTGTTTCATCCGTTTGTATTTGCCGCAGTTACATTCATAATCTTTGGTCGGCCCAAAAATCTTGGCACAAAAAAGCCCGTCTCGTTCGGGTTTAAACGTCCGATAGTTGATTGTTTCGGGCTTTTTAATTTCGCCGTGCGACCATTTTAAAATCTGTTCCGGTGACGCCAATGCGATTCTTACGCCGGAATAGCTTCTCGGATCTTTCGGTTTGGCAAAAAAATCGTATAGTGTTTCCATATCAGGTCCTATCGGTTTCCCCCCGTTCAATAAGGTTTACATCCAGTCCCAGGCTTTGCAGCTCTTTTGTCAGCACCTTGAACGATTCCGGAATGCCGGGCTCAAGTACATTTTGTCCTTTCACTATCTTTTCATACATCCTGGTTCTGCCGGCCATGTCGTCCGATTTGACGGTCAAGAACTCCTGGAGGGCATAGGCAGCGCCATAAGCTTCCATCGCCCAGACTTCCATCTCACCCAGCCGTTGCCCGCCAAACTGGGCTTTGCCTCCCAGGGGCTGCTGGGTCACCAACGAGTATGGGCCGATAGACCGGGCATGGATCTTATCATCAACGAGGTGATGGAGTTTCATCATGTACATGGTGCCTACTGTTATTTTACCTTTAAACGGCTCTCCTGTCCGACCATCATATAACGTCGCCTGCCCCGTCTTCGGGACCCCCGCCTCCGCCAGGAGCGCCTTGATTTCATCCTCCTTTGCCCCATCAAAAACCGGCGTGGCCATGTGGACTCCGTTTCGATATTCTTTTACCAGCCCCATCAGGGCTTCATCGTTAAGACCCTCCAGAGTTTTGTGTTGTACCGGGTCGGAAAAAATCCGTTTCATCTTCTCACGGACCTCTTTAAGCCTGTTTTCTTCCAGTAACCGATTGAGCTGATCTCCCAGCCCTTTTGCAGCCCACCCCAGGTGTATCTCCAAAATCTGGCCCACATTCATACGCGAAGGAACTCCCAACGGATTCAGAACCATATCCACCGGCGTGCCGCTCTCAAAATAGGGCATGTCCTCCTGGGGTAAAATCCGGGATACGACTCCTTTGTTGCCATGACGCCCGGCCATTTTATCTCCAACAGAAAGCTTCCGTTTCATGGCGACATACACCTTAACCATCTTTATGACACCCGGAGGGAGGTCGTCCCCGGCTTCGAATCGTCCGATCTTATCTTCGCATTCTTTTCGAAAGCGGTCGCACTGCTCCCGATATCCTTCCAGAAAATCATGAACCCTCTCCGTGAGATCCGAATCCGCAAGGACGATCCCTTCAAATTGTGCGAGCGGGATGGCGGCAAGTGTTTTTGAATCAATCTTGGTGTCTTTGGGAATGAACACCTTCTTTCCTTTTTTAAGTGCGGCAGCACACTTTTTCCCGACAACCAGTGCTTCGATCTGGAGACGGACGACATCTCCGGCAACCCGTATCTTTTCATTGAGATCCTTTTTCAGATCTTCGATTTGTATTTCTTCAATCAGGCGGATCCGATCATCCTTATCGACGCCTCGCCTTAAAAATACCTTGGCATCAATGACAATCCCCTCAACGCCCGGAGGAACCCTTAGGGATGTATCCTTCACGTCTCCGGCCTTTTCCCCAAAGATGGCCCTCAAAAGCTTTTCCTCCGGGGAAAGCTGGGTTTCGCCCTTCGGGGTGATTTTTCCAACAAGGATGTCGCCTTGCTTGGCTTCGGCACCGATCCGGACGATCCCGCTTTCATCAAGGTTTTTCAGGGCCTCATCTCCAACGTTGGGTATGTCGCGGGTAATTTCTTCCTTTCCCAGCTTGGTATCTCTGGCAATGATCTCGAACTCTTCAATGTGGATGGACGTATAAACACCGTCCCGCACAAGCCGCTCATTGACAAGAATCGAGTCTTCGAAGTTATAACCTCCCCACGGCATGAAGGCGACGGTCACATTCTCTCCCAGCGCCAGTTCCCCTTTTTCAGTAGCAGGGCCGTCTGCAATCACTTCGTTTGCTTTAACCCGCTGACCTTTCCGAACGATGGGCCGGTGATTGAAGCACGTGTTTTGATTCGATCGGATAAATTTCAAAAGGTTATATATCGTTACCGGACTTTTCTTTTGATCTCCCACACCATCCGAGGGATCATGCCGGAGCACGATCCGTGATGCATCCACGTCATCCACGACCGCATCCCGTTCTGCGACGATGGTCACTCCGGAGTCTTTTGCCACAACTTCTTCAATCCCCGTTCCCACCAATGGAGAGCGGCTTGTCAACAGCGGCACAGCCTGGCGCTGCATGTTCGATCCCATTAAGGCCCGGTTCGCGTCATCGTTTTCCAGAAACGGAATCAAGGAGGCCGATACGCTTACCAGTTGGTTGGGTGAGACATCCATCATTTCAATCTCTTCCCGCTTGACCATCATGAATTCACCGGCAACACGGGATGTTACGAGCCGATTGAGATAACGGCCGCCAACGTCGATCGGTGCATTGGCTTGGGCGATCGGATGCTCTTTTTCTTCAAATGCGCTGAGGAATTTCACCTCCGGAAGCACGGTCGCTTCCCTAACCACACGGTAAGGCGTTTCAATAAATCCGTAATTATTGACCCGTGCATAGGTGCTAAGCGATACGATCAGGCCGATGTTGGGGCCTTCCGGCGTTTCAATCGGGCAGATCCGGCCGTAATGGGAGGGATGAACATCCCTAACCTCAAAACCGGCGCGCTCCCGGGTCAAGCCTCCCGGGCCGAGGGCGCTCAGGCGTCGCTTGTGCGTCGTTTCAGAAAGAGGGTTGGTCTGATCCATAAACTGGCTAAGCTGGCTCGTTCCGAAAAATTCCTTGATGACTGCCGAAACCGGTTTTGGATTCACCAAATCATGCGGCATGAGAGCGTCGAGTTCCTGCAGGCTCATCCGCTCTTTTATGGCACGTTCCATTCTGACGAGTCCGATTCGATATTGATTTTCAAGCAGTTCGCCCACAGCGCGAACCCTTCGGTTTCCAAGATGATCGATGTCATCCACAATTCCTTGCGTATCTCGGAGCTCCACCAAGGTCTTGACCGTCAGAAGGATATCTTCCTTTCTGAGCGTTCTCAGGTTGACGGCGGAACTGATTCCCAGCCGATGGTTGATTTTCATCCGTCCAACGCCGGATAGATCATAATACGCGAGTTTGAAAAAGAGATGGTCGATGAACTCCTGCGCGACCTCGGGCGTCGCCGGATTTCCCGGGCGAAGCCTTCGGTAAATCTCAACAAGAGCGTCTTCCCTCATTTCAAATTTATCCAGCATCAGGGTCTTCCGGATCGAGTCACTGCTGGATGCCGCATCAATCACCAGGAGTTCAAATTCATGAATCCCCGCTTCCTTCAACCGGTTCAGCGTCTCCTCGTTTGTCAGTTCGTTGCATTTAACGATCGCCTCTCTGCTTTTCGGATCGACGATGGTCCTTGCAAAAGGTCTGTTGATGATTTCATCCGTGTGGATGGGAACCTGATCAATGCCGACGGCCTCCATCCGACGAATCGACTTTTGGGTGAAAATATGACCGGTCTTGACGATAATGGCGCCCTCGTTGTCCTTGATATCTTTAGACGCCCTCTGTCCTCTCAGCAAGTTCGGATTGAATTTTTTCTGCGTTCGCTTTCCTGAAACGAAGACCGTCTCGGTTTGATAAAAATACGTGAGCAGATCTTCAATGGAATATCCGAACGCCTTGAGAAGATAGGTAATCGGGAATTTTCTGCGCCGGTCAATCCTAATGTAAATGACATCCCGATGATCAATCTCCAGGTCGATCCAGGAACCTCTCACCGGAATGATCCGTGATGTATAGATGATCTTGCCGCTGGAGTGGCTTTTCCCCCGATCATGGTCGAAAAAGACGCCCGAGGAGCGATGGAGCTGGCTCACCACAACCCGTTCGGTCCCGTTGATAATGAAGGTCCCTTTATCCGTCATCAGAGGTATCGTTCCGAAATAAATTTCCTGTTCTTTAATATCCCGGATGTTGGATACCCCTGTTTCCTTATCGACATCATAGACCACCAATCTGACGGTTATCCGAAGTGGTATTTCATAGGTCATCCCTCGATGGATGCACTCTTTCACACCATGCTTCACCTCTCCGAAACGATAGGCCACAAACTCCAGCGAAGCGCTCCCCGTGAAGTCCTTGATTGAAAAGACGGACTTAAATACCCCCTGAAGTCCGATATCTTCCCGTTGTTCCGGCGGAACATCCATTTGCAGGAATCTTCGATACGATTCCCGCTGCATTCCGATCAAATCCGGAATTTCGATGATCTTCTGGATTTTCCCGAAACTCTTTCG
>MGQD01000155.1:10681-23690 GCA_001797695.1 Deltaproteobacteria bacterium RBG_13_49_15 | reverse complement strand
CTTCAATGGGAAAGCTGGTGCCGTCATTGAATTTGGCGATCGGGCAGTTGTTATAGGTTTCCGGACCCCTGCATCCCATTTTATAGAGACAATACCCCATAGCGGCTTCCTTGGAGCCGAATTCGGTGACGAATTCATTGTTTTCAAAATGGGATCTTCTCGGGCATTGATCATGGATCGTTTTGGCATAGGCAAACAGCGGCCGGCCGAGATTGTCCAGTTCAGGAAGTTTACCGAGGAGGAGATAATTGACTACGGTTCCGACGAAGTTGACCGGATTGGGCGGACAACCCGAAATGTTGACGGGCTTAATGCCGAGGGCTTCCCCGACCCCTTTATAGCCGCCAGGGTTCGGTTTTGCGGCCTGGATCCCGCCGAAGGTGGCACACGTGCCGATGCAGATCACGGCCGCGGCTTTGCTGCAAACCTCTTTTCCGATTTCCATGAAGGTCCGGCCGGAAATTTTCCCGTAACCGCCGTTGAACCTGGTTCCGATGGCGCCCTCTACGACGCAGAGGTATTTCCCTTCATACTTTTTAACCGTTGCATGAAGCTGATCCTCGGCCTGCTGACCTGCGGCCGCCATGACCGTCTCGTGGTATTCGAGAGAAAGCACTTCCAACACCAGATCGTCGATGTAGGGATACTGAGACCGCAGCACCGCCTCCGAGCAGCCGGTGCATTCGGCGAAATGCAGCCAAACAACCGGCGGCCGGACCTTAGAAGCGGCAAAGACTTCGGCCACCTTTGGAACAAAAGAGGAAGACAATCCCATTGCGGCGGTCAGGTATGTACAATACCGCATGAAGTCCCGTCGTGAGACCCCTTTTTGCTCCAGCCTTTTAAAAAGCGTTTTTTCATCCTTTTCCATTGGCGCCTCCCTGATACAGGTTATATTGAAACGGCTTTTACTGACGATACCATCCGATCTGCGGATAATCCTTTCCTTTTACCTCCAAACTGGCTTTTAACGGCTGCTTAAAGACGATGTATTTTCTTGGGTATTTTTTTTGGAATGGATATTTGAATGAAAACCGGTGAGCTTTAAAGACCATGTATGGATCATAAAAAAAGGTCACGGCCCCCCCTTTAATCGTGACGCAGCGAATTGTCCGAACGGTCTTTTCAGCGATGGACCATGATCCGTTTGCTTCCTTCAAATCACTCGCACAGGATGGATCATGATAAATCGCCAAAACGCTTTTTTCATACTATTTTAATATTGTAAAGACTTTTTTATCGTATTCGGAAATTTTCAGCATCCCGCTTTCAAGCCCCATCTCTTTGGCTTTCATATCCAGATGGAGGGTGGATATCTGTTCCAGAGGGGGATAAAAAAGATGGGTCAATTCCCGCGTGTCCACTGTTTTGATGTATTTCCGGCAGCGGTCGCAAACATCCACCCGGTATCCGTTTTCTTCTTCGCTGAAAAAATAATGAAGGCTCTCTACGTTGCGATTGTCGCAATACGGGCAATAGATTCGACGGGCCGCCCATTTGTGCCAGCAGAAATGGCAAAAGAAAAACCGTCCCCCATCATCCTCAAATACGGAAAGCCCCGGGAGGCTGCCGCAGACCGGACAATATCCTCTTTCCCAGGGGGTGTCGGATGTTAAATAGGCGGATAATTGTTTTGCCGAAAGCTCCAGGGAGGGGCGGAGGCTGTTATAAACAACCGCTCCAAGCATTTCGGCATCCGCTCCATGCTCTTCTGCAGCCGTTTTTAGATAGGAGTCGTCTCTTTCCAAAAATGTCCGGAACAGCTCCTCCGGATCCACCGCCAATCGGCCCATCGCCTCTTCCATCGCTTCGGAAAATTGAAACCAGGCCCCCTTCGTTCTTTTCCCGATCTTTAAAATCTCGGCAAAAAGGGATCCGGCAGCAGCCATATCCACCGTAAATTCAGAGGGATCAATCAGGGGGAACCCCTCTCGGTTTTTTATCGTCGCTATCTTCCGGCTTAGGGAAACCGGTTCCAACCGAATCTTTTTTTTGGATTTTTCCTGGACGATAAATACTTTCCTGTAAAATGTCAGAAGTGCTTTGTAGGCAGGCCTTTTCTTTTTTACCGAAGCAACGGCCTTTTTAACTTGATCTTCAGTGACAGCATATTCTGATACCATGAATTCTCCTCTGAAAAGGATCGCCGGAAGATATGCTTCTCAAATCAAACGGCAAAAAATGGAAAAGGGGGAGAAAAGAATTTCTCCCCCTTTTAAACCAGTCAACGGCAGTGCTTCACCGGCTCTCCTAAAGCGCTTGAACAAATCGGGTCAGCGGGCGGGCCATCTTTCTAAGAGCAACCTGCCTCGAAATCCCAACGGAGTCGGCGGATGCCACGGCAAATGCATGATACTCTTTCGGTTCAAATGCGACCAGGTAAATCACTCTGACATCATTCGGATCGATAAGCGATGCCTTTGGATATTTGGCTTGTACCTCTTGAAGCCGCTTCTTTGCCAGTGCGAGCATTTCATCTCTGGCGCCGAAGGTCATGGCGCCGGTCGGGCAGGTTTTCACACATGCCGGCAGCAGACCGTTCTGAACCCGGTCGAGGCACATGTCGCATTTGGCCATCGTTCCGTCCTTTTTAGCGCGCGGAATATTATAAGGACAGGACTCGGTGATTTCTTTGACTTTCAGTCCTTTTGTTTTGGCGGTATAGATGACGGCGCCGGTGGCTGAATCGCTGTAAATGGCGCTTTCTTCTCCCGCTGTATCCCGGCAGGGAGGCTCCATGCAATGCCGGCATTGCTCCGGGAAAAAGAGCCATCTCATTTTTCCGTCAATCACCTTTTCACTCATCCGGACCACCTTATACGTGGTGAAGGAGAGATCTTTCGGATTTTGATAAAAACCGCGGTTGGTAGTAACATCTGCCGGAAGGTCGTGCCATTGCTTACAGGCAACCTGGCACGCGCGGCAGGCCGTACAGACTGTCGTATCAACAAAAAATGACTTGCTCATTCAGATCACCTCCTTCCTAGAGTTTGGTCACATTGACCATAAAGGCCTTGGTTTCAGGAATCCGGGTATTCGCATCACCGGTGGAGGGGGTGAGCAAATTGGCGCTCTCCTCCTTGCCGGTAGCCGGCCATCGCCAGCCGTAATGATACGGCATCCCCACTTCATGAACGATGGTTTCTCCGATCTTAAACGGTTTAAACCGGGCGGTAACAATTGCGGTCGCCTGGACCTTTCCGCGGGCGGAAGAGACCAGAACCCGTTCCCCGTTTTTGATTTTTCGGAGCTTGGCCAGTTCTTCGCTCATTTCAACGAACATCTGAGGTTGAAGTTCCATCAGCCATGGGAGCGGACGGGTCATCAGTCCGGTCTGCCAGTGCTCGGAAACCCGGTAGGTGGTTCCCACAAACGGAAATTTCGGATCGCAGGTGGCAAACGTATCCGCTTCGCCGCCGAATACCGGAGCCACTGGATTCATCCGCTGTTTGTTCATCATGTTCTTTTCCACCGGGCATTCCAGCGGTTCATAATGCTCGGGGAAAGGCCCGTCATTCAATCCCGGGCCATAGAGCTGGGCAAAGCCTTCTCTTGTCATGATGTAGGCATATCTCCCGTCTTCCCGCTCTGAACTGTCCGGGTTCTGCAGCGGAGGCCAGGGTCCGTCCGGAACGTCGCCGACCCACTTTTTCCCTTCGGCATCCCATTTGACCACCCAGCGCTTGTCGTTATAAGGCTGCCCTTTGGGGTTGCAGGACGCTCTGTTATAAATGATGCGGCGGTTGACGGGCCATGCCCAGGCAAAGCTCGGATAAAGGCCGATCTTGTTGGGGGCGTCTTCCTGATTCCTGCGCGCGGACATGTTTCCCTTGTCCGTGTAGCTGCCGCAGTAGATCCAGTTGCCGCAGGATGTGGATCCGTCGGCCTGGAGCAGAGCAAATCCCGGCGCCACAAGAGTGCCGGCTTTATAGGTGACCTCGCCTATGGTTTTGTCTTTGACCCAGTACCCGTTGATCTCTTTGGCTATTTTGTGCGGGTCGTATTTTCCGTTGGTTACATAGTCCCACTTGAGGTTGGTTATCGGTTCAGGGAAAGCCCCTCCCTTGGCATAGAGCTCTTTAAGTTTCAGACCCAGCTCCACGATGATGTCGCCGTCCGGGCGGCTGTTTCCGAGCGGCTTGGGTCCTTCATATCGCCACTGCATCCACCGGCCGCTGTTGGTGATGCTCCCTTCTTTTTCCACGGATACGCACGCCGGAAGCATGAACACCTCGGTTTTGATCTCAGCCGGTTTCATTCCCGGCCCTTTCCAGAAGGAGCCGGTTTCGTTGTCGAACAGGTTGACGTTCACCATCCAGTCGAGCTTGGCCATAGCCTTTCTCGTCTTGTTGGCATTGGCACCGGAGCAGGCCGGATTTTGTCCCCAGGCGAAAAACCCCTTGATCTTGCCGGCATACATAACATCAAACAGGTCCAACCAGGAGTAAGCTTTGCCGTCATCAATCTTGGGAAGCCAGTGGTAGCCGAAATCGTTTTCCGCCGTGGCCTTATCTCCAAACAAAGACTTGAGGAGGCTCGTCATATATTTGGGCCGGTTCTGCCACCAGTTTGCCGAGCGCGGGTCAGAGCTCTTTGGGGTGAATTTCTCGTTATAAACAGCCAGAGAGCCGAACGAGGCCGGCGGCGTGGGAAGATACCCCGGAAGAATGTGAAAAAGGAGCCCTTGGTCAGTGGAGCCCTGCACATTCGATTCACCGCGCAGTGCGTTGACCCCCCCTCCGGCCATACCCATATTGCCGAGCAGGGATTGGATAATGCTCATAGTCCTGATGTTCTGAGTTCCATGGGTGCTCTGGGTCCATCCCATGGCGTACATGATGGTGCCTGCCTTGTCCGGCTTGCCGGTTTCAGAATAGGCTTGGTAGACTTCCAAAAGCTGTTTTTCCGGGGTTCCGGTAATTTGAGAGACTAATGTTAACGTATACCGGTCATAATGATTTTTAAGCAAGTTGAATACGCACTGCGGATCTTTTAGGCCGGGATCTCTTTTTGTGACGCCCTTTTCATCTGCCTCGAAGGCCCATTTGCTTTTGTCATAGCTCCGTTTGCTCTCATCATACCCGGAAAAGAGGCCGTCGGCAAAGGAGAAATTTTTCCCCACGATAAACGACGCATTCGTGTACCGGACTACGTATTCTTCATGATAGAGCTTATTGTCCAGTATATACTTGATCATTCCTCCAAGGAATGCGATGTCCGTACCGGAACGGATAGGTGCGTAAATATCTGCTTTTGATGAGGTGCGGGTAAATCGCGGATCCACGTTAATGAGTTTGCCTCCATTTCTCTGGGCCTCGGTGACCCACTTGAACGAAATGGGGTGGTTTTCCGCAGCATTGCTTCCCATGATGAGAATCACATCGGCATTTTTGAGATCGATCCAATGATTGGTCATTGCGCCTCGTCCGAACGACTCTGCCAGAGCCGCAACCGTGGCGCTGTGTCAGATACGGGCCTGGTGTTCGATATACACCAGCCCCATGGCACGCAGCAGGGCCTGGTAAACCCAGCACTCTTCGTTGTCCATGGCGGCGCTCCCCACCGAAGCGATGGCGGTGGTGCGGTTTACCGGCTGCCCTTTTTCGTTTTTCGCCTCAAAGGTGGCATCGCGCGTCTCTTTAACTCGCTTTGCAATTTCATCGATGGCCCACTCCCAAGTCACTTCTTTCCAGTCCTTCGCATTTTTGGCGCGGTACATCGGTTTTAAAAGCCGGTTTTTGCTCTCGGCCAGTTGTTTGAGGGAAGCCCCTTTTGTGCATAGGGCGCCCCGGCTGATGACATGGTCCGGATCTCCCTCGATGTTGATGGTACGCCCATCGCCCTGTTTGCTGGAATGCACAATCGCCCCACACCCCACCCCGCAGTAACAGCAGATGGTTGTGGTCTCCTTGGCATCCTTGATCTTGAGCGTCTGGGCATAGGATTTGACCGGTGAAAGATCGAACCCCAGACCACTCACCGCAAGACCTGCGGCTGTGGCGCCGGTTATCTGGATAAATTCTCTCCGTGATACGTTCATTTGCCCTCCCTCCTTTTTTGATTTGTATTTTCCACCGGCAGCCTTCACTATCCGCCGATGGCATACATCGGGTCCAAAACCGTTGACTTTTCGCGGCATACCAATTCATGTTCAAGCGGTTTGCGATCAGCCGCGGAGAAAATCATATTCAGTAATTCAGAGTCCGAAGCACCCGTCCTGATGGGGGTTTTCAGGTCGAACTGAAGGTTGGACAACAGGCACAACCTGAGCTGGCCGCTCGCTGTGAGCCTGAGGCGGTTGCAGTCCGGACAAAAATGCCGGCTGATAGGCCGGATAAAGCCGATCTCGCCCGGCGCTCCATCAAAACGGAACCGCTCTGCAGGACCGTCGTTTGCTCCCCGTGAAATCGGATGAAGCGATCCGATCTCTTCGATTTTTTGCTTGATCTCCGGCGCCAGCATCTGACGTTCCATGCTCATGCACTGAGTTCCGATGGGCATATATTCGATAAACCGGACATGGAATGGATAAATTAAAGAGAGCCGGGCAAAATCGATGAGTTCATCGTCATTAACCCCTTTGATCGCCACCATGTTGATTTTAACGGGATCAAAACCCATTAACAATGACAGTTGAATCCCTTCCCAAACCTCGTCAAATCGATCGGCGCCTGCAATTTTTCCATATTTTTCCCGATTCAATGAATCAAGGCTCACGTTGATGCGATTAATCCCGGCGGATTTGATCCTCCGGATGTTCTCCTTCAGAAGAACACCATTTGTGGTGAGGGAGATATCGGAAAGCGCTTCGATCCGGTGAAGCTCTGATAAGAATTCATACACACCTTTTCGAACCAGCGGTTCTCCGCCCGTAATCCGCACTTTTGAAACTCCTGCGCAAACCAGGAGTCTTACCAAGCGCAGAATTTCTTCATAACTTAATATCTCTTTATGCGGCAATTTTGGAAAGAACCCGGCAGGTGTGCAGTAGTTGCACCTTAAATTGCATCGGTCGGTTATGGAAACGCGCAGATAATTTAATCGACGGTTGAACCTGTCGATTAATTCGTTTTCGTGAAGTTCGTATCTATTCCGGCAGGCATCCTGCATCATTATTGCTCAACCAAGGGGAAATTACGCAATCGATCCGTCGCATTGCTGTGGCTCAATATTTTAGCCTACGCCCCGCTCCAATCGTTGTCAAGGACAAATCAGGATTCTTCATCCGCCTCTAGTACGTCCTCGTCAGCCACTTTAACTACGGACTGGTAGTTGTCAAACACATCTTTTTCATAATCATCTTCGATCTCTTCTTCCAGAAGTTCGTCAATTTCGGAAGGCTCTTCTTCGATCTCTTCTTCCCGGATTTCCCATTCCTTGGCAGGGATTTTAGCCAGAAGTTCCATATCGTCAAAGGTAAGTTCAACGGATTCCTTATCCGCAGAAAACATGATATCCCTTACCGAATCGGCAATCTTTTCGGCATAATATCCGATGGGATACATGTTTTGAGTTCTCAGCGTCGAGATCAACGCTCCCCTGCCGGTCTCGATGGCCCCTTTAATGCGGCTCAAATCATATTTTTCTTCACATAGAAGGGAAAACGAGTCCTTTTCGAGCTCTGCAAATTCCTGGACGACCACCTCGTTTTGATCGCCTTTTTTAAGAATCAGATATTTTTGTTTCATCTCTTATCTCCCCAAAATAAATCATCGCCGTCTAGCATACGACGGCAGTTTCAAGTCAACCCTCATCTTGTCAATCGGGATGGCTCGAGGGTTCAAGGCGTTATCCGCCAAATTCCCGAGCGGGATTAATGATGCGATTTCTGGCATAAAATTCAGCAACTGTCAACATATATGGGCTTTTTCATTCGCAAAAATCTATTGACCGTTCACGCCCCAGGTGATAGCGTTTACACTAAGTGAAGCTCCCCACTCTGAAGAGCGGGGCTTGCGGGAAGCATACCGGTCATGGAGGGATGGCCGAGCGGCTTAAGGCGGCGGTCTTGAAAACCGTTGAGCGAAAGCTCCGTGGGTTCGAATCCTACTCCCTCCGCCATGTTCGTTAAACGGGCATCAATAAAAATGAGCCCATATCAACATTCTGGAAAAACCGGAGAGATGGCCGAGTAGGTCGAAGGCGCTCGCCTGCTAAGCGAGTGTGGGGCGAAAGTTCCACCCCGGGTTCGAATCCCGGTCTCTCCGCCATTCATAATGAAAAAGCCGATCTCCCAATAAGAGGGAGACCGGCTTTTTCATTAATTATCTTTATCTATTTAATTTCTTTAAGTTTTTTAATTATATTTCGAGCGTTCTCAATATCTGCCTTTGCCTTTTGATGCTCAGGATTGAATGCGAGGGTCATTTCCCATTCCGAAATGGCGTTCTCCAGTTTTTCGTTAACAAAATATTTGACCCCTTCAATGTAGTGAACGTCGGATAGTTTTACCTCCACATCCGACTTCAATCGCCCCACATCCAGATACTCCGGGTCGACCCGGCTGAAATACTTAATCGCCTCTTTGTAATTTTTTGATTCAACCATTCCCTTCCCCATCTGGTAATATGATGCATTGATCAGGTTCTTTGCGGTTTGATTGTCATCATCTTGCTCCAAAATTTCTTCTGCAATGGCAATCGTCTCCTGATACCGTTTTTTATCAAAAAGCCGTTTGGCATCGCTTAAGGTCATGCCGGTTCTTAACCCTTTACTATAATCGGTTACCATGGCCGTCAGCACCTGCGATTCCTCGGGTATTTTTTGAGGGGGTTGTTTTTGAAAAGGGGCGCCTGATTTTGAGGTCTTCTGGCTCTCCTGAGTTGAGCGGGAAGCCGCGTCGGATGCGACAACTTCGATCACCGGCAATTTTAAGACCCTTCCCGACTCCAATGCCGATTCGGATTTCAAGTCGTTGTATTTGGCGACCACAAAACCCTTCTGGGGATCCTGATAGGCCTTCCTGGCAATCTCTTCCAATGTATCACCGGGTTTGACCTCATAGACAATCAGATCGTCCCCATGCAGCCGATTTTTCAGGTAATCCAACGCCTCTTTATTTTCAGAGTCGTAAAAAAGGACTTTTAAAAACTCTCTTCTGGCATCCCGCATGGAACTGTAATAATAATAGGTCCTTCCTTTGCTTAAGTGCTGATTCACTTTTTTCTGAATCTCCATCTTCAGTTGGGCCGCTTTGTTTTTGCTTTCCATATCATTCGGAGCATAGTGACTTAAACTCTGCCAGAGCTGCAACGCGGTATTAAGCTTTCCCGAACCCTCATACTCGATGGCTTTCAATCGAAGAAGGCTTTCCTGAGGTTTTTCGACGATGACCCGTTTCACCGGAGCGGCACAGCCGAACACAAGGATTGCGGTTGCCACATACCAAAAACAGGGGATTGTGAATCCATATCGATTCATTTGAATTCCTCTTTGCTGAACGTGACCAGATTTTTCTCAAACCGATTTAAATCCATATCCCCATAGATCATCGACCGCTTGATGGCAAAATCGGCGATGAAAAACGGATTCCCCCCCCGCTGTACGGTAAATGCACCAATATACCCGTTTTTTCTTAAAAGGGCGACAACCAAACGATTGCTGTCTCCGTAAGGATAGGCAAGGTATTTAACCTCTTTGTTGAGCTGCTCTTTGATGACCCGTGTGGATTCCGCAATTTCATTGGCGATGGACTCGTAATATTCTTTAAAAGCCTCTTTTTCTCCCTGAAGGCTCAGGTTTCGATGGGTTTTAGTGTGCCCCTGCATATCAATCCCGTTCTGCGACATTTCCCGTATCAGATCCCATGACAGGGTCTTTTTACCGCCGGTGATGAGGTCGGTATACAGAAAAAGCGTCGCCGGATAACCGTATTTCTTCAATATAGGGAAGGCGATCTCATAGGCGGTTCGCCAGCCGTCATCAATGGTGATAACGACCGATTTGTTCGGAATCTGCGTTTTAAACTGTAAAAATTCAAAGAGCCGATCCATGGTGATCACATGATACCCTTTTTCCCGGATCAGTTTCATCTGTGCCTCAAAATTGGCTGCCGTTATGTTCATTTTCGACGCTTTGGACTCGGAAAAATTGTGGTAGGACAACACCGGAACCGTCTGATATCCCGTCAAATTCAAGCCCCCTTTATTATATGACTTCAGCGGCACAATGACCTCCTGCCCCGGCGTCAGGATGGTTGTGCCGTTAAACTCGGCAATCAGCCAGTCCATGGAGGGATCATTGAGGTGCGCTGCCGCAAGAGAGATATAGGTGTCACCGGGCTTGACGACGACCTGCAAAAAACTCGGGGCAGGAATGACTTCGGCCTGTTTTTTTTCCTCAGGAGCCTTGACCTGAGGCCCGGCGCATCCGGCAAGATAGATTCCCCATGATATTAAAATCAACACGATGGCCGGGTTCCTAAGAAACCTGTCTGTTTTCATCCTTTTGCTCCGGTTCAATAGATTGTCCGCCGATTAACCCTAAAACCTGATAAACCTCAATCGGAAGTGCTTTTCCTTTCACCTTCTGTGAAGGCAATTCCTTGGCTGAAACACTTTTTTTTACGAGCTGGAAGGTATCTTTGCTGATGATGATTTCACCGGCGCCGGCAAGCCCTGTCAGCCGGGATGCGATATTGACGCTGTCTCCGATAACGGTGTATTCGATTTTCGTGTCCGAACCCAGATTCCCGGCGACGAGAATTCCGGAATTGATGCCGACACCGATTTGGGAAAGGATCGGATTCTTCTGGTCGCCGGCAGCCCGGAGTTCCTGTTGCAAGTCGATGGCCGCTCTCACCGCTCTCTCGGCGTGATCTTCGTGAAAAATCGGGATGCAAAAAACGCCCATCACGGCATCCCCGATAAACTTATCAACATACCCTCCATGATTCAGGATATGCCGTGTGACGATGCGGAAATACTCGTTGAGGCATTCGACGACCTCTTCCGGCTCTCTTTTTTCAGAAAAACTCGTAAAGTGCCTGACATCGGTAAACAGGATCGTCGCCTCCATGTGGATCCCCTTGAGCCAGGAATTTTCCGGATTGGCCAGAATGATATCCAGAATTTCAGGGCTAACGTAACGGCCGAAGGACTTTGAGATCAGGAATTTTTTCAATAGCTCACCGGACATGTAATTAAATGCTGAAGCCAGATCTCCCAGTTCATCTTTTCGAACGAAATCAAGACGATATTGATAGTTTCCCCTGGCAATCTCCTTTGCCGCAACAACGAGCTGATAAATGGGACGTGAAAAATTGATTCCGAAAAATACAGCGACGGATATCCCCAAAAGAACGATCAGAAAGCTCATCGCGATCAGGGATCGGGTCGCCTTGCGGGTCTGTTCTTTAATAAAATCGAGAGATATCCCGACATGAATGGTTCCCAGTTCGACATTTTGAAAGGTGACCGGTTGCGACAGATTGAGAATATTCCCGCCGAAAGGGGTCTGGTAGGTGTAATGGGAAATCTGATCCTCCGTCCTGATCTGGTCGGGCTTCTGGATGCTGGGAAGGATCGACCCGATCTGGTTATGGTCGGTATGGGCTTTAATTACGTTTCTTCGATCCGTGATAACGGCATAAAGGATCCCTTCAACAGAGGCGGCTTCTTTGATGAGGGTATTGAGCCTGAGCACGTCGTCGCCGAGAAGGGGGATCCGCGCATTGTTGGTAAAATATTTCAGACTGATTTTTCCGGCCCTCATCGTCTGGAGATACAGCATGTCTCTCTGCCGGGCTAAAATAATAAAACTCAAAATAAGGACGGTCAGCCAGATAATAAATGTGATGGCGATAGCGAATTTGACGCTGATGGGGATTCGGAGCCTGGCCAGCTTGTCCTTCCAGGTGACCGGCCTTTTCTTGATCCGCTCGGATAAGTCTTCGGAAAGGGTCGCTACCTGGATTCCATAATACTTTTCAATGGTTTTCAGGACCGCCTCTTCCGTTGCATAACCCTGTTCAATGAAGATCTGCCCCAATTTCTTTTTATTCAACCGCTGAATATCGAGGGCTTCCTGCAATTGCGCGACAGTGATGACATTCTCCCGCAGCAGGGCCTCTCCCAAAAGCAACCGATCTTCATAGGAGGTCCTCTGAAATGATTTTTTAATTCCATTCGGAAGCTTCATCGCCGACTCCAAAACGATTGCGTTTTCGGTCCGTTTTTAATTGGATGCCTCTTGCGGTTTTTTGCTCGCTTGTTACCAAACCGTCAACGATCGCACGAAAATGGGAGATCTAAAAATGATAAGACCGTAAAAAGCCGATTTTGCTCTATCCGTGACCATTTTTGGGATATGGTTATTTCCTCGCTAAATTTCAAGAACTCGTCGCAAGCTCCTCAAACAGCTTGAAATTTTTAACGCTCAGCAATTCGCATCTCTTTTTTCGAAAATGCTCAAATATAGCTCGCAAAAGGCATTTTACGAAGCCATCAAAAAGACATCCAGGATTTCTATAGTCGGTTTTAACCTTCTTTAAAAGGAAAAAGATCGTCCTATTCCAGGAATTGTCCGGGAGCGCCGGATGCATCCGTTTTTTGAAACACAAGTCCGCGCCAGTCGGCTTCATCAGCCTCCCACCGAAGTATAAACGGCCCTGACGCATATCTCTCGACCACTTCCGGAATTTCCCAACTCCGGATCCCCGACATTACTATAACCCCTCCCGGTTCGATCATCTCCTGCACCCGGGGATAGAGACGGATGATGGTCGGATAACGCAGGTTTGCCGTCACCGCCGCAAACCGACCCGTCAGTTGATCGAGAGCGATTTCACTCACATCGATCCGGTTTTCAACTCCGTTGATAGCGGCATTTTCCCTGGCCTCTTTCCTGGCGCATGGATCCAGATCGATCCCTACCCCTCTTTCTACGCCCAACATCACGGCCGCAATCAGGAGAACGCCGGTCCCGGTTCCGATATCCAGAATGCGGGCGCCATTGCCGTGACGGACCCACCGGTGGGTCCGAATCGCCTCTTCAATCCCCCTCAGCGCCA
>MGQD01000155.1:0-10643 GCA_001797695.1 Deltaproteobacteria bacterium RBG_13_49_15 | reverse complement strand
CCGGGCGCAATGGAAATGACGACATCCTCCGGACCGGGATTGAACGGCATTTGGGGCGGTTTTAAGACGATACTCCTTGAAACGCGCACGGCCTGTCCGGTCGACGGTTCAAGAAAAGAAGCTCCGTATCGGTACGTGTACTGAATCGCCCCTTCGGCAATCAACAAAGAAACGGCTTGGCGGGTGCGTGCGCCGTCGATCCGGAGCTCCTTATGGAGAATGTTTTCCATTTGGCACTGCGTTAATTTCCGGTCAGATTCAATCAGTTTCAGCACGATCCGGGCTTTGATATCTCCAAGGTCGCAATCCGCTTCCTCGAGTCGCCGGATGGGGCAACTACTCATGCCCTTCCTTTTTTAAAAGCGCTTGATACCAGCATGAAAATTCGAACATGCCGCGAAACCGGTCTTCTCCATTGACGATTCCGAGTGCGATTTCAAGCACTCCCCTTGCATATTCATTGCCGTATCCCTCGGGACTGCAGGATTGGAGGAATTCACGGACAAGCATGCCGGTGGTCCGGTTCGTCCGATCCTTTCGGATATCAATAGGGTCTTTCGGATCCATAAACGGATCCCACTTCTCATACCCTTTTTTAAGGATATGCGCTCTTCGTTTCTCGGACATGCTTTCGAAGACGGCGCGTTTCCTCTTTTCCTCTTCTTCAGACGGTCTGGTCATGCGTTACCTTTTAATCCCCTTTCTTCCTTTTTTCGGTTTTAATCCCCAGATACTCGTCATCGTAATCGGTTAGCAGCGCCATGGATAGCGGAACGAGCATATCCCCCATTTTCACGTATCGCGACCTGATCGTTGCAACGATCTCATTGGAAATATCGTAAAGCGTTTTTTGAATGACATCGACCTTTACCGTCGGATAAGCCGTTTTTTCAACAAATCCGGAGCGGCCGCAGGTATGGCTGATCCCTCCGATTAACGTCGGAAGTCCGTAAAGCCGGCAGGTGATCGGACGGCGCTCATACAGGTCACAGGCGTCCTGCGAATTTAAAAGAGGGCATCGGATCCGTTCACCGGCCATCTCAACGAGAATATCCACCTCTTTTTTTCCCTGCCGTAATTCCTGATAGGCCTTTTTTTTCAGCTTGTGCGCCTTCCGGTCCGCATGGTTCGCTTTTTCCAGAACCCGGGCTTTTTCCGCTCCCTGAAACCGGATCTGAAAATGGTGGTTGATATACAGCGCTTCCACCAGTGAGAGGTCGAATACGGCATGGCAGCAGTCCGCACATCCGATGGTGCATTTGACATGCTCCGGGTATTCCGTCTTGACCCGGTCGAACGCGGCATCCGCTTTGGCCAATAACTCCTCGTATCTTTTAAAAAACGGTTCAAAATCCATTCTCATTCCCATTTCCGCTCTCCCATGTTTCACGTGAAACATTATTTTCCGATGCAAAACCGGCTAAAGATCTCATCCAGCAGATCCGCATCCGCTTTTTCGCCCATAATCCCGCCCAGCGCGTCTCCGGCCTCCTTAAGATCCATGCTCACCAACTCCGGGGAACGGCCGGTTCGAAAACCGTCGTATGCTTCCAAAACGGCCTTCAGTGCCCGTTCAAGGGCGTTCTTATGCCGAAGGTTAGGAATAACCGGGCTTTCTGTCTGAATTCCTCCATCGGCTATGACGGTTGCAGCGATTTTCGCTTTTAGATTCTCGATGCCGCGATGAAGCAGGGCGGAGGTTTTTACCATCGGAAGAGATCTCCAGGCATCCGGGATCCGGAGCTCTTTCCGGGGATCCGCCAGATCTGTTTTATTCACGACCAGGATCGCCGGCTTATCCTTGATCTCCTCAAAAATCCGCCGATCCTCCGGCAGGAGGCCCGGGTCGGCCTCCACAACGAATAATACCAGATCGGAGGCCCTTATCGATTCCATTGTTTTTTCGATTCCGATCTTTTCCACCGGATCGTGCGTATCCTGCAGTCCGGCCGTGTCCACGACGAGAACCGGTATTCCGTTGATGACCAGGGGCTCTTCGATGAAATCGCGCGTGGTTCCGGGCATTGGACTGACAATCGCCCGATCTTTCCGAACAAGACAATTCATGAGACTTGATTTTCCGACATTGGGGCGCCCGACGATGACCAGCGTGATCCCCTCCCTGAAGACATGGCCGGTGCGATAATGTTCGATCATCTTCTCAAGGGGAGCGATGATATCGTTTTGAAACCGGTCCGGAACCCCCGCCGCTTCTCCTATCCCCTCGGTCTCATCGGGAAAATCGATGGCTGCTTCATACTCGGCTTGAATCCCCATCAGCGATTTTCGGATCGACTCCACCTCGTGCCTCAACGCCCCTTTTACCTGGGCGGCGGCGATCTGCAGCGATTTTTCCGTCCGTGCCTGGACGAGGTCGATCACCGCCTCGGCCTGAGACAAATCGATCCGTCCGTTTAGAAAAGCCCTTTTGGTAAACTCACCGGCTTCCGCCAGACGGGCGCCTCCTTTCAACATCAGGTCGAGCACGGCCCTGAGCACCATCGGCCCTCCGTGCGTGTGAATCTCCACCACATCCTCGCGCGTATAGGATCGTGGCGCTCTCATGAAAAGGAAAAAAACCTCGTCCAGCACCCGCCCGCTCTCCGGGTTCACCACATGTCCGTGATAGATGCGGTGAGACCGGAAGGGGCCGGCGGCCTTCGACGGTTGAAATACGGCGGATGCGATGAATACTGCCTGTGATCCGGAAATACGGATAATCCCGATACCGCCGCACCCCACCGGGGTTGCAATGGCGGCAATGGTCGAGTCGTCCATATGGATTTCGGTTATTCCTTTTTTTCCTTTTTTCGGCGGCCGATATGCCTGGGAAAGATGGAGATCGTTTTGAGCAGCCCTTCTCCTTTGCTTTGAGTCCGAACCTTGTCATCGTCCTTTAACGCCAGATGAACGATCCGTCTGTCGTATGCGTTCATCTGGCCGAGGGTCACCGGTTTCCCGGTTCGCTGGACCTTTTTTGAGAGCCGCTCGGCGAGTTGTTCAAGGCTTGTCTGTCGATTTTTCAAATACCCTTCGATGTCGATCCGAATCCGTATCCGATTTTCCGTTTGTCTAGTTATGACCTTTTCCATGAGGTATTGGATCGCTTCAAGGGTTTGTCCTCGTTTTCCTATCAGCAGGGCCGAATTTCCCCCCTTCACACTGTAAAAAATCCGGTCCGGACCGACTTTGACGGTAATTTCGGCTTCTTCTGCAATCGAATCGATGATCCGTCGAAGAATCTTTTCTCCCTGTTGCGCCAACTCCCGGATTTCTTGGCTCACGGTAGAGTCTTCCTTGGAGAAGGGCGGCTCGATCATTCCGGAATCAGCCTCTTCGGAATCGGCATCCGGCGGATGTTCAGGGGTTTCGATGCTGTTCATCTCTGCCGGCAATTCGGGCAAACTGACACGAATTCGGGCTTTTTTTGAGCCCACAAGTCCAAAAATTCCGGTGGAACCATAGGATATGACGTCATATTTCAATTTTTCTTTGGGAATCTTGACCGTCTCACAGGCGGTTTCGACCGCTTTTTCAACGCTCTTTCCTTCGAATTCCAGGCTGTATGACATAAGACCTCCGTCATTACGCGGTTTTCTTCGTGACGTAATATTGTTGCGCGATGGAAAGGATGTTGTTGACCAGCCAGTAGAGGACCAATCCGGAAGAAAAGTTTATGAAAATGAAGGTAAAAACAATCGGCATCAGCATCATCATTTTCGCCTGTCCGGGGTCGCCGGGCGGCGGGGACATTTTCTGCTGAAGGAGCATTGTTGCTCCCATGACGATGGTCAGAACCGGGATGCCATGCGGCGGTTCCATGAAGGGGATGGAAAAGCCGAACCGGAAAAGCCGATCCGGGGCGCTCAGGTCGTTGATCCATCCGAAAAACGGCGCATGCCTGAGTTCGATGGCCTCATAGAGCATCCGATACAAGGCAAAGAAAACCGGAATCTGAGCGACCATGGGAAGACAGCCGCCCAAGGGGTTGATTTTATAGGTCTTGTAAAGATTCATGGTTTCCTGCTGCACTTTTTTCTTATCGTTTTTATACTTTTCCCTGATCTCGGATAAAAGGGGTTGAAGCCGTTTCATCTCGCTCATGGATTTATAACTTTTATTCCCCAGGGGCCAGAGAAGGATTTTTGACAAAAGGGTCAAAATGATGATGGCCACTCCGTAATTGGGAATGAATCCATACAAAAAATTCATGAGCCATACACAGGGTTTTGCAATGAAATCGAACATCCCGAAATCAATGGCTTTCTCAAGATCGTAACCGGCTTCCTTGAGAATCCGGGTATTTTTCGGCCCTAGAAACAACTGGTATTCAAAATGCTGCTCCATTCCCGGTTCAATGGCGACGGACGGCATTAAGTATTGAGCTTCCAGGATGTTGTTCTCTCTGACAACCAAATTCATCTGGGCTTTTTGGGCCTCCTTGGGAATCAACGTGGATATAAAATAACGATCCTGGATCGCCATCCATTTGATATTCCCCGAATAATTGCTGTTTTCTTTGATCTTTTTTATCTCGATACGTTCCACCTTCTTGTCCATCAGGGCGCTGGGACCTTCGAAACCGTAAGCCTTTCCTCCTTCTTCTCCGATCGGCTTAGTTAAAGAAATGGAGAGTGGATTCTGAAGCAGAGTATCCGAACCATTTTTAATTGTGATGGTCATGTCGATCAGATAGGTTTTCGGTTCAAAACGGAACCGTTTTTCGACAATTGCCCCCTGAGGCGAAGTCCATGAAAATACGACATCGGCTGCCTGATCGGTGACGACTACCTTATCCGAGAGGATATTTGCTGTAAAAAGAGGGGATTCTACACCAAAAAGCCCCTGTCCGCCATTCCCAACCCACAGGGCGCCGTGCGGATTTTTTCCGGATACCAGAGATTTCCTGGGGGAATCCTTTTCCACGGTTTCCCGGTAGTCCTTTAAATCAAAATGGCGGACGCGCGCCCCGTCCTCTGAAATGTTAAGTAAATACAATGGAGTATCAATCTCGATCGTCCTCGGGGGTTTGGGGGGGCGGATCGTTGTATCTGGTTTCGTCGTTTTTCCCGGAGCCGACGATCCCGGCACGGCTATCGGTTGGGCAATCTTGGCGGAGGATTCCGCCTTATCCTGAACACGGGAGGGCCGATCCTCTTCTTTGATGGGTGTTTTTTCGGCAAAAAAGAAGCTCCAGATTAAAAAGACCGCCAATGACAGCGCGATCGCAATAACGACTCGACCTTGTTCCATCTGCTTCTCCTGATTTGAATGTGAATCTCCCTGCAGTTCCGATAAGACAGCGGGAGCCTGACGATAAAACCCTTTCAGCCACCGTTGATAGCGGGTTGTTTGTGTTTACGGAATATAAAAAAATCCCCTTTTCTCTTTTTCGTTCCATCTTTTCGAGCGGTAAAGACCCATCAAGCACGATGCTCGGCTTTCGGTTCGGACATATCCGGAACAGGGTCGAAGCCTCCGGAACCGAAGGGGTGACACCGCAGTATCCTTTTTAGTGCCAATAGCGATCCGATGATCAGGCCATGGCGATGAATCGCCTCGTAGGAATAAGCTGAACAGGTGGGGTAAAAACGGCACGCCGTACCCAAAACAGGGGATAACGTGTATTGATAAATCCGAATAAGGAGTAATGGGATTTGGATTAACTTCCGTTTGATGACGCGTGCTCCGAAATTTGATTAAACAGGGCTGTTAAGGATGAAGCCCCTTGTGGTGAAGCCAGATTGATCGCTTCCTTTTTAGCAATAATGTTGATATCCCATTGCCCTGTTAACCGATGGCGGTTTAGCCGATAAAATTCCCTTAACAATCGTTTGACTCTGTTTCGTTCGACAGCCGTCCCCACTTTTTTCCCGACGGTAACCCCGAGCCGCGTCCGTTGGTGAACGCCGGGGGCAAAAACAATAATAACATGCCGATTCCGAATGGATTTTCCATGGTCTTTCAGCTGAATAAATTCGTATCGCTTTCGTATCCGGTCGTCTCTGGTTAAGGAAAATAAGCCCAAAACCCCTACCCCCTTGCCGGGTTACAACCGGTTAAACGGACAACCGCTTTCTCCCCTTGGCACGTCGCCGGTTGATAATGATTCTTCCGGATTTCGTTGCCATTCTCTTGCGAAATCCATGGGTTCTTGCCCGCCTGGTCTTATGCGGCTGATATGTCCTTTTCATCGTATCCGTTCCTCAAAAAGAAATGGTTGAAACAAATTCCTTTACCTAAAATTAATTATTTAAACAGATTCTCAATCGGATGTCAATACCTGTTGGGCTGGATCACCCCGTTTCCACTTTTTGTGTTTGTCGGGTTGTTGCCGGCTTTTTCCGAGCTAATGCTCCATCATTTCCAAAACATCAAATTTTTCCATGTGGAATTGAGGGTTGGGATAGATTTCGACCTGCTTTTGCAGCCTTGTTTCAAGCGATCGGATAAGGTGGTTTTCTTCCCCGTGGAGAAGCTCTGCAATCTCAGGATTCACCCTGAGCGTCATGCGCACCCCGACGATATCGTGCGCACCCCTGAGAATATCCCTGTAGATCGTATAGCAGATGGACTGTCTCGAAAGCAGCTGCCCCTCGCCATCGCAATAGAGGCAGGGTTCGCAAAGGGAGTGGGCGAGCGATTTTCGGGTCCGTTTCCGCGTCATCTGAACCAGCCCCAGCTCGGAAATGGGAAGAATATGGGTTTTGCTTCGATCCTTTTTTAACGCCTCCTGAAATGCGTTAAACACTTTTTCCTGGTGTGACTTCTTTTCCATATCGATGAAATCAATAATAATGATGCCGCCGATATCCCTCAGACGAATTTGGTAGGCGATCTCTTTGACCGCTTCAAGGTTCGTCTTTAATATGGTTTCTTCCGGGTTATGTTTTCCCACATACCGTCCGGTATTAACATCGATCGCCACGAGGGCTTCCGTCTGTTCGATGACGATATATCCTCCCGACTTCAGCCATACCTTTCTTTTAAGTGCTCTTGAGATATCCCCTTCAAGATTATACGCGTCGAAAATCGGTTCGACCCCTTCATACGGCTCCACGGCGCTTTTAAGCCCGGGCATCAATATCTCCAGAAAAGAAAGCACCGATTCGTATGCACTGCGATTATCAATGACCAGGCTTTCCACTTCATGGGTCATCAGGTCCCTGACGGCCCGCAAGATGACGTTTAACTCCTGATGAAGAAGAGAAGGGGCCGAAGATGTTTTTAATTTTTTCTGAATGTTGTCCCAGAGTTTTTTTAAAAAAACCATTTCATTGGCAAGCTTTTCCTCTCCAATCCCTTCGGCAGCGGTTCGAACGATATATCCCTGGTTATCCCGCCGAATCGATTCCACAATACTCTTTAACCGGTTCCGCTCCGCCTCGTCTTCAATCCGCCTTGAAACGCCGATGTGCGAAGATGTGGGCATCAATACAAGAAACTTGCCCGGGAGAGAAATTCGAGAAGTCACTCTTGCCCCTTTCGTGCCCAGAGGGGATTTGACCATCTGGACCAGAATTTCCTGTCCTTCGGTCAGCAGATCTTCAATATGTTCGATACCGTCATTGAAATCCGGGAATGGAGACGGTTTTTCTTCATAATCGGAATCCCCTTTCGCATCGGCGTTTTGATCGAAAAGCCTCTCAAATTCCCTGACATGATTCCCCAGAACATCGTTGACGTAAATAAAGGCAGCCTGATTGATACCGATATCCACGAAAGCGGCCTGCATGCCGGGCAATACCCGCTGAACCTTTCCCTTATAGACGTTCCCGGTAATCTCCGAATCGTCCATCCTCTCGATGAAAAGCTCCGCAATGGTCCCTTCTTCAAGAAGAGCCACCCGTGTCTCGTGCTCATTGACATTGATGATCAGTTTTTTAAACATTTGCTGTGCTTTCTAATGGGTTGACCATAAGTTTGACCACCGTCGCCCGCCGGATCGCCTCTGTCGAAAGATTAAAAACAGCGGATAGAATGTCGGCCGGCCTGACGGTTTTTCCGGATTCATTCGAAACCAAGATGTCCAGAGTGTCCGGAGATATCCTTTCAATTTTTAAAACGATATCTTTTAAGTTTTGTTTTTTCAACTCTCCTTTTCGGCTTTTTTGAACCATCAGAAAATGGGGCGCTCTTTTAAACGCTTCGATCGTATCCTCGCCGAATTCTCCTTCCATCAATGTAACCCGGTAGGGGATGACGGAAGTGTTACGGATCGGCGCACGTTCGGAAACACGAAGGCAATCAAGGACCGCAAGACCTTCCGGCAACTGGCCGTTCAACCCGGCAATGATCTCCTGAGGCAAAACAGTCTCCGGAACCCTCAGATAGAAGGCCTCTCCTTCACTTTCCATTCCTATAGGAAGCGGATCATCGAATGAAATTTTAGGCTTGGGCTGAAACCCTTCGGTATAGCGGACCGGAATCCCGGCACGCCGGATCGCATGCAGGATGAGCCTGACCATCTCCAGGTGTCCAAAAAACCGACCCTCTCCCTTTTTTGAATAGACGATACGATACGTTTGGAATCGCTCATCCGGTTTCATCACGCTCCTTTGGGTTTTCAATTCCGGATCGGGGACGGGCCTTTCAAACGACGAAAAAACAACCGGTTCAATGGTATCGAAATCGCACGATCCGCACTGACCGCACCCACCGAAACGGCAATCCGGGGTGGTCTCACCCTCTTTGGCGCGATTCCATTCCTGTTCAAGATATTCTTTGCTGATCCGGATATCGATATGATCCCAGGGGAATGGTTCCGTAACATTTCGCTTTCGGGTAGTAAAAAAATCGATATTAACCCCGGTATCGGCAATGGATTGCATCCATTTTTTATAATCAAAGCGGTCGGACCAACCGTCAAACAGACACCCCTTCCCATAGGCATCTTTTAAAAGACCGGAAAGGCGCCTATCCCCACGCGCCCAAAGCCCCTCCAGGATGCTGACTTCCGGATTTTGCCATTTGAATTCGATTCCCGGAAGCTTCAGGCTCTTGCGGATGAATTCGATTTTTTCCTTTGATTCCACTATGGAAATCTGGGGGGCCCACTGGAATGGAGTGTGGGGTTTTGGAATGAATGTGGCGACGCTCACATGGATCTTCCCTTTTGGTTGGCTTCCACCCTTTTTCAGCCCTCTGAATCGTCTCAGTTCCTTAACCAGATCGATGAGATCGTTCAAATCGTCATCCTGTTCAAATGGAAGCCCGATCATAAAGTAGAGCTTGATTACTTGCCATCCCAAATCAAACGCGTTTTGGACCGTCCGGGCGATCTCCTCCTTTGTGATGTTTTTATTGATGATATTTCTCAATCGCTGACTCCCGGCCTCAGGAGCGATGGTGAAGCCGGTTTTTCGGACTCTTTTGATCTGCTTCATCATCTCCGGCGTCAGCGTATCCGCCCGAAGCGACGGAAACGAAACAGCCACCTGCCGGGATTCACCCCGGGTCATCAGCTCTTCAAGGAGAGGGCCGATGCATCGGTAATCCCCGGTGCTTAAGGATAATAGTGAGATGTTGTCATATCCCGTAGCGTTGAGCGACACCTCGGATAACCGGACAAGCGACTCCGGGGAGCGCTCCCGCACCGGGCGGTAGATCATACCGGCCTGACAGAACCGGCACCCGCGGGTGCATCCTCTCGAGATTTCCAGCCGGAGCCGGTCATGGACCGGCTTCCCGAATGGAACAACCGGTTTCTCAGGAAAAGCGGCTTCATCCAACGCCCCTATAATCGCCCTCTTTGCCACTGGTTCATTCACTGTTTGAAACGAGTCCCGGTTCCGTAACCTTTGAAACCCATATCCATCATAGGTTGCCGAATAAAAAGAAGGAACATAGACCCCTTCAATCTGAGACCAGGTTTGAAGAAGGGGTTCTTTTCGGCCGACCCCCGCTCTTTTCCATGCCATCCATTGTTTTGTCATTTCCATAATTACAGATTCACCGTCCCCGATCACCATGGCATCAAAAAAATCGGCTACCGGTTCCGGATTGCACGTGCAGGGACCCCCGGCGATGATCAGAGGATCGTATTCTCCCCGCTCGCAGGACAAAAAAGGGATGTTCCCAAGTTGAAGAATTCCAAGAACATTGGTATAATTTAGCTCATAGAGCAAACTGAAACCGATGATGTCGAATTGACGGATCGGTCGTTGCGTTTCAAGCGACGGCAACGCAAGACCATGGGCCCGAAGCGATGCGATGAGATCAGGCGCCGGCATAAAGACCCGCTCGGCGGCGATCTCCGGATCTGCATTCAGGAGATGATACAGAATCTGCATCCCGAAATGGGATGTCCCGATTTCATAAAGATCCGGAAATACCAGTGCCATGCGGAGCTTGACATCCGCTTCCGCTTTGAGGCGCCGGTTGATTTCAGTCCCCAGATAGCGGCTCGGATGCTCGACGAGAGCCCAGATTTTTTGAATCGAATGACGAGTCATGGTATTTTTATTTAAAACTTAACAAACGGCTACCCGTTTATTTAATCATCATTAACCGTCCAGAGCAATGCCGTTCGGCATGATTTATCATCTGCCGGCCGATGGTGTCGTTCGTATCGGATTCTCTTATAGATGAAAATTAAGATGATGCCAAAGATAAACCCTGTTGTTGCAAAAGCCGAGGGCGCC
>MGQD01000154.1:4023-7380 GCA_001797695.1 Deltaproteobacteria bacterium RBG_13_49_15 | reverse complement strand
GATCATGGCCACCGTGAGGCTCTATGTGAAGTATGGAAGCAATTTTACGAACGCGTTACGGTTGCAGAAGAACTCGTTGTGATCGGCTACTCCTTGCCTGGCACAGACGCTGCTTCGATAGAAGTGCTGAAGGCATTTTTTGACCGTTCTAGACGGCAAAGAGTTTCAATTATAGACAAAAACCGAGATATCCTCACACGGTATTGTAACATAGTACATTCGGAGGCCGCGTTGGTCGGTGAAGATTTCGGAACATTTGATTGGGCTGCTTTCGAAAAAGCGCTCTAACAACCGCATGAACTCGGACTGGCAATTCCGCCGCGCTTCATTGCCAGCCGGTTATGCGGAGCGTTGGGCCTGCCACTATCATCAGGGTTTTATTTTAAGGAGAAACGTGGGGATTCTTTCAATGAAAAGTAAGGATCTTACACCACTGATAATGTGGTTCGTTTTGTTTGCCGGCATCATTCTAATTGCTTTTATAAGGATTAATCGAATTTTCGCCGTTTGGAACGAATACCCGGTTAATTTCGATACCATCTTCATCAGTTTGTATATTTTGTGGATGATAATGGAAATACGAGTTTCCAAAAAGGATGCAAATACTGAGGGCAAAAAAACATCTGATTTTATGACATGCCAGCTATATGGGGTTGGACAGGCGCTTACGATTCTCACTGCGCTTTGGTTCCCATCCTTTTGGCGAGTGCCGAATGTTGCTCATTTTGTTGGCATAAGTATCTTCCTGTTTGGTATCTGTTATCGGTTATGGGCGATTCGTACGTTGGGATTGTTTTATTCGCACAGGGTTCGAACTCTATCCCAACACCAAATTGTGGTTTCCGGACCGTATCGCTTTACAAGGCATCCCGCCTATGCCGGAATGATCTTCGCTAATGCCGGAATATCCATTTATTTCTTCAACTGGGCGGCCATTTGTGTTTTTCTTCTTATTCTGGTTCCAACAATCCTTCTGCGGATCATAATAGAAGAAAAAACACTCTTCGGAATAGAGGGGTACTCTGAATTTGCTAAAAAACGTAAGCGGTTGTTTCCAGCAGTCTGGTAACGAACTATGACTATTCATGGGCTAACCCAGCATTCAACCGGACGCGAAACAGCTTGCTTTATTTTTTCCCGGCATTCATGTCTCGCGCCGGTTAATTTTGCGTTCGGGCAAAAAACCGGAAGGAGATGATTGGTGAAATCGAAAGCAATATCTTTGAAATTTGTCTCGGAATCAGATGAACCGTTAGGATACTTGATGGTTGAGACGGATGACGAAAAATTTGCCAAACAAACCGCCCGTCAATGGGGCGAGAGCAAATTGGACACACCGTTCACAAGAGTGGAGCTGCATCAAGGGGTCATGGATTCACCTGATCTAGATTCAGACATTTTCAATGGAGTGCGGGTCTGGGAATTGCCCTTTTGAATTGATTTTCTATATCCTTTCCCTATTCGGACCCAAGGAAAGAAGATGAAACACATTACAGTCAATACTTACCGGAAGGACAAATACTACCCTCGTATAGTGAGGGCGGTTGGAAAAATTTTGGCCCGTGCAGATGTTGTTGCTCCCTCAGATATCCTTATCGAGATGGGCAATCTTTCCCAAAAAAACTATGAAGCGTGGCGTAAAGGGCAAGTTCCTTATCTTGAACGAGTATTTGAAGGCTGTCTTTCAAAAGTCAATCGAATTCTTCGCATTATCGGCTTTCATACTCACGACCTTAATATGGTGCCGCGGCTGACGGCATACCATCAGTGGGGAAATGGGAAAAATCGAATACTGAGATTCTCCAAATCAGGTGATCCGAATCTAGAAATGGCCTATTCCTGCCATTATATTTGGAACCAATCACACGGAAAGAAATTGAAAGTTATCAATGAGGCCATGCCCCAACCAATTACTGAAGCGGACACGCAAAAAGCCGCATGCCGCTTAGTTCTGCGTTGTGCAAGAAGTGAATAGAAGATCTTGGCATGAATAGACAGAGATGATAGGATTCGCACATGGGCAAATACGAAAAACTGTGCTTTGTGTGGCTTGCTCAAGCGTCTTGGTTTTAAGGAGCGCATCAAAGGTGATCACCACATTTTCACAAAGGATGACGTCGAAGAGATTCTAAATTTACAACCTAAAGACGGTAAAGGAAAGCCTTACCAAGTTAAACAAGTCAGGGATGTGATCCTGAAATATCAGATTCGTATTGGAGGATGACAATGGATAAGAAATACGAAATCATCATTTTTTGGAGTTCTGAGGACAAAGCTTATGTCGCCGAGGTTCCAGAACTCCCCGGATGTATGGCCGACGGCAAGACCTACCAGGAGGCTCTCGGTAACGCGGAACAAATTATTGAGGAATGGATCGAAACTGCCATAGAACTCGATAGACCCATCCCTCAGCCGAAGGGTCGTCTTGCATATGCGTGATCAGTAATCGTGACTGCACAATCGGGTAAGGGGGAGTCTTTCTCTCCCCCTCCCCACACAACCTAGCATGCGGGTCCCCTCCGGAGGCGGGCAAGCGCACTAGGGCGGATCGCGTATCGCTCCCACTGAAGCCGGATGTTGGATATGGTAATCACAAACAGGACAATTGGCAAACGGGTATGGGTATCCCAAAATTCAGACTTGACATAGCATTTCCGGTGGAGTTATTAAAAGATTATATAAACTTGTTCAAACGGTCTCCGGGTAGGAGAGAATAGGGAAGCCGGTGAAACGCCGGCACGGACCCACCGCTGTAATCCTCCCTTTTTCATAACGAAAAAGGACCCTTTCAGCCGAGTGTGCCACTGTTCTGGTTATGAATGGGAAGGCCGCTGAAAGGAAGAGAGAGTCAGAAGACCTGCCGTCTGAACTTACGTTTGTGGAGAAGGTAAATCCCCAAGCAGTCATTGCTTGGGGATTTTCTATTTTAAGCCGAAAGGAGAAAACCAAATGGATGCAGCGTTGCAGCAGATTATCGATGAAATTCACCCTGTCGACGGTACATGGATAGAGAAAGCAAAAGAACGGACGGCCCGGCTCGTTATGCCGCCGCGGGCGCTCGGGAAGCTTCACGATATAAGTGAAAAGCTTTGCGGAATTCAACAAACCCTTAACCCTCGCATAGGGAAAAAAGCTGTTCTTGTAATGGCGGGCGATCACGGTGTTGTCAAAGAAGGGGTCAATCCGTTTCCGCAGGAAATCACCGGAGAGATGGTTAGAACCTTTTTAAAACAAGGAGCCGGCATTAATGTCATTGCCGGGTGTGTGGGTGCGGATGTATGGGTTGCGGACCTCGGGGTTATCCCGGATCTAAACGCTCTTTCGTTATCTCACCCTGGGCGTCTTTTGATCCGCAAG
>MGQD01000154.1:3634-3998 GCA_001797695.1 Deltaproteobacteria bacterium RBG_13_49_15 | reverse complement strand
CCAGGGGGCCGGCTATGTCCCAAGGAGATGCGATCCGCTCGATTCTGACCGGATTCGAACTCGCAGAAACGCTTTTTAAAAAAGGGACGGAGATTCTTGCCACCGGCGATATGGGAATCGGGAATACCACGCCGTCGGCTGCCATCGGCATGGTGATCACCGGAAAAACGGCGAAAGAGATGGTCGGCAGAGGAACAGGAATAGACGATCAAGGTCTTATTCAAAAGCGCAAAGTCGTGCAGATGGGGATCGAAGTAAACCGCCCGGATCCAAAAGACGGCGTGGATGTGCTTGCCAAGGTCGGCGGGTTCGAAATCGGAGGGATTGCCGGCTGCATCCTGGCAGGCGCCGTTTCGCGGCGTCC
>MGQD01000154.1:3332-3547 GCA_001797695.1 Deltaproteobacteria bacterium RBG_13_49_15 | reverse complement strand
ACATTGCTCCGCCGAGCAAGGGCATCGATTGATGCTGGCGCATCTGGGGCTCGATCCGATACTGAATCTGAACATGCGTCTGGGTGAAGGAACGGGCGCCGCGCTGGCCATGGGGATTTTGGATGGAGCAGTTCGTGTCTTTCGCGACGTTTTGACGTTTGAAGAGGCCGATGTGACTGAAAAAAAGCCCTAATCCCGTTCCATTTCCAATATTG
>MGQD01000154.1:0-3297 GCA_001797695.1 Deltaproteobacteria bacterium RBG_13_49_15 | reverse complement strand
GCGAACACCTTGGAAACGGCAGCCGCCCTGAGGATGGTTTTTCCGGTCAAAAGTCTCATGGCGGTTTGTGAACGAAGGGCGTGCATCAGGCTCAAGCCTCCGATATACGTAAAACCACAGAAGAAAAGAAGGATGAAAGGAAGAGATGCATAACGTTGGGCGTTCCATGCCAGAAAAAACGTAACGACAAAATAGATCGCCATGATGATTTCAATAAACGGGACCATTGTCAATGTTGATGGATACCGCCGCCCTCGCCGTTCCATCCCTGAACCCATGATGCCGATTTTCGGTGTGCGCACAAACTCCGAGGAATGGCCGAACAATGCCTCCAATACACCCTTGGTCTGGCTGACGCACAGCCCGATCCCCACGGCAAACAATATGGGAAGCCGTTTGAAAGCCCACCATACGCTGCGGCTCCCCTCTTCCTTTTGAGTCGTCAGGTAAAATGTTGCAACCGAAACCGTGGTCCCAAAGAAAATCGGAAGATCGATCAGGAAAACCTCCCTCCAGCCGTGATTGGCGCTCAGCAGAAGGCAGGGTAAAATCAGAATCGACATCATCAGCAATAGCGGATAGGCGGCATTGTTTGTAAGGTGAAAAAAGGTTTCGACCTTCTGGGCAAACGATACATTGGAGCGCATCACCATCGGCAGCAATTTCCGGGCTACCTGGATTGACCCCTTGGCCCATCGGAATTGCTGGGATTTAAACGCATTCATCTCCGAGGGGAGCTCGCCGGGAATCTCGACATCTTTAAGGTAGATAAAACGCCACCCTTTGAGCTGAGCCCGATAGCTTAAATCCATATCCTCGGTCAGGGTATCGTGCTGCCATCCGCCGGCATCCTCGATAGCCGTTCGGCGCCAAATGCCTGCAGTGCCGTTGAAGTTGAAAAAACGGCCGGAGCGGTTTCGGGCGGTATGCTCTACGATAAAATGACCGTCCAACATCAGCGCCTGCACCCGGGTGAGGGCCGACTGATCGAGATTCAGGTGGGTCCAGCGGGCCTGCACCATACCGACTTTGTGGTCGGTAAAGAAATGGATCATCTCTTTCAGGGCCGAAGGTTTGGGAACAAAGTCGGCATCGAAAATCATTACAAAGTCGCCCTTTGCCGTCTTCAGGCCGTTTTCAAGCGCCCCTGCCTTAAAACCTTTTCGATCCTTCCGATAGATATGATGGATGTCGATCCCTTCTCCACGGAGCATTTCGATCTTTTTCCGGAGGATCTCCCGGGTTTCATCAGTAGAGTCGTCGAGCACCTGAATATCAAGGAGTTCTTTGGGATAATCGATCCGGGAAACGGCTTCAAGAATCCGTTCCGCCACATTCATTTCATTATAAACCGGTAATTGGATGGTTACCCGCGGCATTCTGTTAAACTGCACTTTTAATAAAGGGGGATCATTTTTATGCCGCATGTAAAGCCACACGAGCATGCCCCGATGATAACCATAAATGGTCAGCAGGAGCATAATGAGCCCATAACACCCCATGAACACGATTTCCGATATCATTGATCCTCTTTACTTAAAAGCAAAGGCCTGACAACCACCCACTCTTTCACCTGAGGCGAAATAGGAGATAACAATCCTTCCGGGTGCTCAGCAAGCCTCTTATATCGATTGTGTCAAAAAAAAACCCTGCCAAGGCAAGGAATCATTTCAAATGAATTTTTATGGTTTTATTCTTTTTTTTAATTAAGGTAAGAGACATACAACATTTAAGTTGAGAATGATACGACATTTAAAAAAAAAATCAAGATGATATTTTATTTTATTAATAAAGAAGCGCTTCAACTTGATTTTTTTAATTTTTATTCTTATATTTCAATAAGTTATATATAATATGATATAAACGTTCAGGATAAGATAATCATTTCGTACCCTCTTTTAGGAAATATCATATGAGTTTCGATCTTTTTTTGCCGGTCTCACGGGCGGACCTGAAAAAGCGGGGATGGGATGTACTTGATGTCATTATCGTCACCGGAGATGCCTATGTGGATCACCCCAGCTTTGGCGCCGCCATGATCGGAAGGGTTCTCGAAGCCGAAGGGTTCAGGGTCGGCATTATCGCCCAACCGGACTGGCGAACCCGAAGCGACTTCACGAAGCTGGGAAAGCCTCGCCTTTTTTTCGGTGTCACCAGCGGCAATATCGATTCCATGCTCAACCACTATACCGCTAACCGACGGCTTCGCCATGATGATGCTTATTCTCCCGGAGACAAATACGGTCTTCGCCCGAACCGGGCCGTTATTGTCTATGCAAATCGGATCAAGCAAATTTACGGCCCGATCCCGATTGTCCTTGGAGGGATAGAGGCCGGGCTCAGAAGACTGGCGCATTATGACTTCTGGGACGATGAAGTGAGACGTTCGGTCCTTGTCGACAGCCGTGCAGATATGATCGTATATGGGATGGGTGAAAAGCCGGTGATCGAGCTTGCGAAACGGATGCAAGCCAAAGAGCCGATCAACGGCATAAAGAACATCTGCGGCACTGTTGTGGTGAGTTCATGCATCGACAATATCCCGGATTGCATCCGATTGCCATCTTATGAAGAGGTCAAAACAAGCAATGCGGCATTTAATGAGGCCGAAAAAATCATCCTTGCCGAGCTTGATCCTGTCCACGGCAAACCTATCTCCCAAATGCATGGAAACCGGCATGTTATTCAACTCCCACCGGCAAAACCGCTTTCAACGGCGGAAATGGACCGATGCTACGAACTTCCTTTCAACCGGCGATGGCATCCGTTATATGATGGCTCGGGCGGGGTTCCGGCTCTTGAAACCGTCAAATTTTCCATCACCAGCCACCGGGGATGTTACGGAGATTGCTCATTTTGTTCCCTTGCCCTCCATATGGGTAAGCAAATTCAAAGCCGAAGCATCGAATCCATCGTTCGGGAGGTCAAGACGTTATGCAAGGAGAACAATTTTAAAGGAATCATTAGCGACATCGGAGGACCCACCTCGAACATGTACATGAGCCGATGCTCCCGGTGGATTGAAAAAGGAATCTGTAAAGAGCGAAATTGCATCATGCCGAAAAAATGCCCCCATTTGAAACTGGGACATGGGGAAATTTTAAAGCTATGGGACGAGGTTCTGAAAATTCCAAAGGTGAGAAAAGTATTCGTTTCAACCGGAGTCCGTTACGACCTTTTAAGCGATGCGGATGCGGAAATCTATCTTGAGGAGCTGTGCCGGAACCATGTCAGCGGCCAGCTAAAAATTGCGCCTGAACACGTTGATGAAAAAGTGCTTGCTATCATGAATAAGCC
>MGQD01000153.1:3034-5604 GCA_001797695.1 Deltaproteobacteria bacterium RBG_13_49_15 | reverse complement strand
TCCGGATAATCGAGGACCTCTTCATTGATATCTCCCTGAAGAACCGGAATCCCCCTTTCAATGCACCGGGCCACTTTTTCTTCATTGTGATCGATTCCTGTCGCCAGAACTCCTTTTTTCTTTTTGAGAAAATGCAACAGGTCCCCATCCCCGCATCCGAGGCTGATCACCTTTGATCCCGGCTCGATCCATGAGGCGATGACCTTCAGATCGAACCGGATGGAGTTATTTCCTGCATTCAACGCGGACACGCTCTAAAAATCCTTTCATCAAATTGCTGAGCCGCTCGCTCGGCAGTAAGAAGGCGTCATGCCCCCATTGGGCTTCGATTTCGCAAAAGCTCACATCCAGACCGCTTTTTTTTATTGCCTGGACCATGGCTTTCGACTGGTAAGTGGGGTAGAGCCAGTCCGAAGTGAACGAGACGACCAGAAATGCCGACCGCATCTTCTGGAATGCTCTGACGGCAGACCCTTCCCCGTGTTGTTTTTCAAGATCGAAATAGTCCGCCGCTTTGGTGATGTAAAGAAAGGAGTTGGCGTCAAATCTTTCGACAAACTTGCTCCCCTGGTATCGAAGATAGCTTTCCACCTGGAAATCAGCGTCGAAATTAAAGGAAAAATCAGCCCTATCCTGAAGCCGTCTTCCAAATTTAAGGCGCATTGATTCATCCGAGAGATAGGTAATATGTCCGATCATCCGGGCGAGGGCAAGCCCCAGGTCCGGCTTATTTCCGGAGTAATAATTTCCCTTATTCCAGTTCGGATCCGCCATGATGGCCTGCCTGGCCACTTCGTTGAACGCAATAGCCAGGGCGGAGTGTTTCATTGTAGTGGCGAGCGGAATGGCCGATACGACCGATTCCGGGTATCGGGCGCACCACTCCAGAACCTGCATGCCTCCGATGGAGCCTCCGACGACGGAGAGGATCTTTTGAATCCCCAGATGATCCATGAGCGCCTTCTGGACAACGACCATATCTCCGATGGTCACGAGGGGAAAATCCAAACCGTACGATCTCCCGGTGACGGAGTTTATGGAAGAAGGGCCTGTGGAGCCCATGCAGCTTCCCAGAATATTGGAACAGATCACGAAATATTTTTGGGTGTCGATCCCTTTTCCTGGCCCCACCATGGTATCCCACCAGCCGGGCTTGGGATCATTTTGGTGATAATATCCTGCAGCATGGGAGTCTCCTGAAAGAGCGTGCAGGATCAATATGACGTTATCCTTATTCGGGGCGAGTTTGCCGAATGTTTCATAAGCAAGAGTCACCGGTCCGATTTTCGATCCGCATTCCAGCGTCAACAGGTCGGGATCACGGGCAAAGGTGTAAAACTTCTTTTCAACGATCCCGGCCGATATCCCGTTTTTGTCGTGCTCGATATATTCACTCATGAGGCATCCGATCGATTTGAAGGGGTCAGGTCTTTGAGAGTTTGGCAAAAGCCTGTTCCAGATCCCCAATAATGTCGTCGATATGCTCGATCCCGATGGAAAGGCGGATCAAATCCGGTGTGAGCCCGCTTGAGCGCTGTTCTTCTTCTGAAAGCTGGGAATGCGAGGTGCTCGACGGATGGAGGGCAAGGCTTTTGGCATCACCCACATTGGCTAAGTGTGAAAACATCTTCAGACCCTCAATGAACCTTGTCCCGTTGTCGACACCCCCTTTGATCCCAAACACCACCATCCCCCCGTATCCTTTTTTTAAATATTTACTTGCAATCGGATAAGACGGATCTTCGGAAAGCCCCGGGTATCTGACCCAGGAGACCATCGGATGCCCGTTGAGATACCGGGCGGTTTTTTCGGCGTTTTCGCAATGACGCTCCATCCGCAGGTGAAGGGTTTCGATCCCCTGCAAAAACATCCAGGCATTATCCGGAGAAATGCACGCTCCCAGGTTGCGCAACGGAATAAGGCGCATCCTGACGATGAATGCCAGGCGGTTCATCTCTCCGAGATCATGGGCGAACCGGATATTGTGGTAGCTTGCATCCGGCTCGTTATAGAGCGTAAATTTGGGATTGCTCCAGTCGAAATTCCCGGAATCGACGACCACCCCGCCGATGCCGGTGCCGTGCCCCCCCATCCACTTGGTGATGGAATTGACGACGATGTCGGCTCCGTGCTCAATGCTCCGCAAAAGATACGGCGTCGTGAAGGTAGCGTCCGCAATGAGCGGGAGCGCATGCCGGTGAGCGATGCCGGCCACCGCAGCGATATCGGTGAATTCGAGGACCGGATTCCCGATGGTTTCCAAATAGAGAGCCCGTGTCTTTTTAGTGATAGCGGCTTCAAAATTGGCCGGCTTGCGGGGATCGACGAATTTCACTTGGATTCCGAACTGAGGAAGGATTCCGGCAAACATCGTGTATGTACCGCCGTAAAGATTGTTTGCAGACACGATTTCATCCCCAAAGGAGCAGATGTTGATGATCGAATAATAGACCGCTGATGTCCCTGAAGAGAGGGCCAGCGCCGCTGCTCCTCCTTCCAGGGCGGCGATCCGTTTTTCAAGAACATCCTGGGTCGGGTTCATGATGCGCGTGTAAATATTGCCGCTTTCT
>MGQD01000153.1:0-2979 GCA_001797695.1 Deltaproteobacteria bacterium RBG_13_49_15 | reverse complement strand
ACGTGCCGATTTTTTCACGCCAGCTCTTCCGCGCTTCCCCTTCGCACAAGGTTCCGCAGATAAACCAGCAAAGGTCTCCGGCATGGAACTCCCATGCAGGGCATTTTTTTCGTTGTTCCGGAGGGCATCCTTTAATTGCCCAGCAGAAAGTCTTCTTTTCGTTTTTCGTTTTCCACAAAAGAAAAAAAAGCTGGCGCTCCACATGCGGAGGGATGGTTCTCCACCCTTGTTCATAACTGTGAATCGCCTTGATGGAAGTTCCAAACAACTGAGCCATCTGCTTCTGTGTTTTTTTGAGCTTTTTTCTGAAATGCGCAAATTCCGTATTGGTCATGGACGCCTCCTTCACGGTCGGCTAATGGAATCACCTTAACACCTGCATCCTCAGGCTATTCTCCCGGCAAAACAGCAGTTGCATTTATCATACCACATGGTGGCATTTGGATGTCAAGAGGAAAACAAGGATAGCAGGGCAACAGCGAAGTTGCCGGCCGGCGCACTACCGGCATACGACGCGGTGCTTGGTTTATCCCTTGATTGGATCAAGCCAGACGGAGTGAATATCGCCGACAGTCTGACGGATGGTTTGAAGGGCATTCAGAAGTCGCATATACATCATAGCCAGACCGATATTTTCAGCCAAAAGCCGCAGGGAGTCGAGATCTCTTTGGGATAAGTCCCAGGGGCGGAAATGGTAGAGGCGCATCTCGCCGATCACTTTTGCATAAAAACGTATCGGGATGGAAACAACCGAAGCGATCCCTTCCTTTTTTGCCTCTTCCGGATATTGAAGCTCCTGAGCACTCTCAATGTTGTTGATGACAATGGTCTCCCCTTGCATGGTCCTTGCGAGGCTTTTGCGCGCCAAGAGCGGGCCTTTATTCAAATAGCTCATGCTCAGCCCGAAGCTTGCCAGAATTTCAAGCTCATTGGTTTCCGGGTTCAGCACGAAAATGCTGCTTCCTTTGATTTCCAATGCCCCGGTCAGAAGCTGGCTGAGATGGGTCGCCATGATCTCCAGATCATCCGATTCCGAAATGGCCCGATTGACCACCTTGAAGATTTCGATATCAATTATGTCTTTTGCTCCCATACCCCTCTCCTTTTTCTAGGATGCCACGCATACCGTTCTGTCGGCGGCGCCCAACACCACTTTGATGAAAGTACTGCCGATGAAAAAGCGGGAGACACGGCCGGGTTTTCGATTCAGCACGATGACGGTGGATCCTTCGCCGGCCGCCAAATCGACGATTTCACTTGCGATGTCTTTGCTTCTCGGTCGAAAAACTATCCGAATATTCGCTTCAGGAAAACCGCTTTGTATCAGAATCTCTTTGGCGGCTTTTAGATCCTTTTCCTGCTCTTTTATCTTCTGCTGAACGAAATTGATGTTCGACTGGAGCTTTTGCATCACCGTACTGCGGGTCGTTTCAATCTGAGGCGGTTGGGTGAACGCATTGAACAGGATAATTTCAACTTCCTTTTTTCGAGGAGCAAAAGTGCGAATGACAAAGTTAAGCGCTTTCTGATCATTGCCGGTAAAATTGTACGGCAACAGAATTTTCTCCTCCGCCATATTTGTCCCCTTTCTTTGGACGGGTTTCATGAAGCACACTTTGTTTCTATTTTACCTTGTTTTATCCATCTTATGTCAATACATAATTTTCAATGAATTAGGGAACGTTCTTCAGAAATTGACGTGTTTTACCTTTTCGGCGCCTCCGAATGAGCCGTGGGCAGATAATGTAGTTCGGAGGCCGATGCATGAATTCTTTTCAGAGGATTTGCAGTCTATGCTGAATTATCTTGAAAAAAAGAAACAGCATATATATATATATTTATATAATTTTGTGATTAATTCTAAACCGAATCTCGTGAATTAAAAAACCAGGGATTAAAAAGACCAACGGGAAAAGATGTTATGTCAAAATCAGGCAGCACTCTTTTGAAAGCATACGCGCTCATCCTGGCGACTGCGCATTACGTTGAAGCCCGCAGGGCAAAAGAGGTGTGCCATGATATCGGCAGAGGGATGGCCGGTACCGTCGGTAATTAATACCACAAGGTGTCGAATTATGGGTAAAACAGGCAAGCAAGAATCGCATGGTAATCCGAACCGGGTTTCACAGAATCCGGAACAGCCGAGCAATGAGTTTCAGGAAAAAGAGCAACTGGAGGATGATCATCTTCAAACCGCCGCATTTCTGGCTAAAAGTTTATCAGACGGCAACCGCCTGAGGATACTGATGCTCATCAGCAACGGAAGGAAATCGGTTTCCGCCATTGTCGAAGAACTGGCCTTGTCTCAGCCCCTCGTATCGCACCATCTGAAAGAGCTGAAGCGCTCGTTATTGGTCAAGGTGGAGCGCGAGGGCCCTTTTATCTACTATGAACTTTCGGATGCAAGAGTTCTGGATGTGATGCGAACCTTGAGTGATGTGGCGACGGATCTGTTATCAGCAAGAAAGACCTTTTAACAAAACGGAGGAAAACCAATCCCTATGGATGAGCTTTTCAAAATCATTTCCCGCATGGACCCGGAAGCGGCTCTGGCGGAAATCACCAGGGTACTGGAAAGACTTCTGTCGGATCTGGATGATGATGCCCGCGAGCGTTTTCTTATGAATCTGATCAGGCAGTCCGAGGGTGACAAGGTATCCGGCCTGGTTCATTTGTGACTGGCCGAGTGCATGGGCGAAGGTGTCGACCCGACGCAGATGTGCCAGAGGTTGGTGGATAAGGTTGCTCAATCAAAGCAGCTTATGGCGATTACCGACCCGGATCTTTTGGTCCTGTTCGAAGACTGGTTTGAAGAACTGGAAGAGGAGATCATCTCACTTCTCAATGAGTATGGCCCTCTCGACCCAGGGGAGCTTGCCGAAAAAACCGGGCTCTCCATAAGGGGGGCAACCTTCCTTCTCTCAAAGCTCAAACGTGAGGGTAAGCGGTAAGGGATCAGTTATTTTCACTGAGCGGAGG
>MGQD01000152.1:10048-15262 GCA_001797695.1 Deltaproteobacteria bacterium RBG_13_49_15 | reverse complement strand
TTCGGATTTTTACATTTTTTACGATCTCCATTGCCTTCAGAAACAATAGAAGGTATTTTGACCAAAATTTTTTACTGTAATGGGTGATCACATGATTTATTCGAGGACCGGAAAGATTGACGAAGATTTTTATGTTTTAGGGCATCCGGCAGTGCCGATATATCTGATGGACGGGTTGCAGCCGATCATTTTTGACGCCGGTTTTACCATCCTTGGAGAACATTATATTTCGGAAATCGAAAAGATACTGGGTTCCCGGTCCCCGGCATACTGCTGCATCACCCATGTCCATTTTGATCATTGCGGATCCATCGCCGCTCTCAAGAGACGATATCCCCGGATGCTAATAGCGGCTTCGGAAAAGGCGGTTGAAATCCTCAAGAGACCGAACGCCGTCGATTTGATTCGACACCTGAACGCCTCGGCAGAACCCCTGGTAAAGCAACTCGGCATCAGCTACACCTCTGAAGCACGATTTGAACCATTTTTCATTGACCATAGGGTCAAAGAAGGGGATCGGCTCGAAATTTCATCCGACTGCCATGTCGAAGTGTTTGAAACACCCGGACATACCTGGGATTGCTTAAGCTATCGCATTTCCAAAAGAAATATTTTGCTCTCATCAGAAGCTGCAGGCCAACCGGACAAAACCGGATATGTGGTGACCGATTGCCTGGCAGACTTCAATCATTATCTGGCATCGCTCTTACGCTTCAAAACGCTGGAAGCCGACCTGCTTTGTCCAGGTCATATTTATGTATACAAAGGAAGGGATGTGACGGATTATCTGGCAAAGGCCGAGATTGCCTGCTTCGACTTTCACAAAACGGTTCTACAAATTGCAGCGGAAGAAAACGGTGATTTCGATTGCATCAAACAGCGGATCAAGAGGTTCGAATACGACCCCAATCCAGGTCCAAAACAACCGGAACCGGCCTACCTCCTCAACCTGGAAGCTAGAATACGAGCGATTTTAAATACCGGACGAAATACCCTGAATGGTTACGACCATCAAGCCTGATCCCACCTGAATAGTTGACCCTCTATAAGGCGCAGAACCCAAAGACGGTTTATCCCTCTTCAACAGGACTGGGTCCTGGAGACTCGGTCTGGTCCAACTCGTGAATCCGTTTTGCTTCCCGTTCGAGCGCTGCGTGCTTTCGTTCAATATCCCATCGATAGCCTCCAAGATGGCCGTCACGCCTCACCGCTCGGTGGCACGGAATGACTAAAGCGATTTGATTTGATGCACATGCTCGAGCCACCGCCCGTGCCGCTTTTGGTTTCCCTATTTTCGCCGCAATTTCCGCATAGCTTGAAACAGAGCCGGGGGGGATCTCACTCAGAGCCGACCAGATAAGCCTCTGAAATGCCGTCCCTTGAATATCGAGCGGCAGATTTAACGGAAGGTTCGGTTTTTCGATGTGAGCAAGAATCTGTTTTACCCATGTCCGAAAAATGTTGTCGTTATCCAGTATTTCGGCTTTTGGAAACCGATCCCTCAGCCGTCTTTTTAAAATTTCAGGATGATCTCCTAAATCTATTGAACATATTCCTTTTTGCGTTGCACCTATCAGAACCCATCCAAGATAAGTCCGTGCAACCGCAAACCGGATACGGATTCCCGAACCCCCTTTTTTATACTCGGTGGGCTTCATTCCGAGCATGCTGCCGACCTTTTCATAGAATCGGCTACTCGAAGCAAAGCCCGCTCCGTAAATGGCATCTGTTACGGATGAGTTCTTTCTTAATTCTGAACAAACCCGCTTTAACCGTTTTTCAATGGCATACTGTTTCGGAGTAATCCCGATAACTTTTTTAAATAGGCGGTGAAAATGAAAAGGGCTCATTCCGACCCGCGTCCCCAATTCCTTGAGCGGCACCGGTTCTTCGCTGTTTTCGATGAGTTGGCATATGTTGATAATCGAGGCAAAATGCGTTTCGAACGGTTCATCGGATTTTGGACGGCATCGTTTGCATGGACGGAAACCTTCTTGTTCGGCCTCTTCGCATGTATTAAAGAACCGAACATTCTCGTATTTTGGAAGCCGTGAAGAGCATGCCGGGCGGCAATAAATAGAAGTCGTCAATACCCCATATATAAATGCTTTGTTTGCACTACGATCGCGTCGGACAACGGCATTCCAGCGCGCTTGATCTGTGAGATATTCATTATCCGCCTGATTTTTCATAAATCGCTCTTTTCCATCTCGTTCAGTAATCATTAAATCCTTCTCTTGTTCCAATATTGATTTTCCAGATCGTAGGATTTAAAATTGCTGTGACTATAAGGCTTGCTGATTGACAAGTCTATCCGTTTCTTGCGTTCTCATTTGAATCCGTTTAATCTGGAATAAATCCTAATGCCGGCGTGAAAGCTGATCAACCATTCTCAACAACTCCTATAATAAACAATTTTGCTTGACAATTTAAGACGCACACGGTTATTGGCCACGGTGAAACCATATAAGGAGGACTCTGAGGATGAAAGCAACAAGCCTCAATCTCGTCCTGTCGGCTCTGTTTAACGGAAGGAAGGGGTCAAGGCCCCCTGCCGTGAACCCTACATCCATCGTCTGTCACGGCCTTATGGATGCCTGCGGCGTCACTTTTCCCGAGGCCCACCTGAATTCCCAGGCCATGGCTGAACTCGCCCTGACAGGTCATGAAGTCGCTGGCTTTGACACGGTAATGCCCGAGTACAGCGTGGACCAGGAAGCTGCCGCCCTGGGAGCGGATGTTGACTGGGGAGACCGGAACCGGATGCCGGATACCAGGAACTTCCCGCATGCGGATTTTTCCGACATCCGGATTCCGGTGGACTTTCTTGAGAAGCCATCCATGCGTGTCGTCCTGGATGCCCTCTCCATCCTCAAACGGCATGTGGGGGGCCGGGTGGCCATCATCGGAAAAGCCATGGGTCCGTGGACCCTTTCGTATCACATGGCCGGGACCCAGAACTTTCTGCTTAACGTGGGGTTGAAGGAAAAAGAGAAGGTTAACCGGATGCTCCGACAACTCATGCCGGCGACCATTGCCTCCATCAGGGCCCAGTTTCAGGCAGGCGCCGACATCGTGGTTCTGGCAGACCATGCGACCGGAAGTCTCGTGGGTGCATACCATTATGAGGAATACCTTCTTCCGATCCACCGTGAGATCACGGCTGAAATCGACGGACCGCTCATTCTCCATGTATGCGGGAACTGCACGGATCGCCTGGAGCTCTTTGCAAAAGCCGGCTTTGACGCCTATCACTTTGAATGGCAGGTGGACGCCAGAGAGGCGGTAAAGAGGGTGGGTCATACGATGTCTCTGGTGGGAAATGTCAACAACCCCCGCATCCTCTATCAGGGAACACCGGAGGATGTGCATAGGCAAGCACGTTATGCCATCGACGCAGGGGTCCATATGATCGGCCCCGAGTGCGCCATCCCACTGGCAACACCCCTCGAAAATCTTAAAGCGATCGTTGCCGCGGTGAGAGAGGGGTATTAAGAAGGAGATCATTCATGAAGGACTATCTCGCAGCCATCAAAGAAGCGGTGATTTTTGGAAAACATAAAGAGATCGAGGACCTGGTCGGCAGGGCCATAGAGGAAAACGTGGATCTTGAGGCAATCATCAACAATGGAATGATTGCCGCCATGGATGTCGTGGGAGAGATGTTTACGGAAAGCCGGATCTTTGTGCCGGAGATGCTTGTCTCCGCCATGACCATGAAAAAAGGGCTAAACCTTGTCAAGCCTCTTCTGAAGGGGAAGGAGAGAAGATCCAAAGGGACTGTCATGATGTGCACGGTAAGAGGAGATATTCATGATATCGGCAAAAACCTGGTCATCATGATGCTGGAAGGCGCGGGCTTCGATGTGATCGACCTTGGCGTAGATCTGGACGTGGAAAAGCTTATCGATCAGGCGGAACGTGTCCGTCCTCAGATATTGGGGCTCTCTGCGCTTCTTACAACTACCATGCCGGAAATGAAGAAGGTCATCGAGGTCCTAAAAGAAAAAGGACTCAGAGCCAAACTCAAGGTGATGATCGGGGGCGCCCCGGTGGATTCGGTCTTTGCTAAGGAGATCGGGGCAGATGGTTACGGCAAGGATACCTCCGATGCGGTTCAACTGGCCCGGAGCTTTGTTTCAAAACCCTGACATGCGCCTAAAAACTTTCCGGCATCAGGACAGCGTCCTTCCTGGTATTGTTTCAATTTTGACGCGGGTTCCGCTCTTTAATGCACGGAACATGATATGCAGGGGTCGTAAGCCCGGACGAGCATTTCACTCATAAGGGTTACATGCGCATCGGCTTCTCCTTTTTTCACTTCCTGTTTTACCAATTCCGCAATATCATAATGAATGTTCGCATTGTTCTGCGTGGTGGGTATGATGCAGTTCGCCTTTTCGATTTTTCCCTTATCATTGATCTGATAGTGGTGATACAGGATTCCACGGGGCACCTCCACTGCACCGATGCCCTCCCCTTCCTTCACATCATAAGGAACCCTGATTTCCCCGATATCGCTATCCAAAAGCTCGTTGATCATATCGATGGATTCATAAAGCGCATGGACGCTTTCCACTAGTTGAGCCGCGTTGAACATGAAGGGGTTGTGGTTCACGGGCTTGAAATTGAGCTGTTCGGCGAGCGCCTTTGCCGGCTTATTCAGGAATGTATAATTGTTGTTGAACCGTGCCAAGGCTCCTACGGCAAAGGATTTGCGGCTCAGTTTCGTAAATTTACTCGTGGAAAAATCGACCACATATTCATTGGTCATATCCAGATAATCGTTTTCCGCTTTTTCCACGCCGTCAGACGAAATGAGCTTCCCTCCGATCCAGGGATAGTTGGTTTCTCCTTTCAGGGAAACAAATTCTGTTTCCCGTATGAATTCCGGCATTTTCAAGGTTGAAAATAAACCAACGGCCTGCTCCACGTCCGGGATCCGATCAAGGAGGTCCTTTTTGATTTTTGCAAGCATTTTTTTATCCGGGATTTTGCTCATGCCGCCCACGCAAAAACTGACCGGATGCGTCGTCCTGCCGGCAATAACGTCGCACATGTCGTTGGCCGTCTTTTTCAAACGAAGAGCGACTTCCACAACCGCCCGGTGGGTTTCGATTAGCGGGATCACGCTGGCGACCTTAAAGAAATCCGGCGCCACTAGAAAAAAAAGGTGGAGGAAATGGCTTTGCAGCGTTTCACCATGTTTGGCCA
>MGQD01000152.1:9888-9967 GCA_001797695.1 Deltaproteobacteria bacterium RBG_13_49_15 | reverse complement strand
GTCGCTTTCATCTTTGCGTTACCTCTTCAAGCGCATTAAAAAACGTGGTTTTTTCCCTGATCTGTTCCAATGAAAAGCC
>MGQD01000152.1:7038-9520 GCA_001797695.1 Deltaproteobacteria bacterium RBG_13_49_15 | reverse complement strand
AGAAAATCGATCAGCGAATCTTCTTTGTTGGCAATCTGGAGCTGGCATCCCTCGCAGCAGGTAAAATCAAAAAAGGCGACCTTCGGTTTATTAATTTCTAATCCCAGGTATTCCAATGGAAACCTCCCTTATATTGCCTCTTTCAAATTCATAACCGTCCAATAATCCATAACCGGTCCGTCCACACAGGTAAAGGTTGAGCCCACCATGCACCTGCAGCATTTTCCCATTCCGCAATGCATTCTTCTTTCCAGGTCCACGAACATTCGGTCCATGGGCAGCCCGATCTTATTGAGGTGAGTGCAGACAAATTTGAACATTACCGGAGGTCCGCAAACAATGGCATAGGTATTCCCGGTGTCGATGGTCATGTCATCGAAGAGCTTGGTGATCAGGCCTACTCTCCCCTTCCAGCGGTCATCCGGTTCTTCCACGATCAGGCGGATATCGAAATCGTAGATCCTGGCCCACATGTCAAACTGATAGTCAAACAGTATCTGTTCGGGCTTTTTTGTTCCGTAGAGCAAATGAACATCCTTGTATTCGGACCGATGTTCGTTCACCCAGTAGATCGGCCCTCTTAACGGGGCCAATCCCAAACCCCCGGCGATCAGGAGGATATTGTTACCTGCCATCCGTTCCATCGGGAAAAAGGTCCCAAAAGGGCCCCTTATCCCGATTTTTGCACCTACAACTGCCTTGTGAAGCATGCCGGTCACTTTCCCTGATTTTCTCACGCACAGCCCGATGTGACCTTTTCGCTGGGTTGAGCCTGAAAGCGAGATCGGCATCTCGCCGAAACCCGGGAGTTCCACCATGACAAACTGCCCCGGCTTGAACTTGAACAGCTCTGCTTCAACCGGATCTATGATTCTGAGGTGGAAGAGCTTCTCCATATCCGTCAGCCGTACAATATTGATGATCTCACACTCATAAACCTTATCCGTTCTCATGATGATGCTCTTCCGGTTAAAATCCGGCGGCATCTTCATAAACGGTTCCATATTAATATTACTAGTCGGGATCGCATAGCTCATCTGCCGCCCTCCATTCTTAGATCATGGATCACATCGACCGGATTGATGCCTGCAGGACAGGCTCTTCCGCATCGGTTGCATCCTACGCATTTGGGTTCGTCATAGCTTTCCACAAACCCCCGGTGTTGATGATAATATCGATATTTTAGCCTTGTTGATGCTTTGGGCCTGAAATTATGCCCACCTGCAACCTCTGCAAAATCAACGATATTGCAGGAATAGAGCATCCGTTCCTTTACCCCGAACTTTAAGGACGGATCGATGCTTTCATTCACCGTATAACAGTAGCATGTCGGGCATACCATCGCACAACTCCCGCAGCTCAAGCATTTATCCCCCCATTTCTTCCATACGTCGGATTCAAACTCGATGTCGAGAAGGCTCGGCAACCCTGTAACATCTACAACCGTTTTGTAGGAATTCTCGATTTTTTTCTTTTTGGCGATGTATCTTTCTTCGTCTTTCCTTGTAATCTCTTCCGTTGTGACATTTTTCAACACATTGAAAGCATTGGAAGAGTTTATCAGTAAAAAATACTTATCCCCGATATCGGTCATGAACATGTCAAAACCGTGAAGCACCACATCCGCATTCAGCGATCTGGCAAAACAATCATCAGGCGCCTCATGATCAATCCCAATGATGAAGGTGTTCTTCCGCTTCGTGATATAATAAGGGTTGGGAAACTTCTCCTTCATCAACACATTATCCAATTTCAGAAGACCGTTGATATCAAATGCCCGCAATCCGACAATAACGCGCGGTTCAGCGTTATAGGTAATCTTTTGTTTCCACCCTTTCTTTTCAAATTCAAACGTCGACAGGTTCTCTTTAAAAGGTAAAAAATAGTGTTTTGCCGATGAATAGGTTGTTGGGTACTCCAGGTTCATTTCATCAAAATCGCTCACCTCGACGAATTGATAGACCGGATTCCCCTTCGCATCCATGTCAACCGCCTTAGGCCCGATCGTCTGGTTCTCGTTGATGATCCCGTTTACAAGCTTCCGAAAATGCTCTTTGGTAATTGTTCTAAACAGCATGGAAGACTCCGCAGTGTTATTGTTTTATCCAAATTCAAGACTTCTTTTAGGTAACATTAAATTTTATATCCGGATTCCCTAAAATAGTGCGCGATCGTTGCCGTTTGAAAAAGAACCGGCAGATTTACTGGAATCCGCAATAAGAGAGCACTCCAATTCAGAACCGATGGTCAATAATTTATCTGAAATCGGATTTGATTTCAATAAAGCCTTTTCGGCGCCTTCGGCCTCTATCTACCCGTCTTCACGATTCGCCGCCTGCTCTTTTAAAAGATCTTTAACGGCCCTGCTCACTCTTTCAAAGTCCTCTGTAAATAGTGATAATGACAGGCTCCTCTCAGATATCTCTCCGTTATGTACCACCTGAATCCGGATTGCGGGGATAAATTGGGATTCCAATTGCTC
>MGQD01000152.1:0-7017 GCA_001797695.1 Deltaproteobacteria bacterium RBG_13_49_15 | reverse complement strand
ACAAGTGCCGATCGGGTGCGGCAGACTGGCCGGTATCTCTTTTGTGAATTGAGGAAAGAAATTCTCGGTTGTAACTCCTTCCTCCGGCGGTATACAGGATATCCCCTCTCCCATTTTTGCCTGTTCAACACAGTTGTTGCACGAAATGCATGTCGCTTTCCGCAAATCCCCTCCCTTCCACCGGTTGATCAGGTCGGGCTCCCTGATGAATGGGCGGCACATGGAAATATAGTCGGCAATACCCTCCTGGACGAGCTGTTGAGCTACTGAATAGGATCTTATTCCACCAACAAGGATGAGCGGGACACAAACCTCCTTTTTAAATGCACGGGCTTCTTCTTTAAAATAAGCTTCATCCTCTTCCGGCCGGGCCTTCTCCCGCATCAGATTGGGATTATTGAGAAGTCCTCCGCTCAGCTCAATTGCATCGATCCCTTCCTTCTCGAGCATCCGCCCCACCCAAATCGAATCATCCAATATGAGTCCGTTTTCAACGAAGTCCCTGCTGTTGAGCTTCACCATGACGGGATAATCCGGACCTACTGCATCCCTGATGGATTTGAGCACTTCTCCGAGCATCCTCGCCCGATTGAGGATATCTCCGCCGTATCTATCCGTACGATCATTATATCTGGGACAAAGAAACTGGCTAAGTAGAAATCCGTGGGCGGCAAATATTTGTACGCCATCGAATCGAGCCTTTTTTGCTCTCAACGCCGCCCGGCCGAAGACATCAACCATTTCGCGAATATCCTTATCCGTCATCTCCCTCACACGCCGCTTAGACAGATAAGCACCTCCATAACCCAGTTGTACGACAATACGACCCCCCTCTTCATGAACAGCATTTGTCATGGCCTCAAGGCCAGGGATCAGTTCATCTTTATGGATACCCAACTGCCATGGCTGGTGTTTTCCAGTCTCATGGACATAGGCATGGCCGGTTATTATCAAGCCAGCCCCTCCTTTGGCAAGCCTACTCATGAGATCCATCATCTGCGGAGTGCATTCCCCTTCATCGGTTGCCATCCCGTCCCAGGTGGCCGACCGTACGAAGCGATTGGCAAGGATCATACCGTTGATTTGGGTTTGCTCAAGTACATCTTTCATGGCACACCTTTTGATGAGAATTCAGCCTGGCTGGAAATAAAAATATGCGCGCAGTTTCTCCGATTGTGGTTCCTCGCGTTAATAAAGCGAGAAGACCATTTGAAGTAACAGACGCCGGAACGGACCGGCGCCTGTCCGATAATAAGAATTATCAAATAAGAATGATTATTACGAGATTAATAATCCCATATATCTGGATTGTCAAGAATAACATTTCAGCCAAACCGCCTATCCTGTTGAGTCGATGTCCGACTCAGACGAACCCCGGCGCCGATTCGACCGGAATGGATATCGCAATCCGGGACGACATTTGTTTTCATTGGGAATTTGTCTCGAAATCAGCCGCCTGCCGGTTTTTGTTGCGACATCCATGTGTCTGATGATAAGGTGAAACTGTTCGATGAAGAAATCCAAAAAAGAAGATATGCCGCGGATTTTGGTATGGGATTTCCCCACCCGCCTTTTTCACTGGCTTCTCGTAGCCTTTGTTGCCATCTCCTTTGTCACCGGTAAAATCAGTACCGGCATCATGACCTATCATGAGCGAAGCGGAGCTGTGATCCTTGCTCTTATTCTATTTCGATTCGGCTGGGGATTTTTCGGAGGCCATTATTCACGTTTTGTCTCTTTTGTGCGCGGACCGGCGGAGGTTGTCCGGTACGGATTAACCCTTTTTAATAAGGATGCTCCAAAATATCTGGGCCATAATCCGCTGGGCGGATGGTCTATTCTCGCCATGCTGGGAGCTTTACTAATTCAGGTTGCAACCGGACTCTTTGCCAATGATGACATCGTTACCGAGGGGCCGCTCTATCACTGGGTGAGCAAAAGTACCAGCGACTGGCTGACGATGCTTCACAAAATCAACCAGAATCTGATTATCATTCTGGTTGCCGTGCATCTGCTGGCTGTTCTTTTTTATCTCATCATCAAACGTGAAAATTTGATAAAACCGATGATTACCGGTTTCAAAATATGGAGCGGCAATGCGACGTGTTCAGGCGGAAACCGATGGGCGGCCCTTCTCTTCGCCGGATCAGCCGCCCTATTGGTTTATCTGCTAGTAAGATGAGCTGTTTTATTTGCGGAAGACCGAATGGCATCCTTTGCAGGCGTTCACTGATTCGCCGAATTGAGTCTTGACGGCATTCGTATCGCCGGCGTCGGCTGTCTCACTCAATTTCTTTGCCTGGGCTTTAAAACTTTCTGCAGCCGCCATAAATTTGTCCTTCTCTTTTAAAACGGATGGCTTCATGGTGGTATCGCCCTTATCCGAACCAACCGTCACGAAGGCCTCCCACGGTAATTCGGAAAGCGTTTTGACTACCGCGGCATTTTTTGAAAAAGCTGCTTTGTCGAAAGGAACCTCCCCTTTAACCATTCCCGCCAGGCGGGTAAAATGAACCCCGATTAAATGCATGGCTGCCTTTCGATAACTTATGGCGTCTCCAGATTTGGAAAACTGTGCATATGCCGATGAACAAACCACAACAATGGCCAAAATCGGAATTACTAATTGAGTCACTTTTTTCATTTTACCTCCCCATCTTTTAATCAACGATCTACCCCCATTCCATCAAAGACAAAATTTCCTCAAGGAGGCATAAGAACACAGAGAAGCGATTTTATAAACGTACTGCGTTCTCCCAATCGCCCCGGCAAGCCACATGAATCCATAGTAGAGAAAACGGACAAAGAATTCAAGGTTCGGCCTTTCATATCGGCAAGAAAGAGTCCCGGATTTGCCCTAGTCGAGAAAATACGGGCCATTATTGAGATCATCATCCGGTTTTATGACTTCTTCTCGCACTTTTTTACGGTAGATCTTGAGCTGGTCGCCGGGATGGATATGCGCTTTCGGATCAAGTCGGTTCCACCTTAACAGAGATGCCACCGGCACGCCGAACCGGCCGGCGATAATCGTGAGATTATCCCCTTCTTTCACTAGATAAAGCTGTTCGGTTTCATCTTCCGACCATTTTCTGAAAAATTCTCCCAACAAGGCTTTAAAGCGCGTTTCAGATCCTCCGGGGATGGATAGGGCTATTTCCCCCTTCGGGACATAGTGCCCCCGGAATTCCGGGTTAAGCTCCTTGATCTCCTTGAAATGAGTTTTGGCCGCTTGGGCGATAATCCGGATCGGCGTATCCTGTGGAAGATTCACTGTCACCCGGTCCGTATTCAGCGGAGGATAGTAATCTGCATGGCTCAAATCAAACCCGTATTGTTTTGGGTCAAGAAAAATGAGTTTGGCCGACAGGATCCGAAAGACGTACCCTTGTGTCTCCAACGGAAGATAAAGCTGATAATAATCGGATACTCCCTGTTCCTGTATTTCAGCCATCAGCCTCTTCTCACCCATGTTATAGGCCGCCGCAGCCAGCGTCCATGACTGAAAGATATCATAAAGCTCTTTTAGATAGAGGATGGCCGCTCGAGTCGATGCAAAAATGTTTCTTCGTTCGTCGATCCGCTCGTCGATGACAAGTCCGTACTGCTGACCTGTTGACTTTATGAACTGCCAGAAACCAACCGCCCCTTTGCCGGAGGTGATGTGTGGGAGAAGCGCACTCTCCGCAACTGCGATAAATTTGAGTTCTTCAGGCAACCCCTGCTCCTTAAGCATCTGTTCGATAACCGGAAAGTAACGGTTTGAGCGCTTGAGCCATAGGATGACCTGGGGACGATTCCACAGGGAAAGCATGAGTTCCTTTTCAAGGCGTTCCCGGACATCCTGCTGACCGATGGGGACTTTCTCGCCGCAAAGATCGAGCGGTTTTGAAATCCGAATAGAGGAAAGCAAAGATGGAATCGAGTCCTGTTCAATCGGTTCTGCCGAAGGGCTTGATATTGAACCTAAAACCACCATTAGGACCATCCCAAAACGCCATATCAGATTCATTTTTTCCTCATGCGCCGGCACGTTCCCGAAGGGCTTCATAAAGCCGTTGGGTTACAGGTCCGACCCGCCCTTCGCCGATTCGACGCCTGTCAACCTGCACGATCGGCAGCACTTCGGTTACGGTTCCGGTTAAGAACGCCTCGTCGGCGCGGAAAAGCTCTTCTGTATTAAAGAACCGTTCATGAACCGGAATCTTCAATTCCTTGCACAGATCAATTATTACCATCCGGGTGATCCCCGGCAAAATATTTTGGTTTAGCGGATGGGTGATTATTCCACCACCGGAGACAATGGAAAAATTGGAACTGGTGGCCTCCCTGACGATCCCCTCTGATATAAAAATCGCATCAAAGGCTCCGGCATCAATGGCCTTTTGTTTGGCCAGGACATTCGGCAGCAACTGGACGGTTTTGAGATCACAGCGGCCCCAACGAAAATCTTCCACGGTGATGGCCGCAGCGCCGTTTTTTCTCAACTCCGCCGGCTTTTCTTCCACCTCCCTGATGGTCATGACAACCTGTGGAGAAGTGGATTTCGGAAATAGGTGGTTCCGAGGCGCAGCCCCGCGCGATATCTGAATATAGATGCCGGCGCGGGAGATCGATGCTTTTTCAAAAAGCATTAGAATCGCCTTCCGGATTCCGTCACGGGGAATAGGTGAAAAATCCAGTCCTCGCAAGGATCGTTCCAGTCTATCTAAATGCTCTTCAAGGCAAAAAAGCGTGCCATTGTAACTCGCTATGAATTCATATACCGCATCCCCGAATTGGTATCCCCGATCCTCTATGGGAACCCGGGCGGATTCGATTGCCGAAAGTGTTCCATTTACATAAGCCAGTTCAGCCACAAAAGCTCTCCTCCTTCTTTCGTTGTTTTAAAATTGGCCTTTTATATCCCTCGGCCGTCTGTATCTGTTTGTGGAAAATTAACCCTCAATGAAATAAATCTTAAATGAATTTCATTTGTTTGCCAAACCTTATTCTCTTGATTAAATTTAGGTTCATGCAAAATAAATTTTTAAAAAATCGCTTGACATACCGTATATAGTAGTGTAAAGTCGCTCTTAATACTAAATATGGAAGTCTTTACGCACATTCCAGTCACTTAAGGGCACTATCTCCCTTTTACCTTTAACCCCTTTTGGAGGATGCCATGGCAACAGCAAAAAAGAAAACGACGGCCAAAAAAGCCACAACTACTGCAAAAAAGAAACCTGCTGCAAAAAAGACAACAACCAAAAAGAAATAGCAATATTAACCGCTTTTAGGCCCTTAAGTGGAAAACGGGGCGTGCCTACGCCCCGTTTTTAATTTTAATTTTATAACCAGCCAACGGATCAGATCACCAGGCAGTCGGCTACGAGTTCCCAAAGGTATTTAACTTCCAAATCCCCCATGCCGTATTCTTTTTGAATGTTTTTCAACTGTCCATGGCAGCTATGGCACGGGACGACCACCATGTCCGCACCTGTGGATTTAATCTGATCCATTTTCCTTCTGGCGTAGAAAATTCGCTCGTTGTCATATCCGGTGGTCATCGCACCACCGCCACCGCCACAACAGATCTGATCCATTTTCGCCGGATACATATCGATCCAGCGATCCATACACTGACTTAAAATCCAGCGGGGTTCAGAGAAAAAACCGTGTCCGAACCGCCGGAAGGCCTGCCGGCCGTAATTGCAAGGATCATGGTAGGTGGCCAGCCGTTCTTTGAACCGGGACCTGTCCAGGCGGATCCGCCCCTTTTGGATGTACTGGATGAGCAGATCAAAAACCGTTACAAAACGGTATCGCTTCAGTGCATCCGGATAGTAGGTTTCCAGGCCCGACCGGGTCGCCAGATAGGCATGCCCTCATTCGGGCCACATCAATGTTGCGATTTCAAGCTGTTCCATTTGGTCAATGATCCGTCCGGACATGATCCGTATGGCCTCGTCATCGCCGGTAAAGTATCCCCAGCTCGTTCCCTCCCAGTTCTTCGAAGGAACCGTCCAATCCTCGCCTGCAGCATGGAAGATTTTCCACCAATGCTTCAGGTCTTCCGTATGGGTGTTGACCAGCTTGTTATGGATGGTGGTGAGAAGATTGGCCCCTTTTTTATCGATACTAATTTTAAATTCCTCGAATCCGGGTTCTTCTGCAATCTCCGATGCCACGTCTTCCAGAATGAATATGTAATCTTCTGCCGGGAGTCGAAGGTTGTTTCCGGTTTCAAGGGCTGCTTCAAGCCCTTTGTGAAGGATCCCCGGCACATCTTCTCTTGGACGAAGCGATCTTAATTTACGAATCAGCGCCGGGATATCGACATCCATAGGACATACATTGGCGCACTTGCCGCACATGGTGCAGATCCATGGCCATCGGGCTTTAACGGCCGCATCTTTCATTCCAAGCGATACCATCTGAACCAATTTTCGGGGATCAAACCCATCCACCCCCGACGCGGGGCATGAACTCGAACAGCATCCGCAGGTAACGCAAAATCCATGCAAAAAGGGCCATTCTCGGCAGCATCCGGCATCCAGCATGCCAAGATCGACGGCTTCCGCTATTTCCATTAACACATCTCCTTTTCACTGAGTCAGGGTATTATTTTTTAAGACGGCTTGGACCGATTTCACCGATCATTTCCGAAAAGGAGCCAACCATCGCGGCAAACTCCGGCCCCATATTCGATGCTACGGTCCTAAACACAAGTCGCCTTGATTCAAACCCCATCTTTTGAAAGAGATCGGTAAGCTGATAAACCCGTTGACGCGCCAGTATATTTCCTCTTTCCGAATGGCAGTTCCCTTCATGGCAGGTCATCACCATCACACCATCGGCGCCTTCCTGAAAGGCCGAAAGCAACTGCTCCGGCGATAGCCCTCCGGCACAGGGGACTTCGACGATGTCGAGATGCTTAGGGAGCGGCAATCCCAATTTCACCGCTAATTCCCTGGCTGGCGCAGCCGAACGACGACAACAGAAGACCCGAATGCCGGGGAACCGTCCGGACTGGAA
>MGQD01000151.1:4620-6433 GCA_001797695.1 Deltaproteobacteria bacterium RBG_13_49_15 | reverse complement strand
GATGCATAGCACAAATAAGGCTTTTGAACGTAATTTTCGAGTGGAACTTGATGAGGTTAAAGAGGTCTATCAAAAGACCAGTAATGTCATCCCGGTGTCATACCAAAATAAGGGTATAAAAAAGTCTGACCAATCGATATTATTGCAAATTAATGGTGGAGGCGGCGGGAGTCGAACCCGCGTCCGAAAATATTCCGCACCTGCATCTACATACATATCCTGAACTGGTTAGTTCGCCCTTCGAGGATCTTTCAGGCTAGATTTCCGAAAGGCTATCCTGAAAAAGTTTCACCTACCCCCTATCAGGAATCCGGGATCGGCTCTCCTGCTGATCGGCGCCCTATCCGGACTAGCAGGTTTCATCCGGTAGGACGCTGGCTGCTAGGCAGCCAGGGCGTAGTTATAATCGTCTGCGATTATGTTTAGTTCCCGTCCGGTTTTACGAGCTGACAGGCGCTCGGTATGCAGCATGTGCTTCTTTATCCCCGTCGAAGCCGTTTCGCCCCCAAAATGAGGTAAATTGCAGACTATATGGAAAAGAACATTTATAATATACAATCTAATGAAATTTCTTACCATTGTCAAGGGGGAAAGGGTGGATCAATATCCCTTTTTACTCCTTTCCAATTCCCTCTTCTGATCGCGCCGGCGGATCGTTTCCCGTTTGTCGAACCGGCGTTTTCCTTTAGCCAGAGCCAGCACCATCTTGGCTTTCCCCTCCTTGAAATAGAGCTTTAGCGGAATCAGTGCATACCCCTTTTCATTGATTTTTCCATAAAGGCGTTTGATTTCCGCCTTGTGCATGAGGAGTTTTCTGGGTCTTAGCGGATCATGGTTGTCATAATGGGCAAACGGATATGGGCTGATGTGCATCTGATAGATGAACAACTCCCCCTTTTTGATCCTGGCATATGAATCCTTCAGGTTGGCTCTCCCCATCCGAAGCGACTTCACCTCCGTTCCTTTGAGAACCAGTCCGGCCTCAAATTCATCTTCAATAAAGTAATTGAACTTGGCCTTTCGGTTTTCGGCGATCACTTTAAAATGGGATGAGTTCAACCTTCCTTACCTTTTCTTGTTCCGGCAATTCGGATTCAAATCCATCCCCTTGCCGGGAGCGTTTTCATAAACCTTTTCCGCTGCCAGATCGCCGTAGATGCGTTGCACCCGTTTCATAACGCCTTCTGCAGTAGTCTCCTTCATCAGCTCTTTCACGCACATCCGGCATTCTTTGAGATTCATCATCCGGATCATCCGTTTGGCCATTGGAATGAATTGAGGGTTCATGCTCAACTCGGTTAACCCAAGACCCAAAAGCACGGGTAAATGAAGCGGTTCGCCCGCCATTTCACCGCAAATGGCGACTTGGATTCCTTCATCAGAAGCCGCATCGACTATTTGTTTCAGCATCCGGATAATGGCGGGATGAAGAGGCCGGTACAGATGCGCCACCTTCGGGTTTCCGCGGTCGATGGCAAAGGAATACTGAATCAGATCGTTCGTCCCGATAGAAAAGAAACCGACCTCCCTGGCAAGGACATCCGCCATCACAACCGCTGACGGGACTTCGATCAGGACTCCAATTTCAATATCCCGCTTGAATTCGGCTCCCTCTTTTTCAAGCTCGCCAGCGGCTGCCTTAAGCTGTTTCTTTGCCTCAATCAGTTCATCGTAACTGGAGATCATGGGAAACATGATCTTCACATTCCCAAAAGCGGCAACTCTTAAAATCGCCCTCAACTGCGTCTTAAAAATAACGGGGTTCCGGAGGCAATACCGGATGGCGCGAAGTCCTAAGGCCGGATTCTTTTCT
>MGQD01000151.1:3702-4548 GCA_001797695.1 Deltaproteobacteria bacterium RBG_13_49_15 | reverse complement strand
CCCATGACTTCAACAACATCCAGATATTTTTCAAACAGCTCATTTTCTGCGGGAAAATCCGGCCTTCCCAGGTATTGAAACTCGGTCCTGTAAAGTCCGATCCCTTCCCCGCCATGATCTAAAACCGAGACCACTTCCTCAGGGAGTTCGATGTTCCCAAAAATGTGAATCCGGCAGCCGTCAATGGTTTTGGCCGGAATTTTGCTGCTCCGGACCAGGATCGCAACCTGGGCTTCATACCGATCCTTTTTTCTCTTGTAGTCTAAAAGCGTCTCTTGCGCAGGATGGACAATAACCAGGCCGGCGGACCCGTCAACAATAAGAATGTCTTCGTTTTGGACCATGGCGCTGATGTTTCCAAGCCCCATAACAGCCGGAATCTGCAGGGAACGGGCAATGATGCTGGTGTGGGAAGCCATTCCGCCGTGGTCGGTGACAAATCCTTTGATCTGCTCCAGTTGAATCTGGCTGGTTTCGGCAGGGGAGAGATCCCGGGCGACCAGGATAACCCGCTTATCGTTTTTCTGGAAGCTCACCGAGCCGATCCCTTTCAGGTTTCTCATGATTCGTTCGCTCACATGAACGATATCTCTGGCCCGCTCCCTTAAATAAGTATCCGATATGCTCTGAAAGGTTACCTGCAGATCGGAAACTACTTTTTTTAATGCCCATTCCGCATTCACCCGTTCTTTCTCGATTACGGCGATGGTCTTTTCATAAAGCATCTTGTCTTTCAGGAGGACCACATGAGTTTCCAGAATTTGAGCATGTTGGCGATAATCTTCTGGGGTGTTTTCAATGATCGATCGCAGGTCCTCCGTCGCCTTCTGAACTGCGGCCTTGAAC
>MGQD01000151.1:3381-3523 GCA_001797695.1 Deltaproteobacteria bacterium RBG_13_49_15 | reverse complement strand
TCGACGAGAGCGACCAGGCGGGTTAGTATGTCTTTATCCCTTGGATCATCGATCCGAATGGTGATCATGGTTCCCTTTCCGCACGCAAGAGTTAAGATGTCCATCACGTCCGTGGCGTCCGCGGACTCTCCCTCTCTGGTGA
>MGQD01000151.1:2646-2901 GCA_001797695.1 Deltaproteobacteria bacterium RBG_13_49_15 | reverse complement strand
CGGTGGGGCTAAATATCGTTCTTCCTCTGGAACAAAAGCCAAATCCGTATGCCAATATCAGGGTCGAATTCAAGTATTTTTTCATCCGGAAAGTAATGCTTGTTAAATATGCGAGCGCTTATATCATCATGCCCGGCGGGATCGGGACGCTCGACGAGCTCTTTGAAGCGGTGACGCTTGTCCAGACTCATCGCATCAGACCTTTTCCCATAATTTTGGTGGATTCCGACTACTGGGGAGGTTTAGGCAAATGGA
>MGQD01000151.1:2074-2567 GCA_001797695.1 Deltaproteobacteria bacterium RBG_13_49_15 | reverse complement strand
AATTGTAAAAACGGTTACCAAGCTCGTCATTTTGTAGGCAATAGATTCCTGTTTCCGTGAGAGCGGCTTTTTTAGGCCGGATTGAATCACCCTGACGATAAAAAAGATTTGACACAGATCAAAAGCCAACTATAAATTAGCTATTTATGCTCGAATAGGCGCCGTTTCCGGGGTTATGGGGACGAAAAGACCTAGTGTACTGCGTCTAACACTTCTTTGCTTTTAATTGACATGTCATGCCGCACTTGATGCGGCATCCAGTCTCTGTTTTTCTGGATTCCGGATCGAGTCCGGAATGACAAATATAGGAAAGGTATTTATGACGCACAACGCTAGAGTGATCAGGTTTTCTGAAAACTGCTATTAAGTAAATCAGTTATCTGCTTGACGAACGGAGTCCATTTTTCATATAAACCATAACATTTTCATATGAATTGGCGGTTTAAGTTGAAATGTCGCCGATCATCAGCAAGGGATCATGGGCCGAATCGTC
>MGQD01000151.1:1145-2055 GCA_001797695.1 Deltaproteobacteria bacterium RBG_13_49_15 | reverse complement strand
CCTGGGATGGGGGATGGAATATTCAACAAATAACGGGAGGGAATGTTGACCGTAAAAGGCGAAGCAAAAACAGATGAAATCCTCCTGGAACTCGAAGACATCAGCATGTCTTTTGGGAAAGTCCGGGCCTTGCAGGGGATCACTCTTAACGTCAAACAGGGAGAAATTCATTCCGTCATAGGGCCGAACGGCGCCGGGAAGACCGTTATGATGAACTGCGTTAACGGCCTTTATCATCCCGAAAACGGTAAAATCATTTTCAAAGGAAAACAAATCAACCACCTCAAACCCCATGAACGCGCCCAGATGGGGTTGGCCCGAACATTTCAGAAGGTGGAGGTCTTCGGCGGCATGACGGTTCTGGACAACATCCGGCTCGGCCGCCATATTCATTATAAATCCGGCATTTTGAGCGGGGCATTGTACATCGGAAAAACGGCCCGTGAGGAGATCAGGCACCGGGAATTCATCGAAGAGGAGATCATCGATCTGCTTGAAATCGAGTCGATCCGCCACAAATCGGTCGGAATGCTTCCTTACGGCCTTCAAAAGCGGGTCGAGCTGGGACGGGCTCTTGCACTCGAGCCGGAGCTTTTGATCCTTGACGAGCCGCTGGCCGGTTTGAATCTGGAAGAAGTTGAAGACATGGCGCGGTTTATTCTTGATATCAACGAAGAAAAACGCTGGCAGGTGACATGTCTTTTGGTCGAGCATGACATGGGCGTCGTTATGGACCTTTCAGACCGTGTCTTCGTCCTTAACTTCGGCAATATGATCATGGACGGAACCCCAATTGAAGTTCAGAACAACCCCGAGGTGATCAAGGCTTATCTTGGCGAAGAGGACTTATATGCAACAAGACGGTAGCTCGGTCGCACCATCATTATCGGCAGCGATCGACATCACAAAA
>MGQD01000151.1:721-1087 GCA_001797695.1 Deltaproteobacteria bacterium RBG_13_49_15 | reverse complement strand
TTGCCATGCGGGAAAAGGAATTCGGTATCTGGCGTCCCATTACCTGGAAGCAATATCTGGAAAACGTCAAATACATCGCTCTCGGCCTTATCCGGCTTGGCCTCGAAGATGGCGACAAGGTCGCCATGATCGGAGACAATCGCCCCGAAGGGCTGTGGGCGGAGATGGCAACCCTGTGCGCCAGGGGTACCGGAGTGTGGCTGTTCCAGGATTGTCTCATAGACGAGGTCCGCTACATCATCGACCACTCGGACACCAAGTTCATCTTCGGCGAAGGACAGGAAGAGGTCGACAAGACCATCTCCATTTTTCATGAGTGCCCCAAACTTAAAAAGATTATCTGGGATGATCCGAAAGGGATGCGTA
>MGQD01000151.1:0-709 GCA_001797695.1 Deltaproteobacteria bacterium RBG_13_49_15 | reverse complement strand
AGGTTCTGATCAGCCTGAAAGAGGTCCAGGATCTGGGGCGCGAACTCGAAAAGGAAAAACCGAAACTCTTTGAAGAAATAATTGAAAAGGGTCATGGAGAAGAGATCGCACTTCTTTTCTATACATCGGGAACCACGGCACTCCCCAAGGGGGCTCTGTTATCGCACAACAACATGCTGACCATGGGGAAGCATCTCATGGAAGTCGATCCGTGCTATGATTCGGACGACTATGTTTCCTATCTTCCTTTTGCCTGGATCGGTGAGCAGATGATGTCCATTTCATGCGGACTCCAGATCGGCTATACGATCAATTTCCCAGAAGATCCAAGCACAGCTCAGGAGAACATTCGCGAAATCGGTCCGCATGTCATGTTTGCGCCCCCGAGAATGTACGAGCAGATGACCCGAAAGGTTCAGGTCAAATACCTCGATTCGTCATGGGGCAAACGCAAATGCTATGAACTCGCCACAAAAATCGGTTACCATCTTGCCGATCTTAAATTCGGTAAAAAACCGATCCCCTGGCACTGGTCTCTTTTGGGACGGATGGCGTACCTCGGCGTTCAATCCAAACTTAAAGACCATCTTGGCCTTTCTCGCGTACGAAATGCATATACCGGAGGCGCTGCCATGGGGCCTGATCATTTCCGTTTTTTTCATGCGCTGGGAGTCAACCTCAAACAGATTTACGGACAAACCGAAGTGGC
>MGQD01000150.1:1848-5926 GCA_001797695.1 Deltaproteobacteria bacterium RBG_13_49_15 | reverse complement strand
CTTACAACTTAGAACTTTCCTTGTCATCCTTATTATAGCATGTCCTGCCGCAGAAAAGGCACCGGGCCGATTCGGCAAGGGCGGCGTCTTCGGAAATGACCTGGTCCACTTCCTTGAAGTTCGTGATCCGTTCGTCCGCAGGGAGTTCGGGCATCTTGGCGCGAGCTATTTTTTGAATCCCTTCCACTGATTCGAAAATCGTTCCGGGGATAAGCCGTTTGAAAATCGATTTCAAAGGAGGCTTGATCTCCTGCCCGGTCAGATACATGTGAATGGAGCGGGCAGCCCGCCTTCCGCCGCCTATGGCTTCGACAACCAGCGAAGGGCCGGTGGCTGCATCCCCGGCTGTAAATATATAAGGGATGCTCGCCTGCAATGTTTCAGGATCAGCATCGATGGTTTTCCAGCGGGTAATCTTCAGATCCTGGATCCGCTTTCCTCCTTCTTTAAATGACATATCCGACTGCTGTCCGATGGCGGCAATCAGCATATCGATTTCAAGAAGGGTTTCGGAGCCTTCAATCGGAACCGGTCTGCGCCGCCCGGAAGCATCCGGCTCTCCCAGCTTCATTTTCAGATATTGGAGATGGGTCAGTGTGCCTTCTTCGTTTCCGATGACTTTTGCGGGAGCGGCAAGAAAAATGAATTTAACCTTTTCATGCTCTGCCGCATCGATTTCGACTTCATTGGCCGGCATTTCTTTCCGGGTCCTGCGGTAAACGAGATAGACCTCTTCCACACCTAGCCGAACGAGGGTCCGCACGCAATCGATGGCCGTGTTCCCACCCCCTACGACGGCAGCCCGGCGCACTTTGGGCACAGCCTCCCCCATCCCCACTTTTGCCAGAAAATCGATTCCGGTATAACACCCCTTGAGGTTTTCCCCTTCCACTCCGATGCTCATGTCCTTCCAGGCGCCGACCCCGATGAAAACGGCATCGTAGCCGGCGGATACCAGAGATGACATGTCGAAATCCACGCCTAATTTAACATTGGTATGAACCTTGATTCCGAGATTGGTGATCCCTTCTATTTCCCAGTCGAGGACTTTTTTGGGAAGCCGGTACTCGGGTATGCCGTATCGGATCATCCCGCCAAGTTTCGGCATCGCCTCGAAGATAGTCACTTCATGGCCGAGCCGCCTGAGAAAATACGCGCAGCTCAATCCGGCAGGCCCTCCTCCGATGACCGCCACGCGCTTCCCGGTGGGCGGAGCGCAGGAGATGGGGAGATGTTTCCCCGAATTCATTTCGAAATCCGCAACAAACCGTTTCAGTTGATTGATGGAAACCGCCTCATCTTCTATCGCTCTGCGGCAATGCGTTTCGCAGGGATGCGGGCAAACCCTGCCGCAGGAAAGGAGGAGGGGATTCCGTTCGCGGATGGTATGAACCGCCCCTTCATAATCGCCGCTTTTGATCTGGGCGATATACTTGGGAATATCGATTTCAGCCGGGCACGTCTGGCGGCATGGGGCCAGGCAGTCGTCTTCACGATTAAAATGGAGAAGCCGGTCGGTCATGGATTTGACTTTTAATACATTTTTAGGGCAAACCCGTTCGCATGCGCCGCACCCCACGCACTTTGCCTCGTCGATGACCGGATATCCGTCGGGTCCGAGCTTGATGGCATCGAACAGGCAAACGTTGACGCAGTCGCCGCACCCGAGACATCCGATCTCGCATTCCCTCTTTCCGCCGAAAAGCGCCGTCAGTGCCTGGCAGGAGTTGATCCCCATGTAATAAAACCGGTCTAATGCCCGATCTCCTCCGAAGCATTTGTTATGGGAGGTCATCGGTTCCGCGCTTTTCGCTTCCACACCCATGACCGCTGCCACATTGGCCGCCGATTCCGCCCCGCCCACGATGCAGACGCTGGAGGGTGCCTCTCCTGCGATCACCGCTTCGGCGGCGGCCGAGCACCCGGCAAATCCGCATCCGCCGCAGTTCGCTCCGGCCAGAAACCCTTCCACTTCCAATTTTCTCGGATCTTCGTAAATGTAAAATATCTTCGAGGCGATGCTCAGAATGGATCCGCACACCGCACCGAGACCCAGCATAAATAAAAGCGCTTCCGTCATGTGGTCCTCCTGCTAAATCATTCCCTTAAATCCGAAGAAGGCGAGTGAGAGCATGCCGGCCGTCACCAGTCCGATGGATGTGTCCTGAAGCGCCTTGGGAACCCGCGCCAGAAGGATCCGTTCCCGAACCCCTGCAAAGAGGATCAGCGCAAATCCGAATCCGGTGCTATATCCAAATGAGGAAACGATGGTTTGAAGAAAATTATATTCCTCATTTATATTGATCAGGCAGACGCCTAAAACCGCGCAGTTGGTGGTAATGAGCGGCAGATAGATCCCCAGTCCTGTATAAAGCGCCGGAACGCTCTTTTTCAAAAACATCTCGACAAACTGTACCAGCGCCGCGATGACCACAATAAAGGACATGGTGCGCAGGTATTCGAGGCCCAACGGCTTGAGCAGATACATTTCTGTGACCCAGGTGATGACGCCGGCCAGCACGAGAACAAAGACAACCGCCATGGCCATGCCAACCGCCGTTTCCATCCTTTTTGAAGTTCCAAGGAACGGGCAATTCCCCAGATACTGCATGAGAAGGATGTTGTTGACCAGAATAAAGCCGATGATCATCTGGACATATTCACCCATGGATGCCTCCTTATTTCTTTCCCATGGCGTTCATAATGCACAGCATAAGCCCCAGGCAGACAAAAGCCCCTGGAGCTTCCACCATGAATTTAAACGGTTGAAATGAGGGGCCGAAAACCGTTGCGCCCAAAAAGGTTCCGTTTCCGAAAACTTCCCGTATCGAGGAGAGCACGGTCAGCGACATCGCATATCCGATCCCGAGTCCGAGGCCGTCCGCTGCGGATGCGGCGATCCCGTTTTTATAAGCAAAGGCTTCCGCCCGTCCGAGAGGGATGCAGTTGACGACGATAAGCGGAATAAAAATACCGAGTTTTAAAAAAAGCGGATAGGTGTATGCCTGCATCAGCAGTTCGACCACGATGACAAAGGTGGCAATAACGATGATGAAACAGGCGATCCGGACTTTACTCGGGATGATTTTGCGAAGGGCTGCGACCAGGATATTGGAGCATACCAGAACGAAGATGACGGCAATCCCCATTCCGACGGCGTTTTCCACGGTTTTCGACACGGCCAGTATCGGGCATAACCCGAGCACGAGCCTAAACGGCGGGATTTCAGCCCACAGGCCCTTAACAAATTCCTGAGTCAGTGTTTTTGCCATCGTTTACTCCCTATTTTTGAAAGGACTTTGCTTTTTCGGCAAGCTGGGGCTTGATCTCTTTGTAGAATTTTCCGGCTTCCGTCACCGCGGCAGTCACCCCTTTTGATGTGACTGTGGCGCCGGACATGGCGTCGATCTTTCCGCCATCGGCTTTAACCTTTACTTCCTCTGTCAGCATAAGGCCTTTAAACTGTTTCGCGAATTTGGGGTCGGTCTGAGCTTTTGCGCCGATTCCCGGGGTTTCGCTGTGGGTGGTGACTCCGACCCCCGCGATCTTGTCGTCGGCAAGATTTACGCCGATCATCATTCCGATATCCCCGCCGAACCCTTTTCCGGAAGCCTCATAAACGACCGTATTCGCTTTTCCGTCGAAGAGTCCGACAAAAAAGGTTTTTTCGGTTTCCCCGATCTTTATTTTGAAACGATCCTTGATGGGATCGTTCGAAGCCCCTTCAAGTATTTTTCGAATGGCCGGCCCTTTGATAAATTCGAGTTGCTGGACTTCGATCCGTTCTTTGGTTCCGTCACGCAGTGCGGCAAGGAGACCGCCGGAAAAGGAACACAGAACGGTCAGCACCACGACCATTTTGATCATTTCACGCATGATTGCCCACCTTTCCGAGCGCCTTGGGTCTGATCCTGTCAAGAAGCGGGTTGGCGATGTTGAACAAAAGAACAGCAAAAACCGCTCCATCTACAAACGAACCGATATTCCGGATAATCATGGTGGTTACTCCGGCGCCGATTCCGTAAAGGAACATTGGAATCATATTAACCGGAGAAGATGAATCTTCCGGCGCCAGAAA
>MGQD01000150.1:201-1681 GCA_001797695.1 Deltaproteobacteria bacterium RBG_13_49_15 | reverse complement strand
CGATCAGGCCGATGCCGAAGGTGGCGCCGATCCCGCCGATCTGTTTTCCGAAAAGGAGCCGGCCGATGCCGAAATCCTCGACAGCGGAAACGCCGAAATATTTCAGGGCGGCAAGGGGGTATGCAGCGGCAAAACCGAATTCATAATTCACTAGAGCTTCATCAAAATCAAAAAAATTTTTCCACGACAGCATACAGATGGCGATGGCGACCAGAACGGGATTGAACGGGTTGCCCCCGATGCCCCCATAAATCTGTTTTCCGACAAGGATGGCCATAAACGTTCCGATGACGACAAGCCACCATGGGGCCGTCGCCGGAAGAAGCATGCCGAACAACAGTCCGATAAGAGCGGCGTTCCCGTCCCCGATGGAAATCGCCCGCCGTGTGGCCAGATTCAACAGATATTCCCAGATCATGGCTGTTGAAACGGATAGGGAGATCACCCCCAGGGCCGGTATCCCGTATTGGATGACGCCGGCGACGACGGCCGGGAGCGCGGCAAAGATGGTGTGGCAGCTCCGGTTGGCGATATGTCCGCCGTCATGCCAGAATGGCGCATGGGAAACGATGAATTTTTTATCAGTCATGGCTTGCCTCCGCTGCTTGTCGCCGGCTGAGTTCGTATTTGCCCAACCGGATATACTGGAAAACCGGCATCCTCGAAACGCAGACATAACTGCATAAGCCGCATTCGATGCAGCAATACAGGTCGTACAGGTCGGCAGCCTCTTCATACCGGCCGGTTTCGAGATACCGCACCAGCATGTTGACCGGAATTTTAGCCGGGCATATCCGGACGCACTCCCCGCAGTTTATGCACGGGTAATCGGAAACCGGCGTGATGCCGGCATGATCCTGAACCATGACGGAGTCGGTGTCCGCCAAAACCGGGTATGATTCGGAAAAGACGGCCAAACCGGTCATGGGGCCTCCGACGATGAGCCGGTCCTTGTCCTGCACGACGATGCCGAGGGCGGAAAAAATATCCTGGACAGGGGTTCCGATCCGGGCCGAGACCATGTTCCTTTTGCCGTCCTTGCCGATGACGGTGATGATTTTTGAGACCGGAATCGCATTTGATGCAAACGCGCGCCCGATGGATGCGACCGCTTCGGCGGTAAAAAAGCTCACTCCGAGGTCTTCGCATGTTTTTCCCGGGGGGACCGCCCGTCCCAATAAGTCCCGCACCATGATCTGCGGGAGCGCGGCCGGATATCCTGCTTTAACAGGTCTGATTTCAGCTCCGATATCATTGGAAATCGGAGCTCCGCTCCCAAAAACCATCAGAAAGATCTGTTTTACGCGTGTTATCTTTTTGAGAATCAAGATCCCATTTTTAATATCCTCAATTCGGGTCCTCAGAACATGCTGATTGGTAGTGACCAGAAGGTCATGGTCCGTTCCTGTGATACAAATGGTATGGATCGGCTTTTCAGGATTGAAAAAAACCGGAAAAGGCGGATTCCCTGGAAGAGCGG
>MGQD01000150.1:0-109 GCA_001797695.1 Deltaproteobacteria bacterium RBG_13_49_15 | reverse complement strand
CCTGCCGGGGGATCGGGATTTCTTTTATCTCCGCGAGCGCACCCGAAAGGCGTTCATATTCGAGCCGGGGTTTCAGCAATCCCACAAATGATCGTTTTACCATGGCTTT
>MGQD01000149.1:2145-6655 GCA_001797695.1 Deltaproteobacteria bacterium RBG_13_49_15 | reverse complement strand
GAATCAATAATCTTGGATGGATTGCACCCGGAAAATCAGCGACTTTTGCCGTCGTTATGGGAAACCCCTCGCAGTTGCCGCAAAGTCTTGAGAGAATATGCGCCCTGTATATCAGAGGGGTAAACTATCCGGGTCAGGGTTTCTTTTGCAATTCGGGATAAAGCTGTTTGATACACTCCGGGCAGACGCTGTGGCTGAACACCAGGTTGCTGTGGTCCTGGAAATAGGTTTCAATCTGATTCCAGTATCCTTTGTCATCACGAATTTTTTTGCAGGAAGCGCAGATGGGGAGAAGCCCCTGCAGGGTCTTCACATTGGCAAGGGCTTCTTTTAGGCGTATTACCAATTTTTCCCGTTCTTCTTCAGCTTCCATCTCCTTGGATACGACGGTCACAGTACCTAAGGAAAGACAGACGCGCTCTTTCAGATAGGTTTCAATCATGGCCTGATCCTTGATCCAAAACGGCTTGCCGTGTTTTGGCGAAATTTTATAAACCGCTTCCATGGATCCGATCCGCCGGATATCTTCGCGCAGCTCTTCGCGGATCCCTTCGAGGTGTTCCCGATTTATCACTTCTTTCGTTATCCCCTCATCCTCATTGTATTTATAGATGTGGCGATCAATAATGCTTGTGCGGACGGTTTCGGCCAATTCGGGATACCCGCATCCCATCATTTCCACGAACCGTTTTCCGGCATATTCATACCAGATCGATTTTTTATCTTTTTCCCAAGCGGCCAGATAGGGGATAGCCGGATTCCCGGTCTTTTCAAAGGAAATGAAGATCAGAATGCATTCGGAGACACGATCTTTCACGATGGTGCTGTAATTTCCATGCAGGATCCTGCCGAAGTACCAGGGTTTTATGGTTTCATCGATTAATCGGTGTTTTTCCATGGCGTCTCTCACAATCGGATTGTATTTTAAGAAAGTCGTTCCAGTGACAAAACGATTATCCTATGAATGCTATCGATTGCAACTAAAATTCAAGGAATGTTTTTAGCAGCATACCAAATCAGATTTTTTATAAACGGATCCTTTTTTCAATCCGTTCAATTGAACACTGATGAATCCGCAAAAGTCCAAATTGAGATGGCAAAGTAAAAAGCTTCAGATGCAGCGCAACGCAGCAGGTGGACTTTTTACGAAGCCATCAACATGGCGTTTGTACAAACCAGGATGTCGATTCGCGTATAAACTCAGCCTGGTGTTTTGGATCGCTCATGAGATGGTCGCCTCCATGCTGCCGGATCAGCCGCTTCGGTTCCGAGACCTTTTCGTACAGGTCAAGAGCGTTTGAAAAGGGGACCACGTCATCGGCATCCCCGTGAAAGATTAAAATGTTTCGAATGCTTTGCAACCGATCCGTCAAATCGAATTGCCGTTTTTCATCGTTAAAAAAGACGTTTTCCACATCCATCCTCTCTTTTCCATGCTGTTTTCGGATGATGGTGCGGCTTTGAATCGGAGCTGCCACCGTCACCATTGCAGGAACGGGGATAAGCGACGCTGCGGCAAGACATACGGTGCCTCCCATGCTGCTTCCGAAAAGGCCGAGAAGTTTTCCCATATCCTGCCTGGAACCGATTATTTTAATGGCGTTCATCAGATCGTTTATCCTTGTTCCCAATGATGTTGCCGTTTTAAAGTCTCCTTCACTTTGACCGCGCCCCCTGTGATCAAAACGGAAAAATGCAATCCCGGCATCACTCAGTTTTGTGGCCAAGGCAATCTGCTTTGGGGAATCACCGCTGCTCACCAGTCCATGGGAGCCCACAACAAAAGGCGGCCTGCGTATTTTCGGAAAATGGAGGGTTCCCTTTAACATGAGGCCATCGGATAAAAAAGGAACGGTTACGATATCGGATCGATTTTTTAAATCCATCGGGATCTTTCTTGATTTGCAGGTTATGATTCTATAAACAGGGTCGCATCGGATTGACCGTCACGCCGGCCATCCTCGTTTCAGTCTAAGAAAGCAGCAGGCCTAATATGCAAATTAAAAAAGGGGAACAACACCAACTGACCATTTCCGGCATGTCTTTTGGCGGACGGGGGATCGGACGTCTTGATGGACTCGCCGTCTTTGTGGAACGGACAGCCCCACTTGATGTCGCCCTGGTTCGGATAACCAAAAGAAAGAAAAATCATGCCGAAGCCGTTTTGCTGGAACTGATTGAACATTCCCCTTTTCGGCTTACGCCGCCATGCATATACAGCAATTATTGCGGAGGATGCAAGTGGCAGTTTATCGATTACGGCCGGCAACTGATTTACAAACAGCAGCAGATTATCGACTCTCTTTTACGGATCGGGGGTCTTGACGGTGTTCCGGTTCATTCCATAATCCCCTCTCCGAAAATATTCGGGTATCGCAATAAAATGGAATTTTCATGCTCGGACCGGAGGTGGCTTTTCCCGGAGGAAATGCAACAACCGTCAATCGATCGGCAATTTGCACTGGGGCTTCACATTCCGCAAACCTTTGATAAAATTATTGATATCGAGAAGTGCTTGCTTCAGCATGATTTGGGGAATGCGATCTTAAACGATGTTCGGACACTCATGAAATCCTCAGGGGCGCCTCCGTATGGACTGAAGACGCATAGCGGATTCTGGAGATTTTTGATGCTTCGGCATTCCGAAGCCTATGACCAATGGATGGTCAACATCGTCACAGCCGCTGACGATAGCCGTGTGGTTCAACCCCTTGCGGATATTCTGAGATCCAAATATCCCCGGATCGTATCCGTAATCAACAACATCACATCGAGAAAAGCGGGAATCGCTTTGGGCGAAAAGGAGAGATGCCTATCCGGTAATCCAAAAATCAGGGATCGGGTCGGACCCTTCGAATTCGACATATCCGCCAATTCCTTTTTTCAGGTGAACACCCAAAGCGCCAGGAGTATTTTCGAAACGGCAAAGGATTATGCCGCCCTCACCGGAACGGAATCCGTTCTTGATCTATACAGCGGAACCGGAACCGTTGCCGTCTATTTTTCGGAGGCCGCAAAGTCGGTTGTCGGCATTGAGATTTCCGAAAGTGCGGTAGCGGACGCCATGGAAAATAGCCTGCTGAATCATATTAAAAACAGCCGATTCATCCTTGGAGACGTGCTCAATTTAAAAACCCATATAGACTTTCCGCCGGACGTCATCATCATTGATCCGCCCCGGGTCGGAATGCACCCGAAAGTCGTGAAACAGATCCTTGAAATGGCGCCATCGCGCATGGTCTATATCTCCTGCAATCCTGCTACACTGGCAAGGGATTTAGGTCTTATGAAGGAAAAATATGATGTTCTGGAGATTCAGCCGGTGGATATGTTTCCTCACACAGCCCATATCGAGTCGGTAGTAAAGCTGAAACGAAAATGAATGATAAAACAAAACCCGAGTCTTTTTCAGGGGCCGCCAGCGCGGTTTCCGCATTTTTAATCTGGGGATTGACCCCTATCTATTTCAAATGGCTCAAGGCGGTTCCGCCCTTTGAAATTCTCATGCACCGGATCGTCTGGTCGTTTCTATTCCTGATGCCGTTTGTTTTTTTTCTCGGGTACCGGCAGGAGCTGAGGCTGGCCCTAAAAAACCGAAACACTTTGGGAATTCTGGTTGCCACTACCCTATTGGTTTCCTGCAATTGGTTTATTTTCATATGGGCCATCAATAATGATCAGATTTTGCAGACCAGTCTCGGTTATTACATCAACCCCCTCATCAATGTCCTTCTCGGGATGATCTTCTTAAGAGAGCGGTTGAGGGCGGCCCAGTGGGGCGCGGTTCTGATTGCGTTTGCCGGAGTGGGTTATCTGACGGTACAGTTTGGAAAACTTCCCTGGATTTCGTTGACCCTTGCGTTGACGTTCGGGTTTTATGGTCTGATTCGGAAGGTAGCTCCTGTAAGCGCTCTCGTGGGGCTTTCTGTTGAGACGCTTCTCATGTTCGCGCCGGCCGTCGCTTATCTAATTTATATCGGGGGTGCGGGGGATGGAGCTTTTTTTCAAAAGGGGCTAAATGTAGATCTTCTCCTGATGGCGGCCGCTCTGGTTACAGCGCCCCCGCTTCTTCTGTTTACGATCGGCGCCAGAAGACTTCATATGTCCACCATCGGCATTCTTCAGTACATCGCCCCAAGCTCAACGTTTTTGCTCGCGGTTTTCATCTACGGCGAACCTTTTTCAAGGGCAAAATTATGGACTTTCATGCTTATCTGGATCGCTCTATGCATCTATTCCGCTGATTCGCTCATTTATTACCGGAAAGTAAACCCTGTTGTTGCAAAAGCCAAAGATGCCCCAGATCCAAGGCGTCCAGGGGCGAAGCCGTAATATTTTACTGCGAGCCCTTGGCAACGAAGGAGATGGGGCATCATCGGCTTTCCCTCCTGGTAAAAAACATGACAAATTTTTTATTCGCGAACTATGCCTAAACGTATTCAAATGCTCTGTTATCATTATTTTTTTCTATATCTTGTCATGTTTTTTATGCAACTGCAGGGTAAACAAC
>MGQD01000149.1:0-2125 GCA_001797695.1 Deltaproteobacteria bacterium RBG_13_49_15 | reverse complement strand
CTGGTCATCGCGTTAACACTGCAAGGTGCCGGCGTTTATCAGAAGATGGACCAAAATCCCGCCTCAATATCCAATTAATTCCCATTTCCGGACGTTGCCGATTGTTCCGCTCATGTCCGAACCTTAACCAACAATTAGCGATGTATTTAAAGAAAGAATATTTCTATCCATTTTACCCAAGGTTCCGCTGTTTTCATATGATTAGACAGAGGGTTCACCCGAATCTGGCTTGAAAGGAAGCCGGGAACAGGCGGACATGATCCTTTAGCCGGCCCTTAAGAATGAACAAGCGGGGCGCCTGTGAAAAATCAAAAACCCGATAGAGGTAAAAATGGTCCGGATTGGCATCTGAAAATGCAAGCTCGGAAAGTGAGATCATAAACGGGAATCTAAAATCGCAATTGGTGGTTTTGACGTTGATATAACGGCGTTTCCCATCCGTTTCAAAAGAATGAATGTCGCAGCCAGATTCATCTTCTTTTTCCGGATGGCGTCCGACCTTATCGGCCAATTGCGATTGTCCTTCATGTCTTAGGCGTGCCTTTTCAAAATCAATCACGAATTGTTCGCCGGCTCCGGCAAGAAAGAGGTTCGCCCCCTCCAGTGAAACAAAATCGTATTTTCTTAAAAGCCGGTTGATCAAATGACGCTTTTTCGCGGGAAAGGCACGGAGGCGTTTCGGAGGGTCCACTTCGATATTCCTGAAAAAGAGATCCCTTTGAATGTGACTTGAGATCCTTTTACGGGCATGGGCAATAAGCCCGGATAGGATATGGGGATGCCCCTGGAGAAACGTATCGATGGACTCCAGCAACAGGGTTTGATAGTTTTCCAGGGGTTTGTATCCCTTGATATATGGAAGCCCGAGGGTGAGCAGAACGGCGCTGATGGTTTGATGTTTCAATTCCACGGCGCCGGCATTGCGGAGGTTTAGCTTTATCAGCAGTTTTTTTCGATAGGCTGTTTTGCTGTAAGGTTCTCCATGCAATTCTTTCTGGAGCATCGAGAAATAATCTTCAACGGCCGCCGCGACTTCTTCCTTGCTCCAAGGATTCATCTCGTTACCTCTCTATTGGAAAACCTCCCGGATCCGATTCGAGGATTAAAAGGCCGACGAGGAAGTGCCCTCGGTATCGCCCTTCATTGCTTTTCGTGATATGCCTGATCTGAGTTCGGAGCATCTTCAGACGGGCAGGGGATTCGGACGGTGCGAATTTCATTTCAATAATTTCTCCCACTTTTACATGATCCAATACGGTTGAATCCTCCTTGACCAGGATGCACAGGCCGTTTTCCGAAATATCCCGAAGTTTGAACTGGTAGGTAGGAGTCTTTTTGGAAAATGAAAATTGGACGCTGTAATACCGATCGATCAGCGTGCGGGGAGAAGATCTCCGTTCTTTAGGCCAGGTGGCTGTTTTCCTTTTTCCAAAGCCGCTGTTATCCAAAATTTAGAACTCTTGTCGGATTTCCGGCACGGATTTTAATATTTAGGATTCAATTCCAAAGCATCTAGTAGTATAAACGGTCGCTTCCTGTCAAGCCGCTCTTTTCCGTCCCGAAGATCATCGATGGCAGGTTGTTTGAGCTGCCATATATGTCTTCTTATATTGTACAACCTACGGACATATATGTCAGCCCCTGCGAGTAATTATTTTCTTGCTGATACCGCCAATGTTCCGCATAGCCGGCTGCGCTGGAGAGCCTCGGACTGCACGTCTTGGTTCATGCGATGGTTATGCAGTTAAAACTGAAGCGGTTTTTTTCGACAAAATACTAATCCAGATCCACTTTCGCTTTGCACTGATTGCATTTTGCCGCACCACGGAAAACTTTATTGCTGCATTCAGGACAAATATAGCGGGCTTCTTCATCTTTAATCCATTTTTCAGTACCCACCTCTCGCCAATATGGAATAGCCCGTAAAATAACCTTTTTGCCAACCGCCATGGGAAAATTGTCAATATATTCGCAAGGAAAATTATCGCACTGATGACATCCGGTGAAGCCCTTTTCCTTGGTGCAGTGCCTGATCTCACACTGCCGGCAATGCATAAAAAGTTCATCAGACAAACAGCCGCGGCACTTAATATCTTCTATGGAAAGCGTTTCACTATTGGGAAGT
>MGQD01000148.1:9187-9329 GCA_001797695.1 Deltaproteobacteria bacterium RBG_13_49_15 | reverse complement strand
CGGAATGGCAACGGAACTCAATTATTCAAAGGATTATCCATGGAATAAACACCCATAGACGAATGCAAATCAAAAACGAGGAAAAACCGCTGGGGTTGATAAAACATTAAAGGAGTACCGGATGGCACGGATGATGAAAAAA
>MGQD01000148.1:0-9146 GCA_001797695.1 Deltaproteobacteria bacterium RBG_13_49_15 | reverse complement strand
CACCCTCTGGATGGATCTTGCCGAAGCCTACCTTGACCCTGGAACCGGCAGCATGCTGATTCAAGCCGTTCTGGCCGTTATTGCTGCTATAGGGGTTTCAATCGGGATTTTTTGGAGCCGATTTAAGGAGCTTTTCCGGCGGATATCCAAAAGAGGGGGAAATGAAACAAATGGTAAACAGGGCGAATGATTTCGGGTCCTTCAAAGATCCTTTTGGGTCCATATATACTATAAATGACTCCATTTACCGAAGTGTGCTTCCAGCAGGTATCGCCGATTTTGACGCTGCACGGCATGCCGGTGTGCATGATCGGCTTATCAAATCCGGGTTGCTGATTCCTCATGAACTAGTGGATGCAGGGGATGAGGCTCCGGAAGGAACCGTTTATAGTCTAAGTCATCCCTGCTTGCCATTTGTAAGCTATCCATGGGAATGGCCTTTTTCAATGCTAAAAGATGCGGCGATCCTACATTTGGATGTCATGGAAGTGCTGATTCCGATCGGTTTTTGGTTGCGCGATGCCAGTGCTTTCAATGTTCAGTATGGCGGAAATGGCCTTATATTGATTGACACCCTTTCCATCGGCAAGAGGATGCCGGGAAGCCCTTGGGTTGCCTATGGTCAATTTTGTTCCCACTTTCTGGCTCCCTTATCTATGGCGGCATATTCCGATATCCGAATGATGTCGTTATGGCGAAGTTACATAGATGGATTTCCTCTGGATTTAGCCATAAAGGCCCTCCCTTTTCATAGAAAATACAGGATCGGCCTTTTAATGCACCTGTTCCTGCATGCCAGATTTCAAGCAAGAGCCCAAAAGCAAAAAAATCTGCAAAACCATTCAGAAGGGAAAAAGCCGAAAGTCAGTGATCGGGGCCTTATTGGATTGGTCAGATCCCTCAGGCGTGCTGTTTCAAAAATCAACTGGAATGGTTTTTCAAAGCTGTGGGTGGATTATGAGTCTTTTAGGACATATCGTGCTGAGGATATTTCTAAAAAGTCAGAATTTGTTGATGGTGTGATCCATCGACTGCAACCGAAGATGGTTTGGGATTTTGGAGCCAATCTCGGTGAATTTTCACAAATTGCGGCATCCGCCGGCTCATTTGTGGTGAGTATAGAAAAAGAGCCTGCCTGCACCGAACTGTTATATAGAGAGATTCGTCAAAAAAAATACAGGGATCGAATTCTTCCCTTGACGATGGATTTAGCAAATCCATCCCCCGGTCTCGGGTGGAATGGGCGTGAGCGATTGAGTCTATCCGACCGGGGGCCCGCAGATTTGATTTTGGCGCTGGCGCTGATCCATCACCTTGTCCTGTCCGCTTATGTCCCCTTCGAGCATATTGCCCGGTGGTTTTCGTCGTTAGCCAGGTATTTATTAGTGGAATTTATCCCTCCAACAGACACGATGGTTAAAAAGCTGCTTGCAAACCGGGACGAAGGGCATCTTCCTTACAGTATGGAATCTTTTCGGGAAAGCTTCGGAAAACGATTTGATTTTGAAGATGAATTTCATTTGAAAAATGGACGGATGCTTTTTCTGTGTCGGAAGCGATAGACAATTTCTGTTGGGATAATCGATTCAAGGCGGTATGGGAAAAATATTGCGACTTGTTTTTCATGTAAACCAACCACATGGCTGCTTCGTCTTTATGATCAAAAAAACAAGGAGGTCGCCATGATTAAAAAGAAAATTATTTTAGCGGTTATTGTAATAGCAATATCCTTTTTCCTTGTTGGTAATAACGTCTGGGCAGGGAGCCCTCAACGGCATCGATGGGAAGGGGTTGCCATAGGGATTGGAGCTGCTCTTGTCGGGAGTGCTATTTTTAATCACCATCATTATCAGAGGCCGCTTCCCGCTCCTGTTCCGGTTTATCAATATCCACCGCCCTGCTATCGCTGGCAAGTCGAGCGGGTTTGGATTCCGCCGGTTTACGATTCGGTTTGGATTCTCGGGCTATCCAATCGATGGGGCAGATGGAGTCCCGGACGATGGGAACAAAGGGTTCGGATTCCAGGGTATTGGGAAGAACGACCGGTATGTATTCAGTAATAAGGGCTTATGTCTTGGTTTTGGGCGTAACAATCTGATTTCATTTTGAATTAATAAAAATAAATCCGGATACCCCGTGCAGATGCACGGGGTATTTTTTTTTAATCGATTTGATAATAATTAGGGTTCTGTTAATATAACGCCAAGCCCGAAATATCGCTTTTTTATGATCCCGCAAAAAAAATTATGGCCAAAAGTCGTTTACAAAAAAAGGCATCCGGACAGGTTAACAAATCCAAGAGGAGTGGACTCAAATCAATTGTCGCAATTATTGTCCTGTTCCTGATGATGGGAGGGATGGGAATTGCTCTCTACTGCTGGCGGCTGTCGGTTGGAATAGAGGAACGGTTTTCAGGTCGGAGGTGGCGGATCCCTTCCAGGGTTTATTCAGATGTGACGATTCTTTATCCGGGACAGAAGATTAATCGGGTTCATCTGCATGCCAAATTGAAAAATCTGGGATACTGCCAGGTGGTGCAAAAGCCGAACATTTCCGGTGAAATACGGATCAATGATTCGGACATCGAAATTTTTCTCAAGGATTTCAAGATAGCGGAAAAAGGAAGGCCGGCCTATCCGCTTAAAATTCAATTCAATGGAAAAGAGATTGAATCGATGGTCCGGATGGATACCGGGGAACAGGTCCCCATCTTGGAGATTGAACCAGAGGAACTGATGCTCTTTTTCGGTGCGGAAAGGGAACAGCGGCGCCTGGTATCCATCCGTCAGATCCCGGACCATCTGATTCATGCGGTTTTGGCCATTGAAGACAACCGGTTTTATCGCCATCCGGGTGTGGATCCGATCGGCCTGGTAAGGGCTTTGTGGACCAACATCCGCTCTGGCGCCATCCGTCAAGGGGGATCGACCATCACCCAGCAATTGGCAAAAAACTACTTTCTCACACCTGACCGGACTTTTTCCCGTAAAATCAAAGAGCTCCTGATTGCCGTGACGATAGAGGTGTTTTATAAAAAGGAAGATATCCTGGAGATCTATCTAAACGAGATTTACTTCGGTCAAAAAGGATCGGTATCCGTTAATGGAATAGGGGAGGCAGCGGATTTCTACTTTGGCAAAACGGCGGATCGGCTTGCTCCTGAAGAATCGGCAGCTTTGGCCGGCTTAATCAAGGCCCCGAACCGATACTCTCCCTTTCAGGATGCCGGCCTGTGCCGGGTCCGGCGGAATATGGTTTTGAAAGCGATGCTCAAGGAAGGGTGGCTTTCCGAACAAAACTTTGCGGAATTGTCCTCCCTCCCTGTTCGGACGTCGACCTACCGAACATATGGGAAAACAGCTCCTTATTTTATCGATTATGTCAACAAGCAGGTATCATTGTTGTATTCCCCGGAAAGTTTGTCGAGTTTGGGTCTTGCCATATACACAACGCTGGATACCCAGGTTCAATCCGCCGCCGAAGAGGCGCTAAAGAAAGGGTTGGAAAAGCTCGAAAGGCAGAATCCCAGGTTGAGGCGCTCTTCGAAAATGAAACGATTGCAGGGCGGTATCCTTGTGATGCATCCGAAAACGGGAGCGATTCTAGCCATGGTCGGGGGACGGGATTATAATGAAAGTCAGTTTAACCGGATCGACCAGGCCAGGCGACAGCCAGGCAGCACCATCAAGCCGTTCGTCTATTTGAGCGCCCTTGATGACCTGATGCCGACCTCTCTCTTATCCAACGAGCCGAAGGTCTATGAAATCAACGGAAAAAGCTGGGAGCCGAAAAATTATAAACCGATGGCGGAAAAAGAATTGAGCATGAGAAAAGCGCTGGCTTATTCGGTAAATGTGGCAACAGTGGACCTGGCCATGAAAACGGGCCTCGAGCGGGTGGTAAGGACGCTTGAGGAATTTCATTTCACCACAACGCTGAAGCCTTACCCGTCGGTTGCCCTGGGTTCTTTTGAGGTGGTTCCCATGGAACTTGCCCGGGCGTATTGTGCCTTTGCAGCCGACGGTATTCAACCTTTTCCGCTCTCGCTCAGGGATGTTGTGGATGAAAAAGGGGAAGTGCTCAAACGGCGGTATATGACGGTCAGCCAGCTGGTTCATCCTGCTAAAGCCTATCTCATCAATTCCATGCTTCAAAGCGCGGTGCTTTACGGAACCGGCCGATCCTTGAAAGGGTTTGGGATCGACTTTCCGGTGGCCGGCAAAACAGGGACCACGAACGATTATAAGGACGCATGGTTTGTGGGATATACGCCGGAGGTGTTGGCGCTGGTCTGGGTCGGATTTGACAATAGTGATTCCATAGGCTTAACCGGCGCCGATGCGGCCTTGCCCATCTGGGCCGATTTAATCAAGAACATTCCCCAACATGTTTCGGAGAGCTGGTTTCGCATCCCGGAAGGGATCGTTGAGCGCCTCGTTTGCTCGCGGAGCGGAGATCTCGGCAGGGAGGGGATCTGCCCTGAGACGGAAAAAGAGACCTTCTTGACCAACCTTGCGCCGGACCGCCTCTGCCGCCTTCACCGGCAAGGCTTCAGCAAGGGGATGCCTGAAGAACAGAAAGAGGGAAACTAAATTGAAAAAAGGTTTCCGAATTTTTTTCCTTGTTTTTTTCCTCATCGCCGGTTCGGCATGCAGCCGAAGAGTGATCCGGACAGCATCGGATGGGGGGGAGTCAAAGCTCCCTCCTTCGGAACTCAAATCGGAATCCGAGCTTCATGAAAGCGCACCCCTTCAACAGGCGACACCGATGCAGGTGGCTTCGCTTCAGTTGACGGAACAGGCCAGACGGTATTTGGAGAAAAAAGATTTGGAATCAGCCATCCGGATTCTGGAACGAGCGATCACGTTGCATCCCGGCAACGGAGAAAATTATTATCTGCTGGCCGACGCATGGGCATTGAAAAAAAACATTGAACAGGCGATGGAATTCAACCGTTTGGCGGAAATGTATTTAAAACAGGATCGAACCTGGATGGAGCGGATAGAAGCGCAGCGCCGTTACATCCAGCAAAAAAGATGAATTTTTTAACATTTTTATCATTGACAAAATTATTTAGCCACCGTAAAAATGATTTAATAATAAACCTGTTGTTGTAATATTGAAATGATCCAAAATCCTAAGGACAGATATTTAATTAACTCCATTCTCCGATCCTCCAATATCTTAAAGTGCTTTATAAAAGGTAAAGGACATTTCAAGATCAGCGAACTTGCTTGCGAGCTCCGTCTAGACCGGAGCACCATTTATCGAATTCTCCTTTCTTTAGAGAAATGTGGTCTCGTGGAGAAAGATAAAGAGACAGGAATGTACTCTCTAGGCCTCTTTGCCTTTGAAATCGGTAACGCTTATTTAAATCGAATCGACTTCCCTAAGGTCTCCAAACCGATTATGGCGGATCTGGCTTTGAAGGTTCAGGAAACCGTCCATCTTGCCGTCCTGAGCGGGACCGAGATTGTCTATGTGGACAAAGTCGATTCTCCCCGCCCCCTTGGGATCATGTCCAAGATCGGTCAGAGGGCCCCTCTTTACTGCACCGCTTTGGGAAAGGTCTTGCTGGCCTTTCAGCCCGAAGACGAACTAAAGAGAATCCTCCGTCAGCTAAAACTCATCGCCCTAACCTCTAACACCATCATCTCAAAAAAGAGGCTTATGGCAGAATTGAGAGCGATCAGAAGGCAGGGATATGCGCTGGATCATAGAGAAATCGAAGAAGATGTGGAGTGTATCGGAGCTCCAATACGGAACCATCTTGGAGATGTCATTGCAGCCCTTAGCATCTCAGGTCCTCAAAGAAAGATTCATACCCGTCAGGAGAAAAAATTTGTCAACAGTGTCGTGAGGGCCGCTAGCCTCATATCTTCCAAATTAGGTTACATGGAGGTCAAGGAGCAGGAGGGGGATGGGATAGGTGAAAATCAAAAGAAAGGGGAGAGTAAACAAAGGATGATATTTTTTAAATAACGAGAAAATCATAAAAGGAGGAGGAGTAGTGAGATATGGATATTCGTTATGCAATGCATCCTGATCAGATGAGAGGATTAGGCACGGGTGAAATCAGAAGACACTTTTTGATCGATCGGCTTTTTATGAAGGATGAAATGAGTTTGGTTTATAGTCATATCGATAGGATTATCGTCGGAGGGGCATGCCCGGTCGATCAAGAATTGGAGCTGAAAGTGACCAAGGAGTTGGGAGTCGATTTTTTCCTACAGAGAAGAGAAATGGGAATCATTAATATTGGTTCCAAAGGGACTGTTTGCATTGACGGGAAAGAATATATTTTGGAGAAGAAAGAATGCCTTTATGTCGGAATGGGCTCTAAGAGGTTATCCTTCAAAAGCCCGGATAGAAATAATCCGGCCAAATTCTATCTTAACAGCACTCCGGCTCATTTGACTTACCCTGCCATTAAGCTTTCAATGAATGATGCCCAAAGTCTCCACCTCGGCGCACCGGAGAAAGCCAATGTCAGGACTATCCATCAGTTCATTCATCCCAAAGTGCTGAGTAGCTGCCAGTTGGTCATGGGGCTGACGGTTTTGGAACCCTGCAGTATGTGGAATACCATGCCATGCCATACGCATGATCGACGGATGGAGGTTTATCTATATTTCGATTTACCGGAGGATGCATTAGTCTTTCATTTACTAGGCGAGCCGGAGGAGACTCGCCATATCGTCGTGAGGAATGAACAGGCGGTTCTTTCTCCGAGCTGGTCTATCCATTCCGGTGTTGGGACAAGTTCGTATTCTTTTATATGGGGAATGGCCGGAGAAAATCAGACTTTTACGGATATGGATGAAGTCCCAATGTCAGAGCTGAGATAGTCCATTTTTATCGAACCGCAGGCGAACAATGGTTCCCACTGAAATAGATATTTTCCTTGCTGTGAAGCCCCCCTCTTCAGAGCGGGGAGCTTCACAAATTTATCGCCTTTGATGTTAGATAGACTGCACCTTTTGGATCGGCTAACTGGTGTTAATGGGATTGACCAGGGAACTTGGGATTAAGAGGGCAAATTCGGTATCATGAAGGTAAGGGATATCTTTAATCGGCTGCACTACTTGAGCGCCATTTTGGCGAGCGTCTTTCTAGCCCTTCAGCTCATTATTATCTCCGTCAACGTCATCATGAGATATTTCTTCGCTTCGGGGATTTCCTGGATGGAAGAGATATCGAGCAATGTGCTCATGACCGCTTTCACTTTTCTAAGTATGGCCATAGGGGTCAAGCTCGATCTCCATATCAATGTGAACCTTTTTCCAAAAGGGACCCCACAATGGGTTACCACTGTCCTGCTGAAGCTTAAACATCTGGTTCTAACTGTCATTGGTTTTGTTCTGCTCTACTACGGGATTCTTCTCATCATGGGGATCAAAGGGAGCATTTCCTCTATACCCAGCTTGCCCGCATACCTTAAATTTGTCGTGATCCCCATGGCCGGCTTTTTGATCCTTTGCGATTCCATCATGAGCCTTTTCGGTGTAGAAAAAGATGATCAGTATCTTGACCGAAAACTGATGACGGTCGGAGAGAAAAAATGATCGTTGACTCTTTAGGGATTACTCTCTTGCTGGGCATTTTTGCGGTCCTGGTTGTATTGCGGGCGCCAATCACCTTCTGCCTGGCCATCTCAGCCATCATCACGGGTTTCTATCTGAACGTCCCCCTTGAGGCCATCGTTAAGGTCATGGCTGATGGGGTTACGAATTTTTCCCTCCTGGCGATCCCCTTTTTCATCATCATGGGAGAGATCATGAATGAAGGCGGCATCGCCCAGAGACTTGTCAATCTGGCCAATCTTCTTGTGGGAAGACTTCCGGGCGGTCTGGCCCTGGTCAATGTGATGGACAGTATGTTCTTCGGGGGTATCTCGGGTTCTGCCGTGGCCGACGTCTCATCCCTTGGTTCTATCGTCATCCCCATGATGAAAAAGGCAGGTTATGACGAGGAGTTTTCTGTCGGGCTGACCGTATGTTCGGCCTGTCAGGGAGTCATTATTCCACCGAGTCACAATATGATCATTTATGCCTTCGCTGTGGGTACCGCTTCTCAACTGACAGGCGGACAGTTAGTAGTCGTCTCTGTCGGGAAGCTTTTCTTAGGGGGATATGCTCCGGGAATATTGATGGGCGTGGCGATGATGATCATCGCCCTCATCATTGCGATTAAGAAAAAATATCCCAAAGGGAAAGGTTATACCTTGAAAGAAGGGGTGTTCATCTTTTTTGATGGACTCCTCGCTCTCTTCACGGCACTCATTGTTGTAGGAGGGGTGATCATTGGCGTCTTCACAGCTACCGAAGCAGCCGCTTTTGCCGTTCTCTATGCCTTTGTCGTCGCTTTCTTCGTCTACAGAGAAGCGCCATTGACCAGGTTTATTAAGATTCTCTACTCCTCCTTGAAGACCCTGGCCATTGTCATGAGCCTGATCGCTGCTGCCAGCGCCTATGGTTATCTCCTTTCTCGTCTGAGGGTCCCCATGCTCGCCACACAGTTCCTGCTTTCCATCACCGATAATTACTATATACTGCTTTTCCTCATCAATGTGATGCTTCTCGCCCTGGGATGCATCATGGACATGGCGCCGCTCATCCTCATTTGCACACCCATCCTCTTCCCTGTCTTGGTCTTAAAGATGGGAATGGATCCGACCCATTTCGGCATCATGCTTCTTTTGAACCTTTGCATAGGACTCTGCACTCCCCCGGTCGGCTCTGCCCTGTATGTCGGAAGTGCCATAGGCAAAATTCCAATTGAAAGGGCATCAAAAGGTTGTATTCCTTTCTATATTTCTATGCTTATCACCCTCATGATGGTCACCTATATCCCTGCCATCACCATGTTCCTGCCTAACTTGCTCATGCCTGGGAAGTAATCATGGCTTTTGGGCAAAGGTAAAGAAGCCCGTTTAGTGCGCGGTCTTAGGGATAAGGCTAGGAATTAACCCCCGTGACATAACGTTTAGGGTAAACCGGCATCCCTTACCTTAACCCTTGAATTAATGACACTTATTTTCAACGTAATAAAAAAAGGCAAGAGCCTTTAAGGCCCTTGCCTTTTTTGTTGCGCCGGAAAAAACCCTTATTTACTTTACGGCCCTGATCTTGTTCACGACAGCCATG
>MGQD01000147.1:5673-10115 GCA_001797695.1 Deltaproteobacteria bacterium RBG_13_49_15 | reverse complement strand
GCCCTAACCGGCGCAACGCTTCAGGCGTGGATGACAGTTGCAGGCGCTGATCTAAAAACGATCGGAATATTTGCATTGGTCGGATTGCCGTATACCTTGAAATTTTTCTGGTCTTCGTTCATGGACCGGTTTGTACCGCCGTGGCTGGGAAGACGCCGCGGTTGGATACTCATCACTCAGATCGCTCTTGTTGCCGGAATTGCCTCGATGTCCTTCAGTTCGCCTCGGCAGGCTCCGCTTTTCATTGCTCTGCTCGCACTTGCTGTTGCATTCTCCTCTGCTTCGCAGGACATTGTCGTTGATGCGTACAGGACAGATGTCCTGCATGAAGAAGAGCGCGGTTTCGGAGCAGCGGTCTTTGTCATGGGGTACCGGATTGCGCTGCTCGTCTCCGGAGCGCTCGCATTCGTGCTTGCCGACCACATCGGCTGGCGGAATACTTACATCACCATGGCGGCAATTATGGGATTGGCAATACTCGCGACACTCTTCAGCCGGGAACCCGAAGAAAAGGCAACACCGCCGGCCAGTATGCGCGAGGCTGTATGGGGGCCTTTACAGAATTATTTTCACAGGAATGCCGCGGTCGCTTTGCTCATCCTGATCATCCTCTATAAATTGGGGGATGCATACGCCGGTGCATTGACAACAGCTTTTCTCATCAGAGGAGTCGGGTTTTCTGTGAGCGAGATTGGAACGATCAATAAAGGCCTCGGATTCGCATCGTTAATTGCCGGTGCATTGTTTGGCGGAGCACTTATGGTCAGGCTCCAACTCTACCGTTCCCTCCTCATATTCGGCATTCTTCAGGCGGTATCCAATCTTTCCTTTATTGTGCTGGCCTGGACAGGAAAGAGTTACGGTATGCTGATTTTTACCGTGGCATTCGAGAATGTCGCCGGAGGGATGGGCACTGCTGCCTTTGTTGCCCTTCTCATGGCCATGTGCGATCACCGCTTTACCGCAACACAATATGCCCTCCTGTCATCGCTCGCCGCTCTCGGGAGAATATTTATTTCTCCAACGTCAGGGTACCTCGTCGATTCAGCCGGGTGGGCTGTGTTCTTTTTTATAACGTTCCTTACCGCCATCCCCGGCCTTGTGCTCTTGTGGTTTTTGCGGAATACGATTCACGGATTGAAAGAGACAGCAGGTGAAGGGAAATGATGAAAACCTTACATAAAGCCGTTCTTTTCGCTTCGCTCATCCGATCATCATGGCCGGAAGCCAGGTCGCAAGGAACGGAAACAGGCAAAGTATGAACATCCCCAGGAACAATAGGAGGATAAAAGGTATGGAGCCCTGCAAGACCGTGGTGAGCGGAATGTCCGGGGCGATCCCTTTGACAATGTAGAGATTGAGCCCTACCGGCGGCGTGATCAGACCCGCTTCCAGGTTAAGGGTCATAAGGACTCCGAACCAGATAGGGTCGAATCCCAAACCGGTTACAATGGGATGAAGGATGGGGGAAAGGATAAGGATGATCGCCACCGGAGGAAGAAAGCATCCGGCCACCAGAAGGAGGACGTTAATCATAAGCATGACGACCCAGCGATCGACCTGCATCGCCACGATGTTCTGGGCCAGGGTCTGGGCGATATAAAGGTTGGTAAGGATGGCGCCGAACAGGAAGGAAGTGGCGATGATCATCATAATCATGGTGCTCTCTCTGGTTGTTCGCATAAGGATGTTCAGGATATCCCTGGGACGGTACATCTTGTAAAGAGCGATGGCGGTAATCAGGATTAAAAACGCCCCAACTGCCGCCGCTTCACTCGGGGTCGCCCATCCGGTATAGAGAGAACTGAGAACCAGAGCCACCACAACGATGAACGGGAATATCTTGACCGTAATGGCAAGTTTTTCCGTCATGGTATAGATATCTTCTTTTGGCAGGGAAACCCCGGCAGATTTTTTCTTTCTTCTGTCCAGCGTGTCGGCAATAGGTATCCATGCCGAGAAAAGGAAGGCCACGAGGATGCCGGGGATGATTCCTGCAATGAAGAGTTTGCCGATGGAAGTTTCCGTAGCCAGCCCATAGACGATCATGGTCACGCTCGGCGGGATAAGAATCCCCAATGTTCCACCTGCTGTAATGATCCCCGTAGCGAGCCCGTCCGAATATCCTCTTCTTCGCATTTCCGGGATACCCATGGTTCCGATCGCGGCAGCGCAGGCCGGGCTACTCCCTGTTAGGGCGGCAAAGACCGCGCAGGCCCCGATATTTCCTATCCCCAACCCTCCGGGAATCTTGTATAACCATCGGTGGAAACACTCGTAGAGGTCTCCACCCGCTTTTGTAAGGGCCGCGATCATCCCCATGAAAATGAACAGCGGGATTGAAAGGAGGCCGAAGTCGTTGACGCCTTCGTACACGGTTTCGGCTACCATCAAGATCTGATACTGATCCATGAAGATAAACATGGCTACAAGAGACGAAGCCCCCAGGGCAAAGGCGATGGGCATCCCGCTGAAGAGGAACAGCAGAGCGATAAGGGTGACGATACATCCTATCCATAATGGATTCATGATAAACTCCCCTCTCGGGTGGCGTGTGTTCCCAATCGGATAAGCCGGCCTTTAATCATTATTTCTTTCTTCCAGCCGTTCTCTCAGAGCCGCCCCCTCCTTTATGATATCCATGAGTCGGATGATATACTGTAGGGAAGTGAGAGCCATCCCAAGAGGAATGAGTGCATAAGGGTATATAAGAGGGACGGATAAAAGAGAGGGCGATTTCCATCCCCCTTCGAAAGCCTCCAACCACATGACGCACCCTCTCCACGTCAGAAAAAGGCAGAACAGCAAGGATAGAAACGATGTGACGATCTCAAGCCGTTTCTGAACCCGCTTAGAAAAGATGATAACAATCATATCGATATTGATATGAGCGTTCTGTTTGAGTCCATAAGGGGCGCCAAGGAAGGTGGCAGCGATAAGGAGGTATACCGCAATCTCCACCTGCCAGATGGTGGCTGCCCGCAACACATATCGGACCAGCACCTGCTCCACGATAATAAGGGTTGCCGCCAGGATGGCAAGAGCGCTCACATATCCGGAGGCCATGGTCAGCCCATTGATCATGCGCAAAACATGATTCTGAGAAACGGACATCTCCTCAAACCTCGCATAAAAAATTATGGATAAGAAGGGCCTGATGACATGTTCTCAGGCCCTGATCAACCGGAGATCCCTCTTACTTGGTCGCCAAGTCCAAAAGCTCCCTCCCCGAAGGTACCTCCTCGGCGAACCGCTTCCATGCCGTCTCTTCCGCCACCTTTCTCCAGACCTGCCACTCGTCCTTGGTCATCTTGTGGACTTTGATATTCTTTTCCTGAAAAACCCTGGTTACTTCCTTGTTTGCGGCAACAGCATCGTCTCTCGACATCTTCTCAAGCTCCACCCCGACGGTCTCCATAATTTTCTGCTGCCCCGGGGTCAGAGAGGCCCAGGTCTTGGTGCTGATCACGAGAGGTTCTCCCATGTACCAAACCGAGTAGTTCTCAGGTGTATTGAAATACTCCAGTTGCTCATAGAGCCGGTAGGAGACAAATGATTCCGCGGAAGTCATGCAGGCATCCAATACCTTGGTTTGCAACGCCATGTAGATCTCTGAAGAGGCCATGCTTGTGATGGAAGCCCCTTGTGTGTTCAGCAGATGCTCGAAGAACTTGCCTGCAGCCCTGAACTTCAATCCCTTGGAATCCGGAGGAAGAACCACCGGTTTCCCTCGGCTTCCAATCCCCCCTCCATACCATAGCCAGATGAGGATCTTCATCCCTTTCTCCTCGCAGATCTTGGCCACCCGTTTTCCGATCTCTTTGTTTTTCCACGCCATCCCCTGATCCACATCGGCGATTATGCACGGCATTAGGGTGATCTCGAGCTCTGGAATTTTTCCGGAAGCATAGGCCAAAGGGAAGACGGAAAGGTCGAGCGCCCCTTTTGCCATGGCGTCGTACTGGGCCATGGCCTTGAAGAGAGCTGAAGAAGGAAACACTTTGAAAGTAAGCTCCCCATTGGTCTGCTTTTCCACCCGTTTGCCGAATTCTACGGCAAGGGCGTTCCTGGCGTCCGCCTCTGTAAACTGATGTGAGATCTTCAATTCACGGGCCTCCGCCCCGCTGATAACAAGGGTTGCACATAGGAAAATCCCGACGACTGCGGCCATAAAAACGTTCGTTCGAATGTGATTCATGACGACCCTCCTCTCCCGTTTATGGTTGACTATAAAACGGCACTCCCCTCAACGAAAAGCTTTCCCACCTCTTCCTTCAGCACCTTCCCCATGGTATTTCTCGGGAGTGCATCCAGAAAGCGGATCTCCTTGGGACATTTCCAGCTATGAAGGTGTTTTTTACAAAATGACATAACGTCCTGGGGCTCGAGAAGTAATCCCTCTTTGGCCACTACGGCTGCGACCACTTTCTCCCCCCATTTCT
>MGQD01000147.1:0-5650 GCA_001797695.1 Deltaproteobacteria bacterium RBG_13_49_15 | reverse complement strand
GATTCTCTAACCCCTTCCAACCGGTTGATGACCCCCTCCACCTCCTTGGGCGAGATGTTCTCCCCGCCTGAAATGATGATATGCTTCAGGCGGTCGGTGAGGTAATAATATCCCTCCTCATCCACCCTTCCCAGATCTCCGGTTCTGAACCATCCCTCCACAAAGGTCTTGGCTGTTTCCTCCGGGTTACGCCAGTAACCGGGAGTGATGGATGCGCCTTTGAGCCATATCTCCCCTGTTTCACCCTGGTTCACGTCATTCAAGGTATCCGGATGGACGATTCTGACCTCCAGTCCGGGAAACGGAAGGCCGATGGATCCTGCCTTTCTCGTCCCTCGAAGCGGATTTGAGAAGTTCATTCCGGTCTCGGACATCCCTTCCCGTTCGACCGGTTCCTGGCCGACCAGGGTCTTGATCCTTTGGAAATCCTTGGGGAGAAGCGGGGCGGACCCCGACGTCCACAACCGGATATGCCTCAGATCGGGTTTTCTTTTCTCCATCAGATCCATCAGCCGGGCATACATGGAAGGTACGGCCATGAAGACCGTGCATACATCTCTTCCATCCCATTTTTCCAGAATGTTCATGACCGACTCCGGAGAAAAGGCATCAAGAAGGAAAACATGAGACCCTGAAAGAAGAGCCGTGTGGAGCGCAAAACAGAGTCCGTGAACATGGAAAAGAGGAAGGGCATGGCAGAGAGCATCCGATTCGGAGATTTCCCAGATCCCGATGACGTTTCGAGCGTCATGAACCATGTTTCCATGGGTAAGGATCGCCCCCTTGGGTCTCCCTGTCGTCCCTGAAGTGTAGATAATGAGACCAGGATCATCAGGAGATAGGGGTGATAAAGGAGTTGCATCAGAGCCTTTTCTGAAAAAGTCGATTATCTCGTAGGGGCTTTTCGTATCCACCACCAGCGTTTGCTTCCGAAACCCCAGCTCTTTGATTATCGATGATTCCTCGGTGCCGGAGATGATAAGCGTCGGGTCAGCATCCTGAACAAAGTATTCCATCTCTGACTTCTTGAAACCGGTATTCAGGGGGACTCCGATGGCGCCCATTTTCAGAAGGGCGATATGCACCACCACGGAAAGGACCGACTTGGGGAAAAAAAGGATGACACGATCCCCTTTCTTCACACCCAGATCCGTGAGATAACCGGTCATGCGGTTCGTGTCCCGGTCAAGGTCTCCGTACGAGATTGAGGTTTCAGCTTTGATCCCTCGCAGGAAGGTGAGGGCGATTTTGCCCTTTACGCGCAGGCAGGTCTGTTCAAAACATTCTCTTAAGGTCATAGCGTCTTTTGAGCAGATGGAGCGAATGATAAGCTATTGCTTTTTCAAGAAACAACCTAGGGCAATCGCTCCTGGGTGTCAAGCAAAAAGGCAAAAAGATGCAAACTGCCTAGACAAATACTGCACAAAAAACGATCAGCGTTTAAATACCAATACGAGAGCGCGGGTGGTCTTGGAGTGATTGGACCCGGAGTTGTCGAAAACCGCTATAGCGAAGCTGAACCGCTTGCTTGGGTTAAAGGCTACATCATCGTCATGGCCTGTGTCGAGCTTTCGATGAAGCATGACCGTCCACCTGCCATCGGCATAGCGACTTTCAGCTTTGACATCGAACCGGGACCCATCCGGTTTGATTGGAAGCCGGTAGGGGATCACCTCGCCGGCTTTAAAAACAGAGTAGTCCCTAATAAGGACGGCTTCCTCTAGGAGTAAGAACCCATTCATTGCGGGTTTCCGTGACGGATCCCTCATATAAGCAGGACGCGCTCCGTCAGGAGTTTCGTTCTTGACGTCTCCGCCATGGCCATCGTCACTTCTTCGTCCGGTTTCCCGATAGGAGCCGGACGGATTCCCCGCCACGGTAAGCCACCCGTCGTCGGCATGCTGATAGGGGGATGATCGGGCAGCTTTCCAGTGCCACAGGTCTCCTTTTTCCGTCGGACTTTTTGTAGCCAGCTTCCACTCTTCTCTGGGTAAATCCGGCGGGCTATGACAAGTTACGGCGCAACCCCGGGACGAAAACCGGTTTATCCTCGTGATCTCAAAAAGAAGGGCTATCCGATCTTCGTCACCTTTGAGATGAGCCCATTTCATTCCGTCAAACTGCCAAGAATCCTTAATGATACTGCAGGTTGTATCCTCCCAACTGAGCAAAAAGTAGATTTCGTCATTCGTGTAGACGACTCGTGTCGAAACGCTCCCTTTGGCATCGGCCATCTCGTCGCGGCCGGCTATGGGAACCTGCGATGGAGCAACATGTTGCCACGCGGGGTCATCCATACCGGCAGGCGGCGCCTTGGCATATCGGGCTGTGATCGTCATGACTCCTGACCCGTCTGTGTTCGACTTATATGTAGCCGCTAACACAAGACTTGCGCCCAAAAGCATGACAATCCCTGCAATTAACCACTTTGACATCGGTTGCCTCTCCATTGATGAATACGATTGACGAATATGATGCTTTTTTTAACAATTCATATTAACGGATGCAGGTACAAAAAACCTGGGGTACGCCGTTTTCCTGCACTAATGTTCAGGACGCACAAAATGCTCGATATAACCCATAACGGACAGGACCGTTAGAACAGCAATAATTACGATCGCGATAATCATTACCCTCTTGCGCCTCCAGGGGCGGCGTTCCGGGGAGCGGTCCAGAAAAGGGAGCGCCGTCATCAGGACGAGAAGTCCGCCGGGTATGATCGCCGAGCCGATAATCATCAACGGGCCTTTGAAAATAGTAACCAATTGATTCAAGAATAGAACCCACCATTCCGGGCGGGGTATAAACGAAGAATCCGTCGGATCGGCGGGATCGCCCAAAGGCGCCGGCCATCGCCAGGCCATTATGCCAAGGCCTATTGCTGATACGATGAACAGCAAGAGCCAGCGATTGACGATGACCGGAAAAAAAGGAGCTCTTGGTCTCGGTGTTCCGTTTCCGGACAAAGGCCCTGAAAGCCCCCGGGTGACCAAGGCATACAGGTGGAAAGCGATCAGAAAAATAAGAGCTCCGGGCAATAGAAGAATATGTAAAATGTAAAACCGGGTCAGGGCGACAATTCCGGTCAGCGGACCTCCCCGGAACATCTGCACAAGCAGATCCCCGACAACAGGGATTGAACCGATGATACTTAAACGGACCTGAGTCGACCAGTATCCTTTTTGATCCCAGGGCAGAAGGTCGCCGGTAATGATGAACAGTGGAATAATGAGAAAAAAAGAGACGCCGGAAATCCAAACTAGCTGCCTGGGGGCTTTGTAAGCCCCCAGGATGAACGCTCTGAACAAGTGAAAACCCATCACAATTAAAAGAAGGTTCCATGCATAGTGATGCACTCCCCGAAGCAGATTCCCCATGGGCAGGTTGAATTGCAGATGATCAACGCTATCGTAAGCGGTCCCTGGAACCGGAGAATAGAAAAACGCCATCAATACTCCGGACAGGAAGAGCAGGGTTAGCAGCACCAGGATCATCGATCCGAAAAACCGGCGCCAGCAGATCGCATCAGCCGGAATCTCCAACCCCTGCAGCCTTTTCAAGAGCCCCTCCAGCGCCTTGTCTTTGGAACCCGGTTCGATCCGTTGCCTCGTCATTTCCTCCACCATTTACCTGTATCCGGGCTTCCAGATCAGCGTTTGAACTCCAGGGTCAGAGTTTCCGAATCATAGGAATCCTGATCCTTGGAATCGTCAAATAGCGCCATGGCGAAGCTGTATTTTCTCTGGGGGTTGAAAGCCACATCATCATCATGCCCCGTGTCCAGCTTGCGGGAGAGCATCACCGTCCAGGCGCCGTCCGAATAACGGCTGACGGCCTTGATATCGGCAAACGACCCCTCTGCTGCCACCGGCATGCGGTAGGTAATGACGTCGCCCGGTTTGAAAACTTTGTAGTCGGTGATTTCAACGGCATCCGCAGCCAGCATGATTCCATTCTTACCCAACTTTTTTCCAGGAGCGAGCATATACATGGGTTTCGATTTGTCTTCGGTCATGTTCTGCTTATCGCCGCCTTTCCCGGAATCCCCTTTGCGGCCGCCTTTGGTGTCGCTGATTTTTGTCAGGTAACCGTCGTCGGCATACCCGGCTGGGTCGGAACGGGCCGCCTTCCAATGCCACAGGTCTCCTTTCTCAGCCTCGGTTGAAGTCCCAAATTTTCCATCTTTCGCATTGGGCGCTCCTTGAGGTACATGACATACGATCGCGCACCCTTTCGTGGCAAAATTGTTGATCCGGTTGATCTCAAACAAAAGGGCGATCCGGTCCTCATCTCCTTTCAGGTGTGACCAGGTCTGCCCGTCATATTTCCAGGCTTCCTTTGTCAGGCTCATTGTCCCATCTTTCCATGTGAACCAGAAATAGATTTCTTTGTCCGTATAGACAGCCTTTGTGGTTAAGGCTGTCTTTTTGCCGGCAAACTTTTCCTTGCCGTCGAACGGGACCTCCAGCGCCTTGATCTTTCCCCAAACTCCGTCATCCAAACCTGTCGGGGCAACTTTTAAATAGGTTGCAATCAGATTCTGTTTCGCTGCTCCGGCAACGCTTCCTGAGAAAAAAAATACCCCGATGATGCTCAGCGTGAGGCACATTGTCATTCCCAAAAACATTTGTTTTCGCATTCGATTTCCTCCTTTGGCCCGATGATGGACCGAGATTATAGGGTTATGTGAATAAGCAACTTTTCTTCTTCGACTTTATGCAGCAAGAGGGAGAGGGGTTTTTTCGGCGGTCCGGACACCGGTCGGCCGTCCGGATCGAATCGGCCGGAGTGGCAAGGGCATTCGAATACGCGGGAATCCTTGTTCCAAATTACATTGCAGGCCAGATGTGAACATGTTGAGGAAAAGATTTTGAAGCCTTCCATGGAATCGGCTTTGGCCCAGACAAAACCCCGCTGTGGAAGATCCAGCCAACCGTCCTTAACCATGAATTCATAGGACAGCATGCTGAAATGATCCGAAGTCAAGGAATCCGCTTTCCCGAAATCGATCCATCGTCCCACGCCTTTCTTCAGGGATGGCACAATAACGGTTGAAACCAGGGGGGCTGCCGACAGAACGATTGCGCCTCCTGCAAGTATTGATGTCATTAAGAAGGCTCTTCGGGAGGGGTTGACGCACTTTTCTTGGAGATGTTCCCGCGGTTGAGGGGGACCTGTTTCGGCGATGATCATTATATCCTATCTCCGTTTGGAATGCAGCACATCCGGATCAATTCAAATGAAATGTCGGGGAAAAAACACCATTCATCTAAAAATTTTTTAAAAGAGATCAATTTCTTTAAACCGTAAAATTATCACACAATGTGGTATTGTCAATCCATTTTTCGTATCCTTGTGATTCCGGATTTGAATCCGATTGATTCAACCATCCTTTAACATGTTTCTCCGAGACGGCACCCGGATCCCCACTACCTCGCCTTTGGCACATTCTTTCCCATCTGCAAAAAGAGAACAGGTGACAACGATCTTTTTTTCCTTTTGTTCTTTGACCCTGGCCTTTAAGAGAAGCTCGGTATTCATGGGGGTGGGTTGGAGATAGGTTACGTTTAAGTTGCCGGTGACAAAGGTGATTTCCGGATCGGTTCCGGGTTTTCGGCCTTCCGCATCGTATGCTGCCGCCACACAGGTT
>MGQD01000146.1:280-5993 GCA_001797695.1 Deltaproteobacteria bacterium RBG_13_49_15 | reverse complement strand
TATACGATGGATAATCTTTTATCTATTTGAAAATAGGCTTTCTTTTTTCCGCAAACGCTTTCACGGCCTCTTTGAAATCGTCGGCTTGACGCGCGATAATTCGCCGACGTTGCTCTTCACCGAAAGTCTCTTTGCTGAGGGATGATGCCTTGATTTTTGCCTTTTTATTGATCTGCATTGCCCACGGCGATAGCTCAGCGATCTTTTCCGCTGTTCTTACAGCTTCCGCCATCAGGTCTTCCTCGGCAACTACCTTATTAATCAACCCCACTTCGTATGCCCTTTGGGCAGATATGGGTTCTCCGAGAAATATCATTTCGTTTATTGTGCACAAGGGTATTTGTTGCATAAGATATCGCTCCGGGCCTAAAGGAATGGCTACCTTTATTTCCGGCATTCCGAAGGTCGCACTTTTTACAGCAATCCGAATGTCACAGGCGATCATCACCCAACATCCTCCGCCGAGAGCGAAACCATTCACTGCCGCAATCATGGGTTTTGTCACATCGGCGACAACATAAGCGGCATGAACGGGATTGGGGGGCCCTCCGACTTCATGCATCTCGCGCACATCATTGCCGGCGCAAAAAGCTTTGCCTGTTCCCGTAAGAATCGCCACTCTGACTTCCGGATCGCTGTCCACTTTCTTACAGGCGTCTACTATCTCATCCGTAACTTCTTTCCCCAGAGCATTCAATCGCTCGGGTCTGTTTAGGGTAATAGTTACGATATGTCCCTTTTTCTTATATTCGACGTATGACATGTCTGTCCCTCCGAATATGCATGCACTAACTCCCGTGCATGGAAAGCCTCACCGGTTAGAATTGCGATTATCGCTTGAGTATCGTTACGGCGCAGTTACCTCTCGCTCCAAGAACCTGGGCCATTCCAATCTTGGCGTTGGCAACCTGCCTTGCTCCCGCCTGCCCTCGCAGATGATAGACAATTTCTGCGATCTGACCGAGATGAGAGGCCCCGACCGGCTCACCCTTGGATATCAACCCTCCGCTAACGTTTACCGGAATCCTACCGTTTCGATCGGTCGTCCCGTCATCGATGAGCTTCCCTGATTCGCCTTTCTTGCAGAGGCCAAGGTTTTCATATATTTGGAGTTCGCAAAACGCATCGGTATCCTGCAACTCGATCAAATCCATATCCATGGGTCCAACCCCGGCTTTTTCATAAGCCTTCTGGCTGGCCAGGGTTACCGGTGACGGATTTTCAATTCTTGCGCTCATGCTTTCGATGGGTACTCGAAAATCAGATGAATACGCGGCAACAACATGGACGCAGGCCTCGATATAGATGGGTTTGTTTGTATACTTATGGGCTTTCTCTGCGGGACACAAGATGATCGCCGCCGCTCCTTCGTTCGGAGCGCATATTTCAAGAAGATGGATCGGATAGCAGACAATCGGGGAGGCCAATATTTCCTCGATGCTGAAGGCTTTGCGGTACATCGAGTTCGGATTATCTACACTGTTCTTATGGTTTTTGTAGGCTACTTTCGCAAGGTGCATTTCGGTGGTACCATAATCGTGCATATGACGGCGTGCAGACATGGCCCAATAACTGGGATTGGTGCTTAATCCCATTTGCACTTGCCACTTTTCAAAATTCATCATCGGGTCCATGAAACCACGAGGCATCTTTTCTACGCCTACCGCCAGAGCCAGATCACAGGCTTCTGCCTGGACAGCCAGCATGGCGATATTCACCGATACGCCACCGCTTGCACAGGCTGCTTCCACATCGACGAGGGAGATCCCTGTCTCCCCCAGCGGCTTGAGGACTCTGCTGGCAGCGGTGGATGGCAGATATTGCGAGGACAAATAAGCCACCTGAATATCTTTCCAGGCTACGTTTGCGTCTTTCAGCGCCATTCGAACAGCTTCCTGTCCAATCTGTTGATACGATTTTTCTCCGAAACGGCCGAAAGGATGAATGCCAACACCAACAATCGCTATTTTTTTCATTTCTTTTTTCCTTTGAATAAAATCATACTATGCCGGTACGTAACAAAATGCGACGACGTCATTGCCCTCTTCATCTTTAAAGAAATCGTACACTTTCAGTTTCAACGGCATATTGATCCTCGCATTTTTGGGATCGCAGTCTAATACCGGGGCTACAATTCGAATGCCGTCCGGCAATTCCACCAATCCTTCGACAAAAGGAATGAACGGATCTTTGGGACCTTTATAGTCGCCGGGGGGCACATACTGAATAACGGAGTAGGTATAAAGGGTGCCTTGATCATTGAAAACAATTCCTTTCATGCTTTCGCTTCCGCAATGAGCGCAACTTATCACGTGGCCCATGAAGACCTCACCGCAATCGTTGCACTTCGTACCTTTCAGATGAACCGCATTTAAATCATCCAGGGGAGTTGTGAACAGATCCTGTCGGATTGCAACTCTCTTGCCTTTTGCTGCCGGTTGACTTGTTGTCATGATTCGTCTCCTTCCTCATTCCCAGGGTGATCTTTTATGCATCAATGAAAATTTCTGATCGTTTATGATAGAATGATGGATGGTTAAGCTGGACAGCCCTTTAACACAATAATCTAGCATATTAATTTGATGTTGCCAAAAATAATTGTACGGCCCACCATTACAATACAACCAAGGAAGGTTTATTACATGCAGCCAATTTTCCATTGACATACAAGACCGTCTCGTCCTATGATTCCGCCACGAAAAAGCAATGCCTTATCAGAAAGATATTTCTGCCTTCCCAAATGGTTGGGAAGTAAAATAAGCGGAGGTGGAAATGATGAAACTGGAAGAATTGTTTCAGCCCGCAAAAATCGGTTCCTTAGAGATAGCCAATCGAATCATCATGACCGCGGTAACCACTCGATACGACTTTGAAGAAAGTGATCGGCTATCCAGATTCTATGCCGAACGCGCCAAAGGCGGCGTCGGACTGATCATCACCGGCGCCCTCCAGACCATATACCCCAGCCGAAAAACGGGTGCGGGGCGAATCAATCTGTATGATGACAGCGGGATACCAAAGCTGAAGGAATGGGTGAAAGCCATCCATGACAATGGAAGCAGGGCTGCCGCCCAGCTGGCCACTTATAACTACTGGTCGAAGAAAGGAACGGAAGGGACGGCGGAAAGCGTCGGGCCTTCCAGCGTGGTTCTGCCAAGAGAAGGCATCCATCCCCTCTACAGCCTGGCGGAATATTTGCCTCCGGACAGGGAGCTTACCCTAGAAGAGATCGGGATGATTCAAGAGGCAGTAACAGCAGCTGCCTTCAGATCCCGAGAAGCCGGCTTTGATGCCGTCGAGTTCCAGTGTTCCGGTGGGAACCTCTTCCACCGTTTCACCAATCCGTTTTTGAACAGGAGAACGGATCGATACGGGGGAAACGTTGAAAACCAGATGCGGTTCATGACCGAGAGCATCGCCAAAATCAAGAAGAAAGTGGGAGAAGATCTTCCGATCATCTGCCGCATTGCCGGCATGGATCCCGTTCCCTGGGGTATGGGCATTGAGTATTGGCAAGAGATCGCAGCCATCCTGCAAAAGGCGGGCGTTCATGCACTGAATATCTATCCCCGATGGCATGAATCGAGGGAACCTGCGGTTCAAATGTGTGTTCCCCGGAATGCCTTCGTCCATGTGGCCGAAGGGATTAAAAAAGTGGTGACAATTCCCGTCATCACGAATGCACGAATCACTGACCCTCGGGACGCAGAGCAGATTCTCGCTGCCGGGAAAGCCGATTTCGTCGCCATGACCAGGCCCCTGATCGCAGATCCGGACCTGCCGAGTAAAGCACGGGAAGGGCGGATCGATGAAATCAGGTTCTGTACTGCCTGTTGTCGCTGCTATGACGACATTTTTTCCGATCGGTTCATGTCCTGCTCCGTGAACCCTCAAGCGGGAATGGAAAAGGAGTATGCCATCCAACGGGCCCCGAAGGTGAAAAAGGTGTTTATCCTTGGGGGCGGCCCGGCCGGAATGGAAGCTGCTAGGGTTGCCGCGTTGAGAGGCCACCGGGTTACCCTTTTCGAGGCCAAGGACAAACTGGGGGGCCAGCTCCTGTATGCAGCCATTCCTCCTTACAAAGAGGAATGGAAAACGACGATTGGCTACCTGACCGCACAGTTGGAGAAGCTGAAGGTTGAGGTGAAGTTGAATGAAGCGCCCACGGCCGAAGAGATAGCAAGAGGAAAACCGGATGTAGCCATCATCGCCACCGGCGCCATCCCTCATATTCTCGATTTGCCGGGGATCAAGGGCCCTAACGTTGCTACGGCAATAGACGTATTGGCTGGGAGAAAGCAAACGGGTCGGAATGTAGTAGTCGTGGGTGGCGGGTCGACCGGATGCGAGACTGCTGAGTTTCTAGCCCAGAAGGGGAAGCAGGTTGCCATCCTGGAAATGTTGCCCCGGATCGGCGCCGACTATGGGCCCGCGAACCGATATGTGGTCATCGACAGGTTAGTCGCGGCCGGGATTCGATTGGAAACTGGGGTGAAGGCCGAAGCGATAACCAAAACCGGGGTCAAGGTCATTCGGGGCGGCCTCTATCCCGAATTCTTCGAAGCGGACACTGTGGTCTTGAGCGTGGGGATGGTACCCGATGACGAAATCGCCCGAACCCTGGAGGGCAGAGTGTCTTCTGTTCTTAAGATTGGGGATGCCGCGAAACCCGCTAGCGTTAAGGAGGCGATGGAAAGCGCTTTTAAAATCGCCATGCAGATTTGATCTCCAATGGGGACGATCGATCCTAATGGCTTTAACCGGGAAGAGGCTCGGATTTGCCCCGTACGTTTAGTTGAGTATTCTAAGGAGGTTAAGAAGTTCAGGGATCTTGCCTCTTAATCAGTAGGTCGTAGGTTCGATCTCTACATGGCCCACCAATAAATTAAAGGGGTTATGCCAAACGGCTTAACCCCTTATTTTTCTATTTGTAACATCTTTGGATTTTCCTGACTCCCTTTTTTCCCCTCACCCTAAAGTTTAACAGATTGAGCAACCAGAATCTCCCGGCCGAAATGATTTTGCAACCATTTTTTCAAGCCGGGAATCTCTTCCATCTCTTTTATCGACTGGGGATTTTTCAAAGCAATATCATTGATCAGGGCGTTGTTCAAAAGGGTTCCAGGCTCCATCCCTAAAGTTTTTGTTTTTATATCCCGCCAATTTTTTAATGTTTTGACCCTTTTGCGCACGGGCGATGACAAATCCGGCCTTGCTCCCCGCGGGTATACCGGAAGGCATGATATTCCTGTTTTAATCCCGTGCTAATTTTGAAATAAAAAAGCGTAAACAAACCCCTCTCGACGTTCATTTATGCTTCGTAACTTGTTGATTATTTTCTGTTTCTTTAACTAAGTCCGGACTCTCGGAATCGCCCTTGTCTGCCTCATATCCGCAGTGTCCGGGGTCATCGACAAAACTCTTTGAACCATTACTATCAATCTCTTTCTAACATCTTCCTTCTTGATCACCATCATTCTGGAGTGATTGCGAACACTAATGCCGGAAGCCCTACGTCTTCCACAGAGTCAATATTGGCAACATCAAGTGGTTTATAGACACGTTGATAATGAATTCACCACTTCCAATGCGGGCCTTTGTTTTGGTCTCTGTGGGAGACCCAGTGCATTTACATTAACTAAGCGGGACACAAATCATTTTCGGCCTCTATTTAGCGTAACTCTGAATAGCTCTTATTAAATGCGGGATGATT
>MGQD01000146.1:122-264 GCA_001797695.1 Deltaproteobacteria bacterium RBG_13_49_15 | reverse complement strand
CCAATCCGAGGTCGCAAACCTCAAAAATAAGGGCTTGAGGATCTTGATTGATTGCCACCATCATCTCTGCTCCTTTAATCCCTACCATGTGGTGCATCTCCCCAGAAATTCCAATTCCAATATAAAGCTTTGGATGAACCGT
>MGQD01000146.1:0-85 GCA_001797695.1 Deltaproteobacteria bacterium RBG_13_49_15 | reverse complement strand
CAACCTTCATCCACTGGAGGTCGTGTTGCTCCAACCCTCCCATGCAAAGCTCTTGCTAAATTCTCCACCGATTGCCAATCCTCTC
>MGQD01000145.1 GCA_001797695.1 Deltaproteobacteria bacterium RBG_13_49_15 | reverse complement strand
GGGTTTTTTTGGTGTAAAAAAGGACCCTTTCCGTGACGGTGGTCTTTCCCGCATCGATGTGGGCCATGAAGCCAATATTTCTTGTTCGGGTAAGGCGTTTTTCTCCAGCCATCTCCTACTCTTTATTCACCCGTCGCATATCAACTACCTTTTCAATGCCACATTTGGGTTTATATTCAGCTTTGTTATTAAGTTCTCCGAGCATCTATCTCCAAGATAAAGCTTTTTGCATAATGTATTTATTCTGAAACTCTACCTAAACCTTAACCTAAAAACCTGTATCTCGGCCATATTAAAGGGATTTTTTAGAAATGTCAACCTTTTGACTCCTTTGGAGGCATTCCTTTGGTCATGGAAACCTTCCGGGCCTTGGGTCTTCCTCAATCGATTCAGTAACATCTTCCTCTTCTTGAGTGGCAAGGTAAGTATCGGGAGGCAGACTATATCGAGTCTTTCGTTTCGGTCTTTGCGTGGTCATTCCCATTCATCTGTCTTCTACCTTTACCGGGAAACGGCTGCAAGAGCCCACTTAAGGTTAAGACTCTGGCCGTCCGCATGAAGGAGCACGGGCAGAATGCCTTGCGCATTGCAAAATATCTGGAGGGCCATTCCAGGGTGAAGAAAGTTTACTGCCCCGGCTTAAAGAGCCATCCCCAACATGAGTTAACGAAAAAACAGGAGTCAGGATTCGGAGGAATGATTTCCTTTGAAATCGACGGAGGTTTGGAAGAAGCCGAGAGGTTTTTGGAAAACCTGAACATCTTTGCCCTTGCGGAGAGTCTGGGGGATTTAGAGCCCTTGATTGAACATCCGGCAAAGATGACCCACGCCTCCATTCCCAGAGAGATGCGGGAGCGGGTTGGGATCACAGATTCCCTGATCCGGGTCTCCGTTGGATTGGAAAATTGCGACGATTTGGTCGAAGACTTAGAGCAGGCTTTTCATAAGATAACTTGACCATTCCACTACGCCGAGACCCCAAGCCTGGGGTCAAATCTGAAACCCGCGTGCTTCGGGTAGACCGCCGATCTACTTTTTGTTTTTTATGGTCTTGTAAAGATCAAGCGCCTTTTTCGGGGTTTCGTTATGATGAACCACGGCGCGTACCGCTTGCACCATCGCAAGAGGAGCTTCGGACTGGAAGATGTTGCGGCCCATGTCCACACCGGCCGCTCCTTCCTGAATCGCCCTGTATGCCATCGTCAATGCGTCGAGCTCCGGGATCTTCTTTCCCCCAGCCATCACGATCGGTACGGGGCAGGAGGATGTAACAGTTTCAAACCCTTTTTCCACATAATAGCTCTTGATATAGTGAGCGCCGAGCTCGGCACAAATCCGTGTGGCAAGCCTGAAGTAGCGGGCATCCCGGGCCATCTCTTTTCCCACCGCAGTGACGGCGAGGGTCGGTATGCCGTAGCGGGTGCCGAAGTCCACCATCTTCGTCATGTTGATGATGGACTGCTTCTCGTATTCGCCTCCGATAAAGACCTGAACTGCCATGGCACAGACATTGAGCCGGATGGAGTCTTCGATATCGACCGCGATGTCTTCGTTGGAAAGCTCTTTTAAGATGCTCGTCCCGCCGGATACCCTGAGGACGATGGACTTGGTAGTGGAAGCAGGTATGATGCTTCTGAGTATTCCCCTTGTGAGCATCAGCGTGTCCGCATACGGTACCAGGGGAAGGATGTTGATATCGATTCTCTCCAGACCGGTGGTGGGGCCTTGGAAATAGCCATGATCGATGGCAAGCATGACCGTTTTGCCAGTCTCGGGATTGAAGATGCGCGAAAGGCGGTTTTTCATCCCCCAATCCAGCGAATTCGTTCCTTTAAGAAAAAAACCCTCCGTCTTCTGAGGGATATCGGTATAAAACTGTTTGGCCTCTTTTATTTCATCTATGTCGGGCATCCGCGTTCTCCTTTTTACCAATAAGTTGAAATGGCAGAGGCTCCTGATCTCCATCAGGAGCCTCTCTGGCAGGTCAAGCCTAGAAGTTGTATTTGTCGATATTCTCCTTCGTGAAAATAAGCCGCTCCGGCAGAAGGATGATGCCATTATCCTTTGCATTGGCCAGATCGCCTTTTTCGTACATGTCACCCCCCTGCAGACGATTGGGCACCACTTTGAAATCTCCCGTTATTCCGGGAATCGTAAAAGAACTGCCCACCTGGATCTTTTCGCCTTTAAGCAGCTTATAGGCCGTATAGACGCCGGCTGCACCCTGAACGCCGCAATCCCAGAGCGCGCCCTTGACCACCGTTCCGCGCTGGATGTACTGGCGAATGGTACTGGGGGTGGTAAATCCCACCACGATGACTTTTCCAGTCTTGTTGAGGTTCTCGGCTGCCTTTGCCTGTCCAGGAAAAGCGGTGGAATCAGGGCAGATAATGGCATTGACGTCGGGATAGGTCTTCAGCAACTGCTCGCCCACCGATACAGCTTTGGGAAAGTCCATATCCGAATATTGCCAGGTCAGGATCTTCCATTTTTTATATTCGGTCTTGATAATTTTTTCCGCAAATTTCGCCCAGGAATTTTGGTCCGTCACCGTAGGAGAGGAATAATGGAATGCGACCTTGGTCTCTTGCTGGGGGTTGGGCAGCTGCGACGCCACCATGTCGACCAGTACCCGCCCTAGTATATCCGGAGTCCCCTGGTTCACGTAAAAGGTCCGGTAATGAGGATCGACGTCGGAGTCCCAGGTCACGATAATGACATTTTTACTCATGGCGCGCTTCAGTGCCTGGTTCAGCCCGTTCGGATCCAAAGCCGAAGCAACGATTGCATTATAGCCTTGATTCACGAAGGTGTTGATAAATTTCACCTGCTCCGCAACCGAAGCGACCGCCGGGCCGTCATAGGTGACTTCGGCCCCGATCTGTTTGCCCATTTGGACGGCGCGTGATCCCGCCACTTCAAAGAAAGTGTTGCCGATGATTTTCGGCAGGAAAGCGATCTTATACTTTTCGGCTGCAAAGACACCCGGAGCGATGGTTGAAGTCAACAAAAAGATAGCGATCAAAACCAAAACCAGCCTTTTCATGATATTTTTCCTCCTTTTTTGTTAATGTTAGCATCATTCGAACACCTCCATCAATGGATGATGATTTCACCTCCTTTCAGCCATCAGGATTAGAGCAACTCTTCATGTTTCAGCGCCATCTTGTTCTTGTGCCGGCTGCTGATTTGTTCCCAGAAATATCTTCCGGAAATCGAGACGATCAAAACAATCCCGAGAAATACGTTTGTTTGATGGGACGTAATTTTTATCATCTGCAGTCCGTACTTCAAATAACCGATCAACAGGCTTGCCAGGGTCGTCCCGATGATGCTGCCCGTGCCTCCGTAGATGCTCGCCCCCCCAAGCACGGTGCAGGTAATGACCGTAAGGGGTGCATCGGCCCCCAGGTCGCTTCGAGCGGATGTAAAGTAAGAAGCAAGCATGATCCCGGCAAAGGCCGCAATGATTCCACTGATGACGTAAGTGATAACGACGACTCTGGCGGTGGGAATCCCTGAATAGCGGGCCCCCTCGGGGCTCATTCCGATCAGGAAGAGATAGCGGCCGAATTTCGTATGATGCAGGATGAAATAAAAAAGAATGATTAAACCCAGCAAGATGATCACCGGATTGGGCAATCCAAGGACTTCTCCATTCGCGATATTAACGAACGAATCAGGGAATCCGCCGATGCCTTCGAAACCTGTGCTGCCTGCCAATCCCGACAAGGTAAGGGCAAGGCCGGAGAAGAGAAAGCTGCTCCCCAGTGTGATGACGAGGGAATTGACTTGAGTCATCAGGATCAGTGAGCCATTGATGAAGCCGGAGACGGCTCCACCGGCCAAGCCCGCAAAAAAGGCCAGTTGGATATTGCCGGTCTTTACCCAGACAAGGCCTGTAAGGATCGAGCCGAGCCCCATAATAGCGCCGATGGAAATATCGATTGCCCCCGATGCGATAATGAGAGTCATCGGCAAGGCGGCAATGGCAATGTAGAGGAAATCCCCGATACTGTACAATAGGTTAGAAATATTGAGAAATCTGGAACTGAAGGTACCGAATATGCCGAATTCAATCAGGATGAGTAAAATGAGAACACTCGGCCACAACAGGTATTTCTTCAGGCTACCCATAATGATGCCCCGAAACTAAAGCGTTTTTTCCGCAAGTTGGAGGTACCGCCTTTTCACCTTCTCGTCGATCTCGCGCTCTTTTTCATTGCGCAAATAGATCTCGATACGTGAGTTTGCCACCACAATCACCAGCAATAAAAAACCCGAGATAAAACTATTCCAATATCCCGGGACCCTAAAGAAAACCAGCGAATAGGATATCGTCTCAAGAAGCACGGCGCCGAGGGCCGCCCCGACGATGCTGCCGGTGCCCCCCATGAGACTGATTCCTCCGATGACGGCCGCTGCGATTGCCTTTATTTCCATTCCAACACCGGCCTGAGTCGGAATGGTCCCGATCTGCGATGTGAAAATAAGAGCGGCAATTCCTGTCATGACTCCGGACAGGGAAAATGCTAGCAGGACGGTTCTTTTCACAGGGATACCCTGGAGGAGGGAGCCATCCAGGCTGTTGCCGGTGGCATAGATATAGCGGCCCCATCTGAAACGGCCGAAAAATAAAATGAGTACCCCCAAGAGGATCAGCGTGATCCAGGTGGGATAGTAGAGACCCAATACCGGTATGCGGGAAAAATTGAGGAACCACTCGGGGACGGTATCGATCCAACTGCCGCCGGTATAAAGGGCAAGGAGTCCTCGAAAGAGTGCCAGTGTTCCGAGCGTCATAATAATCGAAGGCACGCCGCAATAGGCCACCCCGATGCCGTTAAAAAGTCCTCCCAGCAAGCCAGTACCCACTGTGATCATGATAAAAATAAGGAGGGAAGGATCTGCCGTGTTCAAATAGGAGCCACCAAAAGTTGCCGCTAATCCCAAAAGGCTTCCTATGGAGGCATCGATGTTTTTTGTGATGATCACCGCACTCACGCCGGCGGTGACCAGGATGAGCATCGTACCGTTGTATAAGATGCGCACAAAGGTATCCATGGCGATGAACTGCGGGTTGACGATCCCGATGCACAGATAGTAAAGCACAATGATCACAACGGTCAGAAGCTCAGGCCTTCTCAATATCAGGTTGATCAGTTTCTGTTTCATCTGCACCTGCCCGGTATCCGAAAGAGGAGAAGGTGATATTTTCAAGGGTGATGTTAGGTTTTTTCAGCTCGTTTACGGTCCTGCCCTGGAACATGATAAAAACGCGATGGCTGAGGTTCTTAATCTCCTCGAAATCAGAGGAGATCAGAATAATACTGACGCCCTGCCTGGCAAATTGTTGGATACTGGCGTAAATTTCCTTGCGGGCGTTGGCGTCGATGCCGCGCGTGGGTTCATCGAGGATCAGGATTTTCGGCTGCACCGCCAGACATTTTCCAAAAACCATCTTTTGCTGATTTCCTCCTGAAAGGTACTTTGCCGGGGAATCATGACTGGGGGTTAAAATATTGAGCGCCCTGGTATAGGTCTTGGCTAAATTGACCTCTATTTTCTTCTTGATGATGAATTTAAACAGACGATGTAGCGCCGATGAGGATATATTTTCCTTTACGGTGCCTTCAAGAAAACATCCATGAAGATGACGGTCTTCGGGCAGATAAGCGACTCCCCGCCGAATCGAGTCTTGAGGATTCGCCGGTGAAAACTTTTTGCCCTCCAGTGTGATGGTACCATCGAAGGCTTTTCTGATACCGGCCACAGACTCGGCAAACTCCGTCCGGCCTGAGCCCACCACCCCGGTAACGCCCAAGATCTCGCCGCGGCGCAGATTCAAGGTCACATTGAAAAACCCTCTTCCGGAAAGATTGTTGACCTCCAGAATATAATCCGATCCTTCTTTTGGACAGCCCTCGTCCTCATTGCCGCCGGATGAAGCGGCATTCGTATTTGCCCTTTCTCCATTGCCGTTTCCGGCCGGGACCATCAGCTGGATCACCTTTTTCAAGGTGTATTGATTGATCGGAGCCTGGGATATAATGGCACCGTTTTGCAGTACCGTCAGCTCATCGACTATATCGAACAGTTCATTGAGACGATGGGTAATGTAAACAAAACAGATATCCTTTTCATTCTTCAGACGCCTGAGCATTTCAAAAAGCGCCTCGACTTCCCGGGAGGTCAGCGCCGAGGTCGGCTCATCCAGGATAATTACGCAACATTCACGCACCAGGCCGCGGATCAACTCCACCTGCTGTTGTTTGGCGATGGTCAGGTCCGCTCCGATCTGATCGAGGGCAAAGTCGCAGCCGAGCGCCTCCATGATGGAGCGAATTTTTGAAACCGGGTCTTTCAGGGTAGAGCCTAATCCCAGCAAAACATTTTCCTTGATGGTGAGATAGGGAAACAGCCCGGGTTCTTGCGGGACTAAATAGATGCCCCTGGCATGGGCATCGGAGGGGCGCTTGAATTTCACATCCTGTCCGTTGATGCTCATGTCACCCTTATCGCAGTTATAAACACCGGACAGAATTTTCATGAGGGTCGATTTACCCGCTCCATTTCCGCCGACCAGACCGTGGATGACTCCCCGGCGTAAATGAAGCGTTACATTTTTCAGCACCGGAATTCCACCGAAGGCTTTACTGATATTTCTAAGTTCGACAATCTCTGAGTTTTGAACGTCCACGGTCGTCGATTCCTGTTTCAGATCATCCTATGAAAAGATTGATTATGGTTTTGCGGCAGGTTGCATTTTGTCCACCGGAACAGTGTCTTCCGGGTTATAGGGCGCCTTAACGAAAACAGCTTTCCAGGGGGCATCGCCCTTGTTGACACAATAATGGACATCACCGGGGTCACAACGCAAATAGTCCCCCTTTTTGAGAATGTGGCATTCGCCGTTTAAATAAAGGTGGACTTCGCCTTCTATGGTAAAAAAGGACTCTTCGATCAGTTCGTGTTTATGCGATTGGAAGTCCTGCCCCGGCTGCAGCGTGACCACTCCGAAATCGCACCGGGGGCCTCGGGCAAGATATTTGGGGCCATTGTCTCCGAAGCGGTATTGGTGTCGGGATTCGTTCGTGTAGTACACTTTTTCCTCCTCTTTTTTGACGATCGAATTTATAAGCCTGGGGCCTTCCACATGGATTGGGTGACAGCTTCATCCACCAGAGCACGCTGGGCGGCATAGGCTTTCGCCCATTTCTCCTGGACCTCCTGATAGATCTGAAAATGATCCCTGTTGGGTTTGTAGTCTCTTTCCCAGCGGACAAGAGAATCGGCCGCATCGGTGATCCCGGGGTACAGGCCGATCCCAACGCCTGCCGCAATGGCCCCGCCGAGTGCCGTGGCCTCCTTTACAACCGGGACACGTACCTGTTTTCCGGTGACATCGGCGAGAATCTGGCACCATAGCGGACCCTTCGATGCCCCGCCAGCGAAGACTAATGTATCCGTATCAACGGCTGTGAACGCAAAAATCTGTTTGAGATTGTTCGCCGAAACGATGGCTGCATTTTCTTCCAAGGCACGGAATATTTCGGCTTTCCCGCACACGGAGGGATCGATACGGAGATTGAGAAGCGACGGGGCAGCATGGTACCAGTTTCCATAGCGCATCACGTCCGAAAAAATGGGTATGATTCCCCGGGAGCCCGGTGGGACTGCGCGGGCCATCTCTTCCAATACCTGATAGGTATCCACGGCTCGTTCTACTGCCAGTGCGGCTTCAGGTTGGCAAAACGCGTCCCGGAACCATCGCATGGTGAGGCCGACAAAGAACGATATGGCTTCTGCCTGACTCAAGCCCGGCACCGCATGAGGGTTGACCCGGATATTCATTTTCGGATCCGTAGCCGGCTCGGGTAGATTGACCAGCTGCTGCCAGAAACTACCGCCCAGGACTGCAATCTGAGCCGGTCTGACTACGCCAAGCCCTACACAGCCCAACTGCACGTCCCCTCCGCCCATGACGACCGGCAATCCCTTCGGAAGCCCCGTATCCCTGGCGGCCTGGGCCGTGACCTTGCCGATGACCGTGCCGGTTTCCACGGAGGGTGGAAAGATATCGTCCGGCAGCCCGACCGTCCTGGCTATTTCGGGGACCCAATCACGGTCGGTTAGGGAATAGATCCCGGAAGTTCCCCCGTTCGACGGATCCGTTGCCACTTCACCGCATAATCGAAACAGCACCCAATCGCTGAGCATCGAGATCTTAGCGATCTTCTGATAGGCCTCGGGCATGAAGTTTTTTACCCAGAGCAGGCGGGGCAAGGCGCCAAGGGCGAACGTTTGCCCGGAGATGCGGTAGAATTTTTCCTCCAGGCCCGGAAATTGCTCTTTCAGAAGGCGAACCTCGTTGGCCGCCCGGGCGTCAACATTGGCACAGCCCCAAAGCTCTTTACCTTCCGCGTTGTACAGGATGATCCCTTCGCGCATGCTGGTGGCGCTGACGGCGACTATGGAAGAAGGGGATATCCCGGCCTGTTGGCAGGCGTGCCGGATACAACGGCAAAGCAGCTCCCAGTTGTGAATGACATCGAATTCCATGGAGTCTGGATATCTGGGATCGCTTTTATGGGTCCACTCTTCCTGGCCCACCGCCACCTGGTTGCCGCGGACGTCGAACAAAACAGCTCTACCGCTTCCCGTTCCTGCGTCAATTGCAAGAATATTGCCGGCGTTTTTAACCATGACATCCCCCTCGGTTGATTCCTGTTGAAGTCAAATGCAAGGGCTGTATTTTGACATCTCAATACCACATCAAGATGTCTATGTCAACACATTTATAATTCAAAATAACATTTGTTTGAATACGAAAATCTGGATGTATGCGTCATATCATTAAAAATTTAGATAGTTATCCCTCCATCTTTATATTTTTATCTTGCTTAATAATTAAAAAAATATTAATATTGATACAGACGGTGACATTTGTAATGGTTTTTCAAATAATTTTAAGGAAAAAGTTATATGGCACAGTCCAATAGCGATTACTCTGAATTGCATGTCCGTGTGGCCTGGTACTATTACAAGGCGGAAATGACCCAGGAGGAAATTGCAACTCGACTGGGATTAAGCCGGGCGCGGGTCATAAAAGTCCTGGATCAATGCCGCCAGGAAGGGGTTGTCTCTTTTCACATCAACAGCCCTTTTACCAATTGCCTTCAGCTCGAGAAACAGGTTATCGATCGATGGAAATTGCGAGATGCCTTTATCGTTCCAGCGGTGGATCCCCCGATGATCAACAGAAACCTTGGTGCTGCGGGCGCTCAGTATATCGAAAGGAATCTGAGCAAGGAAGAAACCCTTTTGGGTTTCGGCTGGGGCAACACCGTTTCGCTGACCCTGAAACATCTCTCTTTGATGGACCACCAGAAAGTCTCCATGGTTACTTTGAGCGGGGGTATCACTGCCTATCTTCAAAATACGTACAGGGAGGAGAACAACCCGCTTTTCAAATTCAACAGCCGATTTCACATCATTCCTTCGCCGTTGCTTGTTTCCTTCCCGAATACCTGCCGGTTGATATTGGAGGAACCAGAGGTCGCTCGGATCATGCAATTGGCCCAGCTTGCCAACATTGTAGTGGTAGGCATCGGTCCCATGTCGGCGAATGCGACGTTCACCCAGTTTGGATATATCACCTCACAGGAACTCGAAATCCTACAGAAACAGGGCGGCGTGGGCGATATATTGGGGCAATTCTACGATAAGGATGGAAACCGGCTCGACGTTGATTTTCACAATCGACTTGTCGCCGTCAGCCTGGAGAAACTAAAGACCATGCAGCATGTCATCGGGGTCGCCGGCGGCGCACATAAAGTCGAGGCCATCAAGGGCGCGCTTCGGGGAGGTTACATTCACTCCTTGATCACCGATGAAAAAACCGCCCTGGAATTGGTGCAGGGATAAAGATATTGTAAAAGATGAGGCAAGGAGAGCTTGAAATTTTATGTTGATCGGGCTTCATCGAACCCGTCGCTCTTCCTTTTCCTCCCATTATTTTATCAACTATCCTGTTAATCCTTAAAGTGCCTTTTTTCTGTTACAATTTTACCTGGGCCAAATCCCTTGACAAGCCTGTTCTTTTGTGTTTTATAATACCAACCGGGAAGACAAAAATGTTTAACTTCTGCTACTTCTTTTATTTTGGTAAGGGTCACCCGTAAATCCATTCCCAATGGTGGGATGGAAGCCATGGGTGATCCTTAAGGCCCCATGGCTTTTTCATTTTTAAAAGCCATAGGGGAAACCTTGTGGCTTTTTTATTTTTGGAGCAGAGGGGATCAAGAAAGGAGATTTAAGGCATGGCCATTTCAAAGAAAGTAAAGAACTCGTTAAATAATGCCTCTTGGGTGAGACGAATGTTTGAAGAAGGGGAAGAGTTAAAACGAAATTACGGTGAGGAAAACGTTTATGATTTCTCTCTTGGCAACCCCAACCTCGAACCTCCTGCTTCGCTGAAGATGGCATTGAAAGATCTTGTCGACCGTCCCATTCCAGGAATGCATCGATATATGGCGAACTCCGGTTACAGCGATACGAGAAAAACCATCGCTGAATACCTGAAAGAAGAATCAGGGCTTCCTTTCGATGAAAAGCATGTTGTGATGACCGTGGGTGCTGCCGGCGGACTCAATGTTGTCTTAAAGGCAATCTTAGATGAAGGAGAAGAAGTCGTCGTCCCTT
>MGQD01000144.1:8463-9095 GCA_001797695.1 Deltaproteobacteria bacterium RBG_13_49_15 | reverse complement strand
AGTTATCGAGACCTACAATCCGCGCTTAATGAGTTTCTCGACGACATTTCCGCGCCTCAGATTTTCGCGATGTCCATTTTTTCGGTCTTCGAGTATGCGCCGAAGGTGTTCTTGATTGCACTGAATAGCGACCGCGTAGAGATCGGTTTCGAGCTTCCATCGGCTCTTGAAATGGGGGGCCATGTACTTGCTAACGCCGCCCAAATCCGTAGCTAACCGCTCTTGCGTGAACTTATAGAAGGCCACGGACTTTTGTAGGAATTCAATTTCGGTGCTGTAATTAGGCACTTCGCCTTCCCTGAACTCGTGGTAGAGAAACAGCAGTTTTTCAAGATAGGTCCTGTCAGCCATCTGGCCAAGAAGATCTGCTGTTCCGAGCATCTTGCCCAAAATTTCCGTCTCGTGCGACGAGAACCCTATTTCGCGTATCTTTACAGTAAGGCCCGTGCAGTTGAGCATGTCCGTCCCGTCGAGGCTGTAACGCTCAGGGTAGGATCGGCTCCTTAAGTATTTTGTCATAAAGTCAATGCTCCGCCGGATGTGCATGAGCGTATATTTGGCCCCCGTCCCTTCCTTGTCGTCATTTGCCTGCACATAACCTGTATCGTGGAAAAGCGCGACTAAAAAACTCA
>MGQD01000144.1:5636-8033 GCA_001797695.1 Deltaproteobacteria bacterium RBG_13_49_15 | reverse complement strand
GCTTCGCTCCATATATTTGCAATCTCCGATGGCGGCTTTCGGCCAAGCATGCCGCCTCGCAAAGGTTCCATAATAATCACGCCCAGCCCTTTTGAAGCGGCATATTTTAAGCCTTTGGCGCCGGCCTGATTTTGCTGATCCAGAAAATTGTATTGAATCTGACAAAAATCCCAGTCATAGGCATCTATGATTTGGATAAACGCCGGTTGATCTCCGTGGAAGGAAAATCCGGTGTTGGCGATGCGGCCGTCTGCCTTTGCGCGTGCCAAGAAATCTCCTACACCCATGGCTTCTAATTTTTGCCAGCTTTGACCGTCCAGCGAATGAAGAAGGTAATATTCGATCTGATCGGTCTTGAGCCGGTGAAGCTGGGAATTCAAAATGCGATCCATATCTTCAGGCGCCGTAACGGACCAATGGGGCTGTTTGGTTGCCAATTTAACCTTCTCCCGATATCCATCTCTAAGGGCTCTACCAAGAAAAGGCTCGCTTGCGCCCATATGATACGGCACGGCTGTGTCAATGTAATTCACCCCCGCATCGATGGCCATTCGAATTTGCTCGGTAGCGCGTTTTTCGTCAATCTTTCCGTCTCCAGGAGTTCCTTTTTTCTGGGGCAACCGCATGCAACCAAAACCAAGGATGGAAAGCGAATCGCCATTTTTGTTCATCTTTCGGTAGAGCATTAGTAATCCTTTTTCATAGGTTTATCAGGGGAAAGTTCAAAATATGGCTTACAGATTCTGCTCTTTGAGCCTTTGCAGAAGAATCCTAATAGAAACGCGTGACAGCAAAAAAAATCTGGTAAGATGAAATAGCAGACGCCCATCTCCTTATTTTACGGTTTTGATTGAAAATCAATGGGGGGCATGGGGGGCAAATAGCAATTTAAGGATGTTGTAAGACTACCCTTTCCCATAATCTTATCAACCTCCTCTACCAGCTTCTTAAATTCGCTCCAGTTTTTTGGACTTAAAAGGATTTTCCAATTGGTTTTCGTCCATGTTTTATCGAAATTGATATGGTGGGTTAAAAAAAGCAACGTCGTTCCGTCTATATCCTTTTCCAGGGTCGCCACTATTTTTAATTTGAGATCCCTATCGGGCAGGTCAACTGCCTCTGTTTCTGCTATGATCGGGTTCATGATGTTCTCCTGTCCCTCTCGATAATCCTCTTTTTACGAAATAATCTCTTTCTTGCCTGACTGATAAACGCTTTTTATGAGCAGGTTAAACGAAAGCACGGAGTAATGTCCCAATATTACAAAACCCAAGACCGGTTGCCAAATTAAAGGGTATCGAGGATCTTTTTTCGCTTCTGCTTATATTCGTCATCGGTAATCAGCTTTTGTTCGTGCAATTCTTCCAGTTGCCGAAGCTGTTCGGCTATGTTTTTTGGATCAGCGGCCTCTGTCGTCTTTGCCGGCGCCGGAGTCACGGCAGCTTCAGGGGATAAATCCCCCGCTGCAATTCGCGGCTGAATCGCAGCCAGAATATTTTCGTTTAGCTTCCTTCCCAGACGCTGCCAATCAAGCGATGTGGCGCACCCGTCATCCTTTGAAATCAACGTGTTACCGCTAGGGCCGATCAATTCGTAGTGAATATCCAGGGAAGCATAACCGGCTCCAAAGCCGACGATAATCCGAGCCGCCTTACTACCCGGATTGTACCGGATAATTTTTAGGGTCACCAGATACTCTCCCTGACCGCTCTTGAACTCATCCCGTGAAGAGATAATCCGCACATTATACCCGCCTCTTCGCGCCAGCACATTCTTGATATCTCCTTCCATCCACGCACCCATCTGCTTGGTTGCTTTATCATCACCTCCGCGGTCCAAATAGACGGCAATGCTTCGGCTTTCCCTGGCGCCTCTTGCCGGTCCACTGCAGCATATGAATAGGAAACAACACGCGAACAAAAGTGCCGATTTTATGATCCGAGTATTTCGGTGCATGGTTCTTCCTCCCTACTGGGTTAATACAGAATATATAGCGCTTTGCTGCAACAAGTCAAACGGAAGCGATATCGTTTTCGAACCTCAAATGATAAATGGTCACCTAAAACCAAAAATTGGCGCCGATAAGCAGGGTGGTGCCGGATCATTAAAAATATGATCATAAATCCGGCTTCTGTGAAGAATTTATCAATAGCATCTCGGATTTAAATTCATTTTGTTGGCTTTTCGTGAATCGATCTGATAAATTTCTATTGACTATTTATTAATATTCTAGTCTTTAGGTCATCATTTTTTTGTTTTATACTGTGGCGATCAACCTGGCGGCAGATGTTCTGAAAATGAGGAATTAGCTGCAATTTAAACCAGTTGTGGCTTTTTTTTAGTTTTACTGAAGCTTGTAACGGCAACAGAATCTTACATTTAAGGAAACCGGGATTG
>MGQD01000144.1:1663-5580 GCA_001797695.1 Deltaproteobacteria bacterium RBG_13_49_15 | reverse complement strand
CGGGATGGGAGTCGGCATCTCTTTGGCCGGACTCGCATCGGCTGTTGCGAACGAAGGAGGGATCGGCGTCATTGCGGCGGCAATGATCGGTATTGATGAACCGGACATCACCACCAATCCCGTTGAAGCCAATATCAGGGCGCTAAAGAGGGAAATCCGGAAAGCCAGACAGTTAACCAATGGAATCATCGGCGTGAACATCATGGTCGCGCTGACACAATTTGCAGATCTGGTTAAAACAGCCATTCAGGAAGCGGTCGATATCATTTTTTCCGGCGCGGGACTTCCCATGAATCTCCCTGAATACCTGACGAAAGGCGCCAAAACCAAGCTGGTTCCGATCATATCTTCCGCTCGCGCGGCTGCTCTGATCTGTAAAAAATGGCTGGCTAAATACAATTATTTGCCTGACGCGTTTGTAGTGGAGGGACCAAAAGCCGGTGGGCATCTTGGGTTTAACGAGGAACAGATCGACGATCCCGACTTTACTCTCCAAAAACTGGTTAAAGACGTGATTGCCACCGTAACACCGCTGGCGAAGGAACGGAAAAGCACCATTCCGGTCATCGCTGCAGGCGGAATCTATACCGGAAGGGATATCCGTGAGTTTTTGGATCTCGGGGCATCCGGGGTTCAGATGGGAACCCGGTTTGTGGCGACCATTGAATGCGATGCCGCCCTCCAATTTAAAGAAGCTTTTCTTTCCGCAAAAAAAGAAGATCTCATCATTATTAAGAGTCCGGTGGGGATGCCCGGACGAGCCGTCCGCAATCGCTTTATCGAGGAAGTTCAAAACGGGAATAAAAAGCCCTTCACCTGCCCCTATAAATGCGTTAAAACCTGCCGCCAGGCCGAGAGCCCCTATTGCATTGCGCTGGCCCTGGCCGCCGCCAAAAAGGGGAGATTGAAAAACGGATTCGCCTTTGCCGGCGCCAATGCTTACAGGGTCAATGAAATCATTTCGGTTAAGGCCTTAATCGAATCGCTTAAGCGGGAATTTTCCTTAACCTATGCCTGAATTAGCATCCATGGCCGTTTAATCATTATGTTCTCGAACGAGGTTCATCAGAAATATTTTGCATATTTTTCAAAAAAACAAAAACTATATCCTCCCATGCGAAATAAATAAGTATGGTGTTCCCGGAATTAGAAACGGCGGGTAAATCCGAAATGAAGGCCGAAATCCGGACTGTTGTCCCAGATGATGATGTTTTCGATCAACCCGATCTCCAGCAAGTCCTTTAACCCCATCGCATATTTCCACCCCAGAGTCAATTCATACGAGGGGTCTGAAAACGCTCCGAGTTGTTTCGCCTGCCCTTCCGAAACCAGGCATTGCAGTATCAGGGACTGATCATCGGCGTATCGCCATTCCAGGGCAACCATCCCCGAAAGCTGGGTCTCTTTAAGGTCGATCTCCTGGATCTTTTTCCCTCCATACCAGAAATATCCGCCTGAAATATAGGCATAGACGGACGAAAACCGTTTGGCCGCCGACAGGGATAGACCGAAGTCCAAGGGAATATCGCGATCCAGAATTCCGGCGTCTTCGATTTCCCATCGGGCAGAGAGGGAATACGACAGAGCCGGGATGATTATGCCGCCGCACGTCAAGCGATGTTTAAATGCAAGCGCGACTCCGCGCGAATAGCTTCCGGAATCTCCGGTATATGATAACAGGGTTTTCCCGTCCTTATCCTTCACGATGATCCGGATGTCCCCGTTGGAGGCCTTGTCGCGGCCGTCCTGATCGATTCCGAACGCCTCATGGAAGTCGCTGATGAACCCATCCAGCACCCCCCCGAACACGCTTCGATCCTCATAGGATAGTTCAATCTCCATTGAGTTATTCAGGCCGTAGGACAAGGAAACATGGGCATCGAGGCCTTCATAATCCACCAGATAGCGGCCGGGTTCGTTCGCCCACACGTTGGCCAGGCTCGCATGGACGTTCAGATCCCACTGTTTCCCCGCGAGCGTCGACGGCGTCGTCGGGATAAGACCCATGCGCAGGGATTGGAAAGGGGACTGCGAGGGGAGGCGCAGCGGGCCGAATCCGGTCTGCCCCCAGCAGAACATGGAAAAAAAATCCGATTCCGGACCCAGATCGATCGGGTCGTCGGTAAATCCGTCGCCGGCAAAAAGAAGAGCCGGCGCCCAGATCCCGGGAATGCAGATGATGCCGATGATCATCCAAAACCCCACACGCAAAGCCCTACATCTTTTTTGCTTCATCGCCGCCACGGAAATCACGTTTCACGACATCTGATCCTTCACAAGGCATGCTTCAAGATCGCACTGAAGACACCGCCCAACCTCCCGGAGAGCCTGTTCATCGGTGAGCATCTGATCGATTTCTAAAAAACCGCGCCTCCGTTCGGAAACAGGGAGAACCCCGGCTGTTTCCCGGTTTTGGTCTGAAAACCCGGCCCTTGTTTTGGCCTGGTAAAAGGTTTTATCCCACTCTCCGCATCCGTCATTGCGCGCAAAGCCGAATTCAAATACCGCATCCCCTCCCAAATACCGGTCAATGGAAGCGGCGGCCCGCCTTCCGGCGGCAATCGCTTCGATGACGGTAGCCGGTCCGTTGGCGGCATCGCCTCCTGCAAAAACCCCTTTCATCTTTGTTTCCTGGGTTTTTCGATCAATGACGATCAGACCGTTTTGAACCGGTAAGGATCCCTCATCCTCAAGAAAGCAGAAATCGCTGCAAAAGGCGGTTTCGCTCGATTGCCCGATGGCCAAAATCACCTGATCGGCATCAACGGTTGTTTTAATCTCGTCAAAAAAAGGGCAAAATCTTCCCTGATCATCAAATACCGAAACACATCGCACCAATTCCACGCCTGAGACATTCCCGTTTTTTCCTAAAATCGCTCCAGGCCCCCAGGAGTAGAGCATCTCAACCCCCTCTTCCAGGGCCGTTTCAATCTCCCATGGATTGGCCGGCATCTCATTTCGGCTTTCAAGGCATGCCAGGGTGACCTTTTTCGCGCCTAGTCGAAGCGCCGTGAGGGCCACATCCACGGCCACATTCCCTCCCCCTACCACCAGGACCCGCTCCATGACCTGGGCCGGCTCACCCTTCGACGCCAAGACCAGGAATTCGACCCCACAGCAGACGTTTTCGAGTTCGATCCCTTCCAGATTCAGTTTTTTGCTCAATTGGGCGCCGACAGCGACAAAGACAGCCTCAAAACCTTCGGATTTAAGCGCTTCGATCTCAAAATCGACTCCGAGCTTTTCCCCTGTGCGAAGTTCGATCCCCATTCCAAGGATACGGTTGATCTCTATTTCGATAACCTCTTCAGGGAGGCGGTAGCGGGGAATTCCGTATCGCATCATCCCGCCGGCTTTTTCCCTTGCTTCAAAGATCGTAACCGCGTGTCCCTTTTTCCTGAGATAAAAAGCAGCGCTCAACCCGGCCGGTCCGGAACCGATAATCGCCACTTTTTTCCCTGTATCAGCGCCTGCGGAAAGGATCCCGTCAAACGATCCGCCCGCCTTGTCGGCGGCATACCGCTTGGCCGCGCAGATGGCGATTGGGTGATTGACTTCCGAGCGCTTGCAGACCGTTTCACAGGGGTGAGGGCATACCCTGCCAAGAATGCCGGGGAAGGGGGCCATCTCCATGATCACCCCGCATGCCTCGGTCATCTTTCCCTGGGCGATATATCTCAAATATCCTGGGACATCGATCCCGGCAGGACACGCTTTAGTGCATGGAGGCATTTGAGGAAGAAACGCTTTCGGCCCCACGGCACGCAATGTCCTGGTGATATCCAAAATTTTGATTCCATTCGGGCAAGCCTCTTCGCACCGGCCGCACGTCGCGCAATCCCACGGCATGTTCGATCCGGCAATTTCATCAATCAGGTCAAGCTCCACATACCTGAGAAGTCTCCGGACATTGAAGC
>MGQD01000144.1:547-1634 GCA_001797695.1 Deltaproteobacteria bacterium RBG_13_49_15 | reverse complement strand
CTGCACCGGCCGCACTGTTCGCAATACCGGAACATCTCCACATTATTGAATTCCCCAACAAACGGGAGTGGAATTTCCATCGTTGGATCATCTCCTCTTTAACCGCGACCCGTCTATCTCTCTTCACTTCCCCAGTTTCAACTCCCTCACCATATCCTTCATGGTCCTGGCGAATTTTGGGCCATCGGCCGCACTGCACCAGACATTCCAGAGCCGATCCGGATCATAACCGGCCTTCGCAAGTTTCTTCTTCGTGCGCTTAACCCGTGTTTCCGCGGCATAATTTCCGGAGATGTAATGACATGTCGGAAATTCGCAACCCGCCACCAGAACACCGGCCGCCTGCCGATCAAAGGCCCGAAGGATCATCTTCATTGAAACCCGTGCCGAACACATGACACGGATCAACCTGGCGTTCGGAGGGTATTGAAGACGGCTTACGCCCGCCATATCGACGCCTCCGAGAGCGCACCAGTGGCAGACAAACCCGACGATCTTCTCCTCCGGATGCTCTTCAAGGGCTGCATCGATCTGGGCATAGACCTGATCATCTGTGTAATGAACGATGGTTATGCATTCTTTCGGGCAATCCGCCGCGCAGAGGCCGCACCCCTTGCACAGCGCCTTGATCACATGCGGATTTTTCTCGGAATCCACGCTGATGGCGGTAAATGGGCACCGTTTGTGGCACAATCCGCACTGATTGCAATCAGACAGGTCGATATCCGCGACAATCCCTTCAGCCTCTACATACCCCCGCTTCATGGGGATCGAAACCCGCATTGCCGCCCCGGATCCGGCTTCGCAGCTTTCTTTTAACATCATGGGCGCCTTGGCGCACCCGCAAAGGGAGATGCCGTCTGCGGGAAATTCGAGAGGTCCGAGCTTGACATGCGCTTCCTGGAAAAAGCGGTCCGAGTTGGCCGATACTTTAAGTTGTCCTCTCAGGGCATCCACCGTCCGGTCTCCTTCAAAGGCGGTTGTCAGCACCAAAAGATCGGCCGGAATCCGGAATTCCTTTCCGATGAGAAGATCGAAAACCGTGACCATGAGCGAAGCATTTTCAACGCTTACACTCGGATATCGC
>MGQD01000144.1:0-538 GCA_001797695.1 Deltaproteobacteria bacterium RBG_13_49_15 | reverse complement strand
AAGCGGAAAAACTTCACCCCTAGCCTCTTTGCCTTCTCAAGGGCGGCCCCCTCTTCCTTGACCATGGAGAGATCCCGGTAAAGGATATGGACATTCATGTCCTCCCGTAGGCTTTTCAAGGCAATTGCATTTTTCACCGCGATATGGCACCCGATGCTGCAGCACCCGCGGGTCTCGTTTTTCGAATTCACACAATTTATCATCACCACGTCTTTAATGTTTCGAAGACCACCCAACATCCGAATATCATCAGCAACCGTTGCGTCTTCCCCTGTCTCCTGCTTTAGGCGCCACGCGCGGATCAGCCGTTCAAGCTGAAGCTGGGTCTTCACCCGGGGGTCCTCGCCAAAGGAAAAAAGCCCGGAGGGTTCCATCTCCTTCATCCCGGTGGCCACAACGATGGTAGAGATATCAAGCCGCTCGCCGCTTTTTACTCCCCCATTCTTGAGACTGACCTTGTAATTTCCGATATACCCTTCCAGAGATTCAATAGCGCTTTTCGTGAAAATCCTGATGTTGGGGTGGGAATTCACAAGAG
>MGQD01000143.1:3400-7513 GCA_001797695.1 Deltaproteobacteria bacterium RBG_13_49_15 | reverse complement strand
AATACGGCCGTCTGAAACATGGATTTCCTTGAGCGCAAGGTCTGTAGAAAATTGGATTTGGGACACCGGGTTGCCGCAAAATAGATCTACTCCGGCTTTTTTCATTTCAACGTCAAAAGCGTTGACCAGGCTGCGGCCCCCCCCTTCAATTCCGTGAACGGAACTGTAATAAGGACCGACGACGGCTGAATGATTGAAAAACGTAGTCTCAGAAGGTGTGGAGCCGTGAAGAAAGCAATGGGCTGAAAGGATCCTTTTCAGTAATACATTCTGCGTCAGGCCGTCCAGGAATTCATTAAGGCTTGGGCCATGCACATTGCGCATTTCCTGCAAGGGGACCACACTGGCGCTTAAATTAAGATAAGGACGGCTCAGGCAGCTTTCTCCGACGGAATGGAGATAACGTATGATGGCCTGTTCATTTCCAGGAAAGGTCTCGGAAAGCCGTTCCTGAATCCGATCGTATTTATAAGGGAAGGGAAATTCAAAGCCGATATCCGGAAATCGAATGAGATCAAAACCGTTGGGGTCAAAAGGCTCCTTTCGGATATGTCCGCTCAAACCCAGGTATTTGAAAAAAATATCGAGTATTTCGCCGTCGCCGAGCCCTCCTGCATAGTGAAAGCCCGTATCGAAAAAAATTCCCTTTCGATTAAAACCCCTGAGAAGCGGACCGATTTTATCAGATGATTCGAAAAGAGCGACGCTTCGTCCGGATTTTGCCAGGGTGAGTGCGGCGGTCATACCGGCCACTCCTGCCCCGATGATGGAAAAATCATGGATCATGTATCAAATCCAATAACCAGGCAGGCATTGGTTCCGCCAAATCCTGCTGAATTGCATAGGACCGTCTCCGGAGGTTTGCGGATGGTTTCAAAGACGATATTGAGTTTTTTCGTATGTTCATCCGGCGCCCTGAAATTGATGTTGGGTGCGATGAAACCGTCTTTTGCCATAATGACGGAGTAGACTACCTGGGAAGCGCCGGACATCCAAAGTTCATGCCCGGTCATCGATTTTACGGATGAAACCCACGGGCAGCGGCTGCCGAAAACCGAGTAAATATTTTCCGCCTCTGCTGCATCTCCCTCCTGGGTGGAGGTGGCATGGGCACAAATATACTGAATATCGGACGGCGCCATGGTTGCTTCAGCAAGGGCTTTACGCATGGCCCTTTGCAAACCGTCCAGATTCGGCATGGAGATATATTCTCCGTCTGAAGAAAACGCATATGCAAGAATTTCTCCAAGGACGGGCGCACCCCTTTCTCTGGCCAGATCGAGCCGTTCGAGAACGAGTGCGGCGGCGCCGCCGCTGGGGACCAGGCCGTCCCGTTCAATATCAAATGGCCGGCTGGCCGCTTTGGGGTCCTGAGTGCGGCAGCTAAATGCGCCGATGCCGTCAAAACTGCACACCGATTCCCAATTGACCTCCTGAGCGCCTCCGCAGATCATGCGCTTTTGCCGTCCATACGCCACAAGATCGGCTGCTTGGCCGATGGCATGTCCACCGCTGGAACAGGCCGAACTGATGGTCCAGCTCGCCCCTTGTGTTCCTAAAATGGTGTTGAGATTCATAGTGATGTTGGAGGTCATGGACCGGAAAATCCATCCGCTTCCGATCAGTTTGGTTTCACCGTATTTTCGGAGCAAATCGACCTGATTGACCGCGGCCTGGGAGCTGGAATCGCACCCAAAAACCAATCCGGTTTCTTCATTTTGAATATCTTTTTCCGTAAGGCGGGCCATTTTTAATGCGTCCATAACGGCAGCGTAGGCTTGCACTGAGAAATCGGGCATTGTTTTCCGATGCTTGCGGGGCAAAATGTCTTTTGGGTCGAAATCCGGAATGATGCCGGAAAGGGGGCTGCGAAATCCCATTGCTTTCCGCTCTTCATCTACAGCAATGCCGGATCGGCCTTGTTGAAGCGCCTCGGAGACGGTCCGAATGTCGCTCCCAAGGCAGGAAACAATGCCGATGCCCGTGATGGCAACACGATGCATGGAGTTTTTCAGGTGTAGTTTAAGGTGGGTCGGGTTCATTTCAACGGCCGGGCGTTTTCATCAATAGGTTTTGTTTTACATGTATGCGCCGCCGTTGATGGAAATGACCTGTCCGGTGATGTATGAGGCTTTTTCCGAGCACAGAAACGCCACGACCGATGCCACTTCTTCCGGCTTTCCGAATCGCCCGGCCGGAATCATGGGGATTATTTTTTTTTCATCAAGATCTGCCGTCATTTCGGTTTTAATGAAGCCGGGTGAAACCGCATTAACCAATACGTTTCGCTTGGCAATTTCCGATGCCAGGGCTTTGGTGGCGCCGATAAGTCCGGCTTTTGCCGCCGAGTAGTTGACCTGTCCGGGCATTCCGCTCTGGCCTGAAGTGGAAACGATATTGATAATTCGCCCTTCCCGTTTTCTGAGCATGTTGGCTAAAATCGATTTGGTCACCAGAAAAAAGCCATCCAGTGAAACGGAAAGAACCTCTTTCCATTCAGTTTGAGTCATCAACGCCAACAGCACGTCTTTATTGAAACCGGCGTTATTGACCAGGATATAAGGAGTTTCTTTTTCAAGCAGAGGACTTAACGCTTCTGCGACACTTTTGGGATCCGTCACATCAAACGGGAGAAGCCGGCAATTAATCCCGATGGATTCGATCTGGCGCATCACCTCAGATGCGGCCCGATGATTCTTCTTATAGTTGAGCCAAATATGATAACCGTCTTCGGCCAGGGCTCTCGCGATGGCCGAGCCGATTCCACGACTCCCTCCGGTAATCAAGGCGATTTTACCCTTTGGCGACGCGATCATATTGCTTTTAACTTCCTAAGGGGTTTTAATCACTTTTCCTGATGAGTCGAATTCAACAACGACACTTTTAAATCGGTTGGTCCAATAGGTCCATTTATTATCCTCCAAAGTGGGTGTCATATGAACAGCCGGATATCCCAGTGCCATTCTTACACCGTCTTTGGTCATACCGATGGATGCTTTTCCGTCCTTTATCCCTTTTTGGTCGGCGGCTGACAGCTTCTCCAACGCGACCGGATTCGGCGATGTGATCAGTTTCAAATAGTCATCGACGCTCATTCCCATCAGCTTCTCGTTGTATTCCATAATAACGGTTTTTTTGGAATCCTGAACGGTAAATGAAAAAACGGACCGCCTGAACGTGGAAGGCGACGAGTCCACGATAACAGCCGTGTTTACCGGAATAATGGTATGTCCGGCGCCAGGATTGGTCCAGTTCGCAAAGCTGGCTTTGATGTCACGTCTTCCCTGCTGAGCGTGAATGTTGTTTTTCAGATAAATAACCCCATCAGCACTCCAGACAGGTGCATTGAATACGCAAAAAACGACGAGTGCCAAAACCGCCGCCGAAAAGACAGTTTGCTTCTTATGCATGAACGATCTCCTTTTTCTTAATAATCTTAATAATTTGATATAAGGATAAAAATCTCAGACAGATCCTTTTAAGAATAAATGATTATTTTATGGGAAACGGAGAAGGGATGTCAAGGCAATTATTATTACCAATTGAGCGATCCAAAGGGTATCCGTGTCGCTTCAATCCCATCCGGAGCGGATCTTAGCGGTCAACGGCATTCGAACGGCTTTTATAAGGTTGCTCGGCGGGGAATATTCGCAACTCCTGGCCTGTTGCCGTGAGCAATTCACTGGGCCGGCACCCCAGGATGGCTGCCGCGAGGACAAGCCCCGATGTCGTCGCCCCCGACACCCCATGGCACAGGGTACTTGCCCCGCAGAGGCAGAGGCCGTTGATTTCCGAAAACTGCTTGAAGCTGAACGGGCCGATCTGCCAGAGGGACTTCTCGGTTCCGTAGCAGCTCCCCCGGGTGGAACGGACGAAGTGGTCGCTGGTAAGGGGGGTCCCCAGCTCGCAGAAGAGCAGATGATCGCCGATCCCGGGAATGATGCGTTCCAGCGACCTCAGCATGGCCGCGGTGAGTTTGTCCTTTAAGGCCACGTACCCTTCGGGCCGCCTCCCCGGCGTGGAACCCGCATAGGCGCTGAAAACCTCATGGGTTATGAAGCGGATGGCCTCAATGGTGTGATGGCCCCTCTTGAAGCTGCTCGGGTCCTTGAG
>MGQD01000143.1:0-3151 GCA_001797695.1 Deltaproteobacteria bacterium RBG_13_49_15 | reverse complement strand
CGAGGGGGTAGCAGGCGCCGTCGATATAATGTCCCGCCATCGGTGCATGCATGATAAATGGGGTCCGGGAAGGAGGTAGTCCATTATCGCCGCATTGTATGGAAAGGAATGCTCGCAACAGCGGATCGGATATCCGGTCACGGAGGATGCGTTCGAGACTGTAGAGCCCGTAGCGGCCCATATTCCGGGTACGAAAGGGGATGGTCACAAAATCAATAAAACTTTTTGTTTCAGGGATGCACGCCATTTCTTTGCAGACCGTATCGAGAAGCCGGAAATAATTGTCGATCCCCTGGGTCTGGCCCGGGAACCGCATTTTAAATCGCTCGACCATGGCTTCCTTGCCGCTGGGAAGGTCGAAGGCCTCGTCGCCGAAGCGAATGTGTTCAAATCCCAGGGGGTTCATCTCAAAAAAGGCCAGGTCATTAGCGACGCCGAGCCCTTCGTAGATCCTCCTGAGCGATCCGCCCGGGCCGAGCTGCCCGATGTAATGGACGCCTGGGCTGAAGCGGTAGCCTCCACGGTGAAAGCTGTGGCACAATCCTCCGGGGAGGGTATGCTGTTCCAGGACCAGCACCCGTTCGCCGGCCCGGGCAAGGGCCAGGGCAGCCGTAAGGCCCCCGGCGCCGGACCCGATGACTATCGTATCCGCGTCGAGCATGTTATCTTCGAGCCATTTACCAATGAAAAATATTTTTTATTAACCGCAAGTATGTTATAAAAATAATGATACATATAAAAAATCATTTTATAGAATGACGGCATAACCGGCAAGAACAAATTCTTTAAATCGCCAGGAGGTGAACAATGTCCCAGGATATCCTTCAGATCGCAAAAAGCAAAGACCCATACGAGAGGGAATTTCATCAGGCCGTAGGAGAGGTTATGGAATCAATCAGACCGGTGCTTGACCGGAATCCTCAGTACCGGAAAGCCAAAATCCTGGAAAGGCTGATCGAACCGGATCGTGTCATCATGTTCCGGGTTCCCTGGATGGATGATCAGGGAGAAATTCATGTCAACCGTGGATTTCGAATAGAAATGAATAATGCCATTGGACCTTACAAAGGAGGCCTTCGATTCCATCCTTCAGTAAATTTGGGAATCCTGAAATTTCTGGCGTTTGAGCAGGTTTTTAAAAACGCACTCACGACCCTTCCCATGGGTGGAGGAAAAGGAGGGTCGGATTTTGACCCTAAAGGCAAATCAGACAATGAAGTGATGCGGTTTTGCCAAACCTTTATGTGCGAGCTGTTCAGGCACATCGGACCCGACACCGATGTACCGGCAGGCGACATCGGCGTGGGAGCGCGGGAAATCGGATATCTGTTCGGGATGTATAAAAAACTGGCGAACGAATTCACCGGCGTCCTCACCGGAAAAAGCCTGAATTGGGGAGGAAGCCTGATCCGGCCCGAAGCTACCGGCTACGGGAGCGTCTATTTTGCCTCGGAAATGATGACTACCCGCAATAAAAGCCTTGACGGCAAGACCTGCCTGGTATCCGGGTCGGGAAACGTCGCCCAGTTCACGGTGGATAAGCTTCTTGATTTCAAGGCGAAAGTTGTCACCCTTTCCGATTCTTCCGGGTATATCTATGATGAAGAGGGGATCGACCGGAAAAAAATCGCCTATGTGAAAAAACTTAAAAATATCAGAAGAGGGCGGATCAAAGAATATGTACAAGAATATCCATCCGCCGTCTACACGGCTGTGGATCCCTCCTTGAGCTATAACCCGTTATGGAACCACAAGGCTGATTGTGCCTTTCCGAGTGCGACCCAGAATGAAATCAATGAAGAGGACGCCCGAAATCTGATAAAAAACGGGGTTTTTGCTGTAAGTGAAGGGGCGAACATGCCCACGGTTCCCGGAGGGGCCGATATTTTCCGTGAAAGCGGAATCCTCTATGGACCGGGAAAAGCGGCAAATGCCGGAGGGGTTTCCGTCTCAGGCCTTGAGATGACCCAGAACAGCATGCGCATTTCCTGGACCCGTGAAGAGGTGGATCAGCGGCTTAAAATGATCATGCACAGCATTCATCGGACCTGCTTGGAAGCAGCGGCCGAATACGGAACCCCTGGAAATTATGTCAACGGCGCCAACATCGCCGGGTTTGTCAAAGTGGTGGAATCCATGATAGATCAGGGTTTGGTTTAATGGATACGCCACGAGGAAAAGCGTGAATCCGTCAAAAACAAAAAAAGAGCGGATGGGATTCTGGATATCTTTCAGCCGCCATGTATGGGTTCGCTTTCAGGAGGACAGGTGCACTTTTATCGCCTCGTCTTTGACTCTCACCACGCTCCTGTCGCTTGTCCCACTGATGGCGGTGGCGCTCGCGATTTTTTCCGCTTTTCCCGATTTCACACAACTGATCACCGAAATCCAGGATTTTTTATTTCGAAATTTCGTACCGGCCGCCGGTGAGGTCGTCCAGAAATATATTCAGGATTTCGTGTCCCAGGCGCAGCGGCTCAAAGCCTTCGGCATCGTTTTTCTCATTATCACAGCGCTATTGATGATGGCCACCATCGACAATGCGCTTAATACGATATGGCGGGTTAAAGTCAAACGTCAGTGGGTTCGCATCTTTTTATTATACTGGGCGATTTTGACTCTCGGACCGATCCTGGTAGGATTCAGTGTCGGTCTTACATCGTATTTTGTTTCACTCCCTGTGATTTCAGATGCGGCTGAGCAGGTCGGGAGCCTGATTGCAACCGCACTTCCGTTTTTCCTGACCGCAATCGCCCTTACCATGGCTTATGTCAGCATCCCCAATTGCAAGGTTAGAATCGGGCACGCTCTTTTTGGAGGCATTATCGCCGCATTGCTGTTTGAGTTGGCGAAGCGCGGGTTTGCGCTCTACATTACAACCGTTCCCACCTATAAACTGGTATTCGGGACCTTTGCAACCATCCCTATTTTTCTGGTTTGGGTTTATCTGTCATGGCTGGTGGTGCTGTTCGGTGCGGAAATCGTCCATGGATTTACCGACCACCACCCGGATTGGAGTGAAATATCCCGAGAAAACCGTTTTTCGATTGCCCTGCAGATCATCTCCCTTTGCTACGGGCGCCAGAAGAAGGGAATCCCGGTGAGCAAGGATGTCCTGGCCAAGGAATTTGTTCATTCATCGGAAGGCGAG
>MGQD01000142.1:4687-17664 GCA_001797695.1 Deltaproteobacteria bacterium RBG_13_49_15 | reverse complement strand
ATGCCGGATCAAGTCCGGCATGACGAGAACCTGTCGGGTCTCTTCCGTCATTCCGGCGAACCCCGGATCGGGTCCAGGGCAGGCGCCGGAATCTATAACATATTGGAAGTATTAGATTCCGGTTTTCACCGGAATGACAAATTTGGAATTATTCAAAGGTCTCATTCCATGAAAATTGAAATTGAACATAGACGAGTTTACTGATTTAGGATATAGATAAAAAAATGAAATTCCTTTAAGCAAATACTGAAAAGAAAATGGTGAGGGGCATATGATTTATGAGACCGTCGGCAGATTGATGCGGAGAGTGGCGTCCGAACGATCGCATCAGGAAGCTTTTGTGCATACTGAAGTCGGAGTCCGGTATACGTATATGCTCTTATGGTGGGAGATTGAACGCTTTGCAAGAGGACTGGCCCGAAGCGGTATTCAAAAAGGAGACCGCGTGGCCATATGGGCGGCCAATATCCCGGAATGGATGGTTTCGTTTTTGGGGATTATTTCGGTCGGCGGAGTGGTCGTGCCCATCAATCCTGATTCAAAGGAAGAGGAGCTTCGATACATCCTTGAGCAATCCGGTTCCCGCATGTTGATTTTTAGCGGAAATGATGAGCTTCAACCGGCGCCGGTTGACCTCATTTCATTAAAAGGATCCATTCCAACTCTGGAAAAGCTGGTTTCCACGGGACGGCGGTCGCATCCGGAAATCATTTTATGGCGGAGTCTGTCGGATGACGGAAAGGATGAGGCAGGAGGTGAACTATCCGACCGGGCAGATTCGATTCATCCGGAAGATCCGGTCGCCATCATGTATACATCCGGGACCACAGGCAAACCCAAAGGAGTGGTTCTGGATCACCTGGGGCTGATCAATAAATCGGCTGTTTCCACTGCACGTCAGGGGATAGGGAATGCCGACCGTTTATGCCTTTTTTTCCCGCTATTTCATATGTTCGGGAATACCTGTATCGCATTGGCCGGCCTTTTTCAGGGCGCTTCGTTGATTGTCCCGAGCATCCGTTTTGATCCCGGGCGGATTCTGAAAGCGATTGTAACGGAAAAATGTACCGCTGTCTATGGATCCCCCAGCATGATGATTTCACTTGTCGATCACACCGAATTTACTAAACGGCAGTGGACCACCCTCAGGAAAGGGATTATCGGCGGTGCTCCATGCCCGATGGAGCTGATGAGGAGGCTGGTTGAAGATATCGGCGTTTCCGATATTACCGTTGCCTACGGGATCACGGAGACCTCTTCATGGATTACCATGACCCGGCCGGACGATCCCATTGAACTGCGGGTTTCCACGATCGGGACGCCTCTGGAATGCAATGAAGTGCTGATCACCGATCCGTCAACCGGGAAACCCGTTCCAGCCGGTACTCAGGGAGAGCTGTGCACGCGCGGGTTTTTAATGAAGGAATATTACCGGATGCCTGCGGCGACAGCAAAGGCCATTGATGCGGAAGGGTGGTTCCATACCGGCGATTTGGGGATGATGGATGAAAAGGGGTATGTCAGGATAACCGGTCGCTTAAAAGACGTGATCGTCAGGGACGGAATCGAAATCTATCCGGTCGAGATCGAAGAAATCCTTTACCGGTTGCCGGAAGTCTCTGAAGCGCAGGTGTTCGGTTTCCCGCATCCGGGAAAAGGTCAAGAGGTCGCCGCATGGGTCAAGCTCAAAGAGGAGGCCGACCTTGCTTTGGATGCGATTGCAACGCATATGAAAAAAAACATCGATGAAAAACGGCGCCCTAAATATTACAAGCTCGTCTCCGGCTTCCCCATGACCGGGAGCGGGAAGATACAAAAGTTCAAGCTGGCGGAAATGGCATTAAATGAATATAGAGAAATGGAATCTTAACCAGGTCCCGATTTGGAACATCCTGAAATCACGGAAAGGAAAAACAGATGAGGTTTGAAATCCGCCGGAAAGAGACGGTAATCTTAAATCCCTTGAAAGACATGGCCCGCAACTCAATTCCCGTTGAGATCCGAAAAGATCCGTTGACCGGAAGAAGCGCACGGATTTGCCATTTCATGAAACTTCAATGGGAAAAACCCGATCTGAAGGCCCTTGTTGCCGGAACCGAAGAAAAATGCCCGTTTTGCCCGAAAAACGTTATGAATGTCACCCCCTGTTTTTCAGAGGATCTGCTTTCAGACGGCCGCATGACTCTGGATGATCTCGTCCTCTTTCCGAACCTGGCGCCCTATGATCAGATCGGTGCGGTGGCGACTTTAGGTGCGGACCACTATATCCCGATGACCGAAATCGGGGCAAGACGGATTGCCAAGGGATTTAAACTTGCCATGAGATTTTTCGAAAAAATTCACCGGACCGGCCATCCCGAATCCGTATATCAGATCGCCAACTGGAATTATATGCCGCCGGCCGGGAGCTCCATCATCCATCCCCATCTCCAGGTATTTGTAACATCGGATCCGCCAAATCTTTTGCGCGAAGAGCTCTGCGCCGCTAAAATTTATTTTGAAAAAAACAGATCGAATTACTGGGAGGATCTGATCGAACATGAAATGGCCCATAACGAACGATTTTTAGGGACGATCGGACGGACCGTATGGCTTACATCTTTTGCACCCATGGGGGTTGCCGGGGATGTGATGGGGGTGGTTCGCGGAGTGCGCTCCACACTGGAGCTTTCCGATAAAGACCTTTCCGATCTTGCTCAGGGTCTCACCCAAGCAATGGCCGCCTATGACCGGATGGGGATTTACAGCTTCAACATGAACTTCTTTCCGGGCGCTTCCGGGGATGATTTTGCACGGTTTCACATCCTGTTTTCCCCGCGCACCTATTTCAATCCGGTTTTGGGGACGCCTGACGTGGCGGCGTTGCGCAACCTTTTCAATGAAAGTGTTTGCATGGCTTTTCCGGAAGAGATCAACACGATGCTCAAAAATTTTTTCTAGTGTTTCAACCGATCGGCAACCCGGCTTTTTTAAAGATAGGCGAAAGAAAAGCAAGGCTTTCACGGCCGGCTTCAATGGGCGTATCTGCATAGGGATAGAGCTCCAGACTGATATCGCCGAGGTAGCCCAAGCGGATAATGGCGTGGAAGATGGAAGGAAAGTCGATGGCTCCGTGCCCGGGAATGAGATGCCGGTGAATCCGGCTTTTCGCGATATCTTCCAGATGCACATGCCCCACCCATCCAAAAAGCTCCTCAAAAGCGGTTTCCGGCGCTTCTCCGGCGCAATAAAAATGCCCGACGTCGAAGTTGATCCCTACCGCTTTTGACCGGACATCATAAATAAATTCTTTAAACTCACGCGTGTTTTCAATGAGAAGTCCTGGTTCCGGTTCGATAAGGAGGCTAACTCCAAGCGCTTCGGCCTCCGGGATAACCTGTTCCATCCCTGCATGAAATAAGGAGAGGGCTTCTTTTCGGGAAAGATTCCCCAAAGGGCCTCCGGGCGGAATGGAGATGTTTTTGCAGCCGAGAACCGCTGCAGCATTAAGGGAATCGAGCGTGTGGCGGATACGGATATCGCGGCGTTCTTTTTCCGGCTCGATCCAGGAGGGGAGGTAGGTGTCCCCAACGGCAAAGAGGGTGAAGCTGTTGATATTGGTTATTTTAAGTCCGGCGCGGTCGATATGGGTCTTCAGAACTGATAAGGTATTTTTATTGTAATCGGGCGGATACAGGTGAGGCCTGTCTCCCATGATCTCCACACCTTTAAATCCCAGCTCGGCGATATATTCGATGCTCCTGTCAAGGGGATACTTTACAAAAGCGTTGGTGCTGTAGCCGAAAACCATTTCTCATTTCCCCTTCAACATTAGCCTTTTCATGCAATCCTTTTCCAGGCGATCCAGGGCAGCCGCTTGTTCCTGGAAGGTCAAAGGCGGATTTTTCCCTACCGGCATCTTGAAGTAAAACCCAAGCTGCGGCACGGGTCCGGAAAAACCTGCTGCTTTAAGGACAACCATCCAGCGGGCAAGGTCCAGCACAAGAGGAGCCGCTAAAATAGAATCGCGGCCGAGAAGATTTATCCGAATGCTCATCGGAAGCCCGAACAAGCCCGAAAAGTCGATGACGTCCCACGCTTCCTTGGCATCCCCTCTGGGTGGATAATAGTCGATATGGACTTTGTGAAATGGGCGCACAGATTTTTTTTGTCCGGAAGTTCCCAAAATCTCATCAAGAACCGCGGTTTTATTCGCCAGTTTGCCGGACGCCTTTTCCGGGTCCATGAGATTTTTTCCGTCGGCGTTTCCAAGAAGGTTTAGGCTGTACCAGCCCGAGACATGAAATTGCCGCTCTTTCAACGCCGAAGCCAGAACAACTTTGAGGTAGGTCTGTCCGGTTTTCCCGTCACGGCCTGCGATGGGGACATGTTCTCTTTGAGTCGCGAGAAGAAAAGCCGGAGCTTCAATTTTGTTCGGAGTGAAGTTGATCACCGGAATTCCGGATTCTACGGCAGCGATAGCATAAAGAAGATCCGGAAAAAATTTGGCTGTTTTAGAGTTAGCCTGGAAGAGGTCATTTAGGTTTTTCCGGCCGATCCGACCAACTGCCGGAAGGAGGTTGATAAAGACAGGGTAGGATTCCGGGTAAGCTTTTCCAAACTCTGCCATATCCTCTTTTAATTTTTTTATCTGGTTCTTGGGGTCAGACATTGAGGAAGGTGGTTTCCGGATGATGATTTTTTCGATCCCTTCCATATGCTCTTTCCGGAGAGAATCCGGTAAAACGCCGTTTTCTTCCATCGCCGCTCCAAGAGATTTAACGTTTGTGTCCCATCCAACCATTTGCATTTCAGGAGATGATAAAAAAGAGGAAAACCGCCGGCAGGTGGTCAGACAGGATAATATGGCGTCAGGGTCCTTATTTATGGCAGCCACGGCTGCCCCAACCGTTGATCCCACCGCACCCTTTGCGCCGGCAACCATCAACAGGATGGATAATTTCTTAGAGATATGGGCTATTTTCATATAAATTGCAGATGGTTTTTTTACCTAAAGTCATCCGGACTATAAAAAAAGGCCCATGACCTGTCAAGGGACCAAGTTGTCGATGATCTCATAAATCCATCTCCAAATTCTTATTGATCGAAGCGGCTTCTTATCATAAGGTCATTAAATATGACAGATGATTCAGGAGTAAAGTTTAATATGACCGAATTTCCCAAAAAGAAACGGCGCAGCAGGACGTTGACTCCAAAAGGGATGGCTACCCGAGCTGCCATATTGGATACCTCTCATGAAGTGTTTAAAGCCAAAGGATATTACGGATCTTCGATAGCTGAAATTGCTCGGCGATGCGGCATTTCCATGGGGACGTTTTACCAGTATTTCAAAAATAAGGATCAGGTCTTTCTGGAACTCAACGATTTGATCATTTCCCGTTTCATGTCGCAGGCGGAATCGCTTGTTATCAAAGGGCTTTCTTTTGAAGGCCGGTTAAGGGAGGTCCTCAAACTGCTTTATAACCATACCCGGAACAATTTTGCTTTTCATCGGATTCTAGGGGAGTCCGAGTTGATCGACCGCGTCACGATTGCCTATTATGAATCGATCGCCCGTTATTTTAGAGATTTTCTTCGTTCAGAGGCACAAGCCGGTCACATCCTGCCGCTTGATGCCAACATGCTGGCCTATGGGCTTGTCGGGATCTGCTATTTCAATTCCCTGGATTGGGGATCCGGCGATGAAAGGTTTAGTCGTGAGAAGGTTCTTAATCTGATGCTCGATATGGTGCAAAACGGCATCAGCGGTTCCTGTCCATGGCAAAAGCCGAAAAAAAGAGAACTTCTCGAACTTCCCGAACCTCTTCCATTACACTCCAGAAATATTGAACCGACAAGTAAGGGCGAAAAAACCCGAATGGCCATTTTTCGGGCTGCCGAAAAAACATTTGGGCGCCAGGGTATCAACCGGGCCAATATTGCGGAAATTACCCGGGAAGCCGGAGTGGCACAGGGGACATTTTATGTGCACTTTGATAGCAAGGCCGATTTAATTGAAGGATTTGTAAAATATATCAATCATGAGATGCGAAGGGAGATCGAGCGGTATTCCGGGCGGATGGAGGACCGTCGCGAAGCGGAACGGGTGGGTATTTTAGCTTTCTTCCGCTTTGTCCAAAAACATTGTGAGGCCTATCGGCTGGTCCCCGAGTGCGAAATGATCAACCGGGATGTCGCCTTATGGTATTATAAAAAATTGATCCATGGATATATCCACGGACTGAAGCAGGGGATCCACAAAAAAGAAATCCGCGATCTTCCGGCTGTTCTTCTGGCCCGGTCATTGATGGGATTTACTCATTTTGTCGCATTGAAATGGATCGTTTGGAACACGGATCCAAACGCCGGTATTCCAGAGCAAACGGCAAAAGATATCGTTCAATTTATTCTTTTCGGCCTGAAAGGCGAGGAGTCTTAAATCGTTATTTTTTTCCTTGACAAGGGGTATCTTTTTTTCTAAATTTCTGATACCTGATTCATGTTTCATTTTAACAATATCCCGCGATGATGGAATTGACGGCATGAACCAGGTTGCGCACCCATGTTGAACGATAACCGATTTTCGTTCATCCTCAATCAAACAACGGATGGACCATGGAAATTGCGGCCGGACAAATTGTAACTTTTCAGCGTCAATTTTCTCAAAGCGAATTTGACCGTTTTGCCGCCCTTACCCGGGATCATAATCCCATCCATGTGGATCCCCAATTTTCAGCCCGAACCCGTTTCGGCAGGACCGTCGCCCACGGGATGCTGCTCTACAGTACTATCAACAGGGTTTTAAATACCTTATTACCTGGTCCTGGAACATTGCAGGTTAAACAGGAAATGGTGTTTCGACATCCGACCTATACCCAAACTGAAATTACGGTCCGGCTTGAAGTCATCCGCATACGGAGTGAAAATGAACCGATTGAGATCAAAACCACGATTCATCTCCCGGATGGAAATCCGGCTTGCGATGGAAGGGCCCTGGTCTTTTTGCCGGGACGGAAAGGGAGATTTCCAGGTGCCGATAAAATCTTCATCGCATCAGGAAAACCGGGGGTCAAGGCGTTGAAGCATTTGAAGCTCGGTCAATCCGCAACGGATAGGCGAACTTTTACCAAAGAAAATGTGGCGGAATACAGCGATTTAACCGGAGATGTAAATCCGCTCTTTAGCGATCCGGAATTTGCCCGAGAAAACGGTTTTTCAGGCTGCCTTATCCCGGGCCCTCTGATCAGCGGCATGTTTTCGGATCTTCTGGGGACCCGGTTGCCTGGGCGGGGAACCAACTGGTTAAAGCAAAATTTGCATTTTCCGGCCCCGGCCTATGTCGGAGATGAAATTACGACAATGGTGGAAATCATCCGGTTGAGACCGGAAAAAGATTTGGTGAACTTGCGGGGTTCTTGTGCCGGCCCTGCCGGAGAGTTGGTTTGCCAGGCCCAGTCCCTGGTTTTGGTAAGCGACCTGGAATAGGAATGATGAAAGGAGCATGCGCAGGAGATGAAAGTTATCGGCATTTCCGGAAGTCTTAGGGCAAAAAGCAACACGCTCCATTATGTAAAGACGGCTTTGAAAGTGTTGCAGGAAGAAGGGATTGCAACCGAGCTGATTTCTCTGCGCGGCAAAGAAATCAAGCCCTGTACCGGTTGTTATGACTGTGCCAGGAAACAGAAGGGGCGGTGCTCGATTAAAGGGGATGACTTTGATGATGTTTTTGATAAAATGCGCCAAGCGGAAGGGATCATCCTTGGCTCGCCGGTTTACCTGAGTTCCGTGGTTCCACAGATAATGGCGCTTCTGGCCCGCGCCACGTTTGTGTCCTACTGGAGTGATAAGTTTTTTTCAGGAAAAGTGGGTGGTCCGATTACCGTGGCCCGGAGGGCAGGGCATAACGTGGCTTTTTCCCAGCTCCTTCTCTGGTTTTTTTTTAATGGGATGATTGTTCCGGGGTCAACCTACTGGAATGTCGGGATGGCCGGAGCAGGCGGCGCCCGGGATGCGGAAAAGGACACGGAAGGCCTTCAGACCGTAATCAATTTTGCGCACCATATGGCCGGCGTAATGAAAAAACTGTTTGCCTGATCGGTTTTAAAAAACAGGGAGAAACAGACCATGCACGCTCAGGGGATCGGATTTTGGCTGACGAAAAGAAGACAGCTCAGCGCTGATAAGGAAGTCCTGGTTGACGGAGACCGGCGGATAACGTACGCCGAACTCGATCTGCGGGTCAACGGCCTTTCGCATGCACTTCAGGCCATGGGGTTAAAGCACGGAGATAGATGCGGGATTCTGGCGTTTAACGGCATCGAGTATGTTGAAGTGATCTTTGCTTCGGCGAATCTGGGTTTAATCTTGGTCCCCTTAAACTGGCGGCTTTCGACGGCGGAGTTGGTATTTAATATCACCGACAGCGGGATGGAGACGCTCTTTTTCGACACTCAGTTTGCCGAGATATCAGCGATCTTAACGAAACAAGCAAATCTCAAACGGATGATCGCTATCGGTAAAGGCTCGGATCAATGGCCGGATTCATACGAGGCGATGGTTGTGCAACATGAAAAAGCGGCGCCCGTCCCTGATAAACCCGTGGATTTATATACTCCTCATATCATCATGTATACGGCAGGCACCACCGGACGACCTAAGGGCGCTGTTCTTAGCCAGGGCGCTTCCTTTTATAACGCGATCAATCTCATGGTGGATATGAATTTCAAACCTGAGGATCGGAACCTTTCGGTCCTTCCCATGTTTCACATCGGCGGAATCGGACTTTTTACGCTTCCGATGATCTATGTGGGAGGAAGCGTCGTTATCCAGCGTGTTTTTGATCCGGCGGTTACCTTGAAGCTCTTAAAAAAGGAGCATATTACGCTCTTTTTCGGAGTGGCGGCCATTTTTTTATTTCTGATACAGCACCCGGATTTCGACGCGGAACTGTTTAAGGATACCCGTATCGTCATGAGCGGCGGGGCGCCGCTCCCTGTAAGTCTGGTTCGCCGGTATCATGAGGCCGGCATCATTCTCCAGCAAGGTTTTGGGATGAGTGAAGCGGCCCCAGGCATCGCCACCTTGCGAAAAGATTTGGCCCTTAAAAAAGCGGGTTCCATCGGCCGTCCTCTTTTTCACGTTGAAGCCAGAGTAGTGGATGATGCCTTGAAGGATATGCCGGCCGGCCGGCCGGGCGAACTCATCGTACGGGGCCCCAACCTTCTGCAGGGTTACTGGAACCGTCCGGATGCCACCCGCGAGGCTTTTAGCGGAGGATGGTTCCACACCGGTGATTTAGCCCGGATGGATGAAGATGGAGACCTTTATATTGTGGACCGAAAAAAGGACATGTTCATTTCCGGTGGGGAAAACGTCTATCCGGCTGAAGTGGAAAACGTCATATTCGAGCTTCCTCAGGTAGCTGAAGTCGCCGTGATTGGAATTAAAGATGATCAGTGGGGTGAAGTCGGATGCGCGCTTGTGGTTGTTAAATCCGGAGAAAACATCACGGATAAGGAAATTTTAAACTTCATGAAAAATCGCCTGGCAAAATACAAGGTGCCAAAAAAGATCGTTTTTACGGATCAGCTTCCGCGCAATGCCGCCGGCAAAGTCCTAAAAAAGGTTCTTCGGGAGAAATACTTTTAACTTGCAAAGACTTAGAAATGAGTATTTCCTGGTCATGAGAAAATGGAATCGGGGAAAAAACCGGAGATTAACCATTAAAAAGGAGGAGAGCATGAAAAAAAATTTATTTTATTTAATCATTGTAGTCGCAGCGGTTCTGTCGATCGGCACATCACCGCTGAATGCCGCTGAACCGATCAAGATCGGGATCCTTCAGGGATTGAGCGGAGCATTGGAGGTATATGCCAAGGCGGAAGTCACCGGATTTAAAATGGGCCTGGAGTGGGCTACGAAAGGGACGAATCAGATTATCGGCAGAGATGTTCAACTTCTAGTGGAAGACACTCAGCTCAAACCGGATCGGGCTAAAATGCTTCTAACTAAGATGTATGGGGATGATAAGGTGGATATCGCGGTCGGGCCTACGAGCAGCGGCGTGGCTCTGGCCATCCTTCCGGTGGCTGAGGAATTTAAAAAGATCCTTATGGTGGAGCCGGCAGTGGCGGATTCCATTACCGGGGCCAATTGGAACCGCTATATCTTTCGAACCGGCAGAAATTCAAGCCAGGATGCCATATCCAATGCAGTGGCCATCGCCAAGCCGGGAGTCAGCATCGCCGCCATCGCCCAGGATTATGCATTCGGCCGGGATGGTGTTACTGCTTATAAGCAGGCTGCGGAAAAACTCGGGGCGAAGGTCATTCACGAAGAATATACGGATCCGAAGGCCACCGATTTTACAGCCCCGATTCAGAAGATTATCGCTGCTTTAAAGGATAAGCCGGCGCCTAAATATGTATTTATCATCTGGGCCGGAAAAGGCGGTCCCATACCCCAGATGCTGTCGAGCGGACTTGATAAATACGGCATCCAGATCACGAGCGGGGGGAATGTGCTGGATGCCCTGAAAATGATGAAACCGCTCAAGGGGATGATCGGCGCCACGTATTACTATTATGAAAATCCGAAAAATCCGGTCAACGATTGGTTTGTGAAAGAGCATTTTGCACGATTCAAAGAACCCCCCGATTTTTTCACCTGCGGGGGTTTTGCTGCAGCCAGCGCCATTGTGAGTGCCATTACAAAAGCAGGTTCCACGGATACCGAGAAACTCATTGCGGTCATGGAAGGGATGGAATTCATGACGCCGAAGGGGAAGATGATTTTCCGGAAGGATGATCATCAGGCGCTTCAGTCCATGTTTGCATTCAAGTTAGATGAAAAACCGAATGTGGAATGGGCGATCCCTGTTCTTGTACGGGAATTGAGCCCGGAGGAAACGGCTCCGCCGATTATGAATAAAAAATAAGGCCTTCGATATATACCGCAGACCCATGCAGACGGGGAGACTGGATTGAAGCTCCCCGCTGCTTGCGGCGGGGAATCTTCGACCGTAATGAATTTTGATCCAATTTTGGATTCGCTCGTTGACCCCGCAACAAGCTGAGGGGAATGCGCTCGCTCGAGCGGTTCAAACCGTTGCCGGGTTTGCGGTTTAAGAAGGGCATAAGGGATTTGTTAAGACTGGATATGGATATGGCTGAAAACAAAATGACGCCGGTTATCGAAACCCAGGGGTTAACCATCCGTTTCGGCGGTCATGTGGCCGTGGATCATGTCAACTTTCGGATTGAGTCTTTTACCTTAAAGTCCATCATCGGCCCCAATGGCGCCGGCAAGACCACTTTTTTCAACATGCTGACCGGCCAGTATAAACCCACCAGCGGAAAGGTTTTTTTAAAGGGAGAGGAGATTACCCATTTAAGTCCTGCACAAAGAACAAAGCGGGGTATGGGCCGCTCTTTTCAACTCACCAATATCTTTCCCTTTCTAACCGTTCTGGAGAACGTCCGACTGGCGGTTCAGTCCAGACAGGGTTTTGGATTCAACTTCTGGCAAAATTATTTGCATTTTTCGGAAGCCGAAGATGAGGCCTATATTATTCTTAAGGACGTTCTTTTGGATGAGAAATGGAATGCTACTTCCGCCGCGCTGACGCATGGGGAAAAGCGGAAACTGGAAATCGCCATTCTGCTTGCCCTTAAGGCGGAGATCCTCTTTCTGGATGAACCCACGGCCGGGATGAGTCAGGAAGAGGTCCCGGCCATTCTTGAGCTTCTCCAAACGATCAGGGACGCCAGAAACCGGACCATGCTTTTGGTGGAACACAAAATGGATATGGTCATGTCTCTTTCAGACACAATCATGGTGCTTCAGGAAGGGAAATTGATCGCCGATGGCTCCCCGGATGAAATTTACAGGAACAAGGCGGTTCAGGAAGCCTATCTCGGAGGAGGCGCCAGCCATGAGTGAGACCATTTTAAAAGCCGAAAGGGTCAACACGTTCATCGGCCAGCACCATATCCTTCAGAGCGTCTCTTTTGAAGCAAAGGCGGAAGGCGTGACGGTTCTTCTGGGTCGAAACGGCGCCGGCAAGAGCACCACACTTAAAACCATCATGGGCCTTCTTCCGGCATCCGAAGGAAGAATTTATTATCGGGAGAAAGAGATTCAGAACAAAAAACCATATGAGATCGCCCGGATGGGGATCGGTTTTATTCCCGAACATATGGGAATCTTTTCGGATTTGACTGTAGAAGAAAACATGCAGGTCGCAATGTTGAAAGAAGATGCTGCGACCGGGAAAAGGCTGGAGATGATCCTGGAGATGTTTGCGGCTTTGAAGAAATTCTGGAAAATGAAGGCCGGAAACTTAAGCGGAGGCCAGAAACAGATGCTCGCCATCGCCAGGGCCATTGTAAACGATATTTCTCTGCTTCTCATTGATGAACCCACCAAAGGGCTCGCGCCGATCATTATCAATGCCCTGATCGACGCGATCAACCATATCAAGCAAAACACGGTCGTCGTTTTGGTGGAGCAAAATTTTTATATGGCAAGTTCCGTCGGAGATGCGTTTTATATTCTGGATGATGGAATGGTGGTCCACAGCGGCAGGATGGATGAACTCGTAGCCGACAAAACCCTTCAGGGTAAATATCTGGGTATCTCCAAAGCGGAAGGGTAAGCCGAAATAAGGCGGGGGGTTTTTCATGGCAGGTGAGATTTTCAAACAATGGGGGCGGGAAATCATCATCGGCGGGGTAATCTTACTCGGCCTGCTTCCCCTGGCCGGGATGGATGCTAAAACCTATCTGACCCTGACCATCGCCGGAATTGCAATGGGAATGATGTTGTTCCTTGTCGCCTCAGGCTTGAGCCTGATATTCGGACTGATGGATGTCATCAATTTTGCTCATGGGATTTGTTTTGCCTGGGGTGCTTATGCCGCTTTCAGCATTTTCAAATATTTCGGCAAGCTCGTGGAGTCGGATTCCATCTTTCAGAACAGCCTGGTTTTTATCATCGCC
>MGQD01000142.1:4279-4581 GCA_001797695.1 Deltaproteobacteria bacterium RBG_13_49_15 | reverse complement strand
GCGGAATGGTCGTTCTGACGGAGCTGATTCGCATTTTCTGGGGGCCGAATGACGAAGTGATGCCCGTGCCGGCGGCGTTTCGGGGGAACTGGGATATCCTGGACATCATAGTTCTTAAATACCCGGTCATTGCGATCATTTTGGGTTTGATCGTATTCGGCATGATTCAATTTGTCCTTAAAAAAACCAAGATTGGCAAAATTGTCCGGGCAGGCGTGGAAGACCCGAACATGGTCCAGGCAATGGGGCATAACATTTATCTTCTTTTTACCGCTGTTTTTGCGGTCGGAGCAGGGCTTGCG
>MGQD01000142.1:848-4187 GCA_001797695.1 Deltaproteobacteria bacterium RBG_13_49_15 | reverse complement strand
CATCGGCGGGCTGGGAAGCATTACGGGTTCATTGGCAGGAGCCCTTATCGTGGGGCTTTCCTACAATTATGTTGCCTATCTGCTCCCCCCCGTTGCCGTAGGTGTCAATATTTTGATCATGGTCATTATTCTTCTGATTCGGCCTACGGGTCTTTTCCCGGCAGGAAAATAACGAGGCAAACAATGACAGAACCGACGCCGGTTCAGATTGCTCGCTTGGAGGAAAGAAGAAAACGGTACAGGAGTGTTGGTTTTTTTCTCAAAATCGCAGTCCTGATCGTTTTTCTGATAACCCCGTTTGTCTTTCCGAGTTTTAAGACGCTTGATTTTATGTTGAAAATCATGATTTTTACCGTGCTCGTTGCCAGTTTTGATATTTTGCTTGGCTATACCGGAATTTTAAGCTTCGGGCATGTCATGTTTTTCGGCATCGGGTCTTATAGCGTTGCCATGCTCATCGGCAAATATGGAAGCCCGTCTTATTTCAATCTGATCATCGGCTTCCTGATCGCCTTGGGTATTACATTCACCATGGCGCTTCTTGTCAGCTTTCTTTCCTTAAGGGTCCGGGCTATTTTTTTCGCCATGGTGACCTTGGCCATTGGCGAATTTGCGATCATTCTGGCTACCAAGCTGAGCGGTTTTACAGGGGGTGAGGACGGCATCACAATAAGCATGCCGGGAATTTTCAAGGTGTCTTTTAATATTGGAAAGGTGCTGGGTGTGGATATCACCGGGAGAGTCTTGACTTACTACACGATCTTTTTGGTCTGCCTCGGGTTGTTTTTGTTGATGGTCCGTTTCATTCATTCACCGCTGGGCCGTGTCATGCAGGCGATTCGCGACAACGAGCCAAGGGCCGAGGCCATCGGTTATCAAACGTTCATCTATAAGACCGCATCCATCTGTTTCGGATGCCTGGTGGCCACCATTCTCGGAGGACTGTATGTGATGTGGGTCGGATACGCCAATCCGGAATCTGTTTTAGGCATCCCCATCATGCTGGATGTCCTTCTCATGGTGATTGTCGGAGGGATGGGGACGCTTTACGGGGGGCTCGCCGGTGCGGCTTTTCTTAAATTTGCCCACAACTTTTTGCCGGATCTTCAAAAATTTACAAAAAACATATTCCCCGATGCACTTATGTTGCATGCGGTCATGGAACGTTGGCTCCTTATTTTTGGGATCCTTTTTATTCTGGTGGTTTTTTTCTTCCCAAAAGGGATCATCGGCTCTGCACAGGAATACTTGTCGCGACGGAAGACCGCAGGATAAAAAAGTGAGGATACGGAGGATTAGGAGATGCTCTATGGGGATTGGATAGGCCGATGGGGTGAAAGTTTCCCTCAAAAAGAAGCTCTTGTCGATGCGATCCTGCACCGGCGATATACTTACGGGGATCTGTCGCAATCGGTTAACCAAACGGCCAACTTCTTGCGGTCCGAACTGGGGATAAAAAAGGGGGATCGTATTGCGGTCCTGTCTTTTAACAGGACCGAGTATATCACGCTATTTTTTGCTGCAAGCCGGTTGGGTGCAATACTGGTTCCGCTGAACTCCCGCCTGGCTCCCGCAGAGTTTATCTATTTTTTTAAAGATGCCGAACCATCGGCGATATTCTTTGATGAAAATCATCAATCGATTGTGGAAGGGTTAAAGCAAAAAGTAAATTTGGGCCATTATATCTGTTTTGATTCAAATCGCGCTGTCGGGAGGAGTCTTGCCGAATCGCTGAAAAAGGCGCCCCCAAGCTCTCCTTTGCCGGTTGACATCAATGCGGACGATCCTCAGTTGATCATCTATACATCCGGCACTACCGGCCAACCCAAAGGGGTCATTATGACCCATGGGATGATCGCGTGGAATTCGTTTAATACCAATATCGGCTGGGATTTAAGATCGGACGACCGGACCGTTCTTCATTCAGCCCTGTTTTACACGGCCGGGTGGAATGTTTTTACGATGCCGCTTTTCCACTGCAGGGGCACAAATGTGCTGGTTCGCGGCTTTGATGCCGACCTGATCCTTGATCTCATCGAACGCGAACACTTAACCCTTTTTTTCGGCGTTCCGACCATGTTTCAGATGATGCTGGAATCGCCGAAATTTGCCGGCGCCGATTTTTCATCCATTCGATTCATGGTTTCGGGCGGTTCGGTCCTGCCCAAGAAAATTGCAGAAGCTTTTCAGGAAAAAAAGGGGATCCGTCTATGGGAAGGATACGGGTTGACGGAAGTCGGCCCAAATAATTTTTTGGCCGATGGAAAGCTTGGGAGTGTGGGGCATCCCATGTTTCATGTGGATGCCAAGATTGCCAATTCCGATGGGGAGGAGGTTTCTCCCGGAGAGGAAGGAGAATTGCTTTTACGGGGAAACCAGATCTGTGCCGGATACTGGAACAAACCCAAAGAGACGAAGGAGGCCATCAGGGACGGCTGGTTTTATACGGGAGATCTGGCCCGGATTGATCCGGACGGCCACCTCTCTATTGTCGGGCGTAAAAAGGACATGTTCATATCAGGAGGCATCAATATCTACCCTGCTGAAATCGAGAGGGCCATCGAATCCCATCCCGATGTGGCGGGGGCGGCGGTCATTGGAGTGCCGGACGAAAAATGGGGAGAGGTCGGGAAAGTGTTGGTTGAGATGCATTCCGGAAAGAGATTGACCATTGATGAACTGCAGAAATTTTTAGGCGATCGTCTTGGCAAATATAAAATACCCAAATATCTGACCCTTGTCGATGGATTGCCGCGGACAGCCGCATCGGGAAAGGTGCAAAAATTTATCCTTAAGGAACGCCATGGCCGGCCGGATCATGTATAGAGGGTAATGGAAATGGATAAAGATCACCCGGAAGAGCTGATGCGCAGGCTATTTGAGGGCGGATCGCTTTATCTTCAGTTGATGAAAACGATGGTGGAGGCAACAGAGAAGCCTTTGCAAGGGGATGCCGGCCGTCCGGAGAAAGATTCTATTTATGAAAAACTTTCTGAACACTATCTTGAGCTATATCAGAACATCATCGGCAAATATTTGAAAGCTCCACAGTTCGGCATTCAAAACGATATGCTTCAAAAGATCCTGGCGGCAATCGACGCTCAAAACCGCCTTACGGTATGGATCGGCGAATTTATTTTGAAATTCAACCGGCCGCTCCTCGAATCCATGGGAAAAATCCGGCAGACGATCGAAAATAAGGAGGCGGCCGGAGAAGAGTTGAATAGCGCTCAGGGGATCTATGATGTTGCCGCCGGAATTTTCGAAAAAAAATACGATGCCTATCTCAAGTCGGCCGAAGGGGTTGCGGATGTGGCGCGCATCGTCGAACAATACATG
>MGQD01000142.1:0-477 GCA_001797695.1 Deltaproteobacteria bacterium RBG_13_49_15 | reverse complement strand
CTGTCGAATTTGATGTGGATGATGCGGCGCTTTTCTTATGGGCAAAGAAATTCGATGCCGAACGGATTGTCGATGTCTTTGGATGTCTTCCAGGGGATTTGGCCAATATCCTTTATCTTCTGGTTGTACCGGTGGCCACCGTCAATAAATATGTCCAATTTTTAAATGGTGTTGAGGATCGCCGTTTCGTCAATACGTTTCTCCGGATGGAGAAGTGGATTTTTGACAGTCCGGATATGGCAGGCCCGGTGTTCAAAGAATGGCTTCATGGGTTCTTGCAGGAAAATCTCCTGATTAAAAACCAATTGTTTCTAAACAACCGGCATGTGGATTTACGTCAAATCACCTGTCCGCTTCTCAACGTTTTCGGGGAAAAGGATTATCTTGCCCCGCCATCCACAGCCAAGCCGCTTTCCAAGGCGGTCGGTTCAACGGATGTCACGACTTTGGGGGTCGATACCGGGCATTTGGGAATAT
>MGQD01000141.1:5366-12366 GCA_001797695.1 Deltaproteobacteria bacterium RBG_13_49_15 | reverse complement strand
CCACCGGGGTATCGGAGCGGTCTGTGAGACGATAGGTGGGATGAAACCGGCTGATGTGCCAGGGGGTTTCAGGGCCGATGGATTTGACAATAAAACCGGCCAGCATGCTTAGTTCGCCTTTGTCGTCGTTTAACCCCGGAATCAGAAGGGTAGTCACTTCAACAAATACGCCTAATGATTTCATATGGATGAGGCTTTCCTTAACCGGTTCGAGTCTGGCGCCGCACATTTTTTTATAAAACCGGTCGGTAAACGCCTTCAGGTCCACATTGGCCGCATCGAGGTATGGATGGATCATGTCGAGGGCCTCTTTTGTCATATATCCATTGGTGACGAATATATTCTTCAGCCCCTTTTCACGGGCAAGTTTTGCGGTATCATAAGCAAATTCAAAATAGACAGTCGGCTCCGTATAGGTGTAGGAGATGCTGCGGCAACCTCCTTTGACTGCCGCTTCCACTACCTCTTTCGGACTGCATCGGTCGCCCAGAATGACGCCGTTGCGATCTGAAGGCATCTGTGAGATTTCGGCATTTTGGCAAAAGGCGCATTTGAAATTGCAGCCGACCGTTGCAATGGAATAGGAAGAAGTTCCGGGAAGAACGTGAAAGAGCGGCTTTTTTTCAATGGGATCGATGTGACATGCGATAAGCTTTCCATAAACCAGCGTTTTTAAAACGCCGGATTGATTCTCTCTAACGCCGCAGATCCCCCGTTTTCCGTCCTTTATTGTACAACGGTGGTTGCATAGTCGGCATCTGATTTCTTTATTCCCTATCGATTCGCACAAATACGCGTTCATATCGGATCTCCTTGATTTGGAGACCTTTGAAAAACAACACTTTTCTGTCATTCTGGCGGACCCCGGATCGTGTCCGGGGCAGGCGCCAGAATCCATAACATATTGGAAGTATTAGATTCCGGTTTTCACCGGAATGACAAATTTGGAATTATTCAAAGGTCTCATTTGGTTTGGCATTTCATGTTGATCCTAGCCGGCGATGGCGTTAGGGGTTTGCTTGGCCTGATATTCGATAGGTAAGGACCGCGTTCCAAACCTGGGGACAAGCGGCGCCGCCAGGCCGATAAAAGCGCCGAACGGGGAATGATGCACAAACGAGGATTCTTCCAGGCGGCGGATGATTCGACTGTTTGCCGCCGGGAGTTGGATTACGGTTTTCCATGAAACAGGGACATTTCCGGCAGCGGCATGCACCATTCGTTTCAGTTCCCAGATGCTGAAAAAGCGTGCGCGATTATAAATGCTTCGGGTAAAGATGCCCCTGATTCGCCGTTCAACCCCTTTGAATGCGTACCGGTTCAGCGCTCCGATGAAAATCTTGTCTTTGGCCACACGGCACGCCTCTTCAATCGCCTTTTGAGGATCGTTTACAAATTCAAGCGTTGTAAAAAGACAAGCATGATGAAAGGAGTTATCTTCAAATGGTAGGTCTTCGGCATATCCGCGATGCAGGTCTGCCCGGTTTCCTGTGGTTTTTTTAGCGATATCGAGCATGTAGGGGGACGGATCCAGGCCGGTAACCTGAAGCCCTTGATTCACCAGAAACAGAAGAATCGATCCGGTTCCACATCCGATATCGAGGATGGTTTCTCTGTTTGCCGGTTGAAGCATATCGGTTATGAGCCTGCTTTCCAAATCCAGGGTAAATCGATTCTTCGGTAGACGCAACCATCGTTCATATGCCACGGCGTCATTAAATTCAAAGATATATCCCATGGCCGTTAAGTTATATAGAAAGGGCGTTTTTTTCAAGATTAAAAAATAATAAATGAATTCCCCCTTCTGCCGGACCGGTGGTTTTTCATTGACTTTCAATCTGTTTTCCAAATAGAGAAAACGCAAGGCCTTTCAAATTGGTTTAAATAATGGCGCGCAGATTTTACCCTGCAGTTGCATAAAAAACATGACTCGGTTTTGTTACCTACGGATTCCATCTTGGGGAAAAATCGGAAAATGAAACCCCCATCGCCTGATTTCAAACAGATGGCGGTCCGGTTCGTCCTGATATTCCTGGTCGGCTTGATATCCAATCAAGGATGCGCCGGCCGGCGCCATGAAATCATCTTGAAGATTCAGGATTCCAGCCCGGCTGTTCGTATGGCGGCAGCCGATAAATTAGGGCGGATCAAGGACGCCGAATCCTTCAAGCTCCTATTGCCTCTTCTTCGGGATGAAGATGAGGATGTGGTGCAAAGCAGTATCGTTGCATTGAGCGCCATTGGTCAGAAAGGAGCCATAGGGCCTTTAATCGCTTTGCTGAATCATCCGGATGCCGGTGTCGGATATTCGCTCAAAAAAACACTGATCGGTTTTGGGCCGGATGCCGTTCAGCCGTTGATCAACGCGCTTCGGCAAGACGATCCGGATATTCAACAGGCGGCGGCCGGGTTATTGGGTCGGATTGGCGATGCCAGGGGGATCTTAGCTTTAGCCGTGCTTCTGTCGGGACCTTTTCCGGACAAGGTGCGGATGGCCGCTGCTGAGGCTTTGGGAGATATCGGAGACAGCCGAAGCGTCGGTTGGCTAATAAACGCACTCAAGGAAAAAAATTCACCGGTTCCGCATCTGGCGCCCGATGCATTGGCCAAAATCGGTTCTGGAGCCATCATGCCGTTGATATTGCTGCTGGACGAAAAAGAAGAGGATATCGTCCGGCTTGCCGTCATCTCGTTGGGGAAGATCGGCCGAGAAGAAGGCGTAAAACCTCTGATAGCGAAGCTGGCGAACAACGAACCGTTGACCCGCCGGCTCACGATTGAGGCATTAGTAAAAATCGGCCGTCCGGCGGTTATTCCGCTTATAGAAGAAATCAGGCTTGGCAGGGAAGCGGTTCAAAATCAATGCAAGCAGGCCCTTGCTTCCATCGGCGCGCCTTCCGTGTTGCCGCTGATCGGCGAAGTCAAAGGGGCGGATACCCGTTTCAGGATCATTGCATCGGACATCCTTGCAGATATCGGCGCTGCATCCGTACCTCCCTTAATTGAGGGGATGAGGGACGAATCTTCGGAAATTCAGGATGCCGCCGGAGCGATATTGGCTAAGATCGGATCGCCGGCTGTTTTATCTTTAATTGCGGGGTTGAAGGAGGTCGAATCGCCCATGGCAATGCGATGCGCTTCAGCCCTGGGGAATATTCGGGATGAGCGCGCTGTCGAACCGTTATTGGAGGCCATGAAATCAGGCCATTCAACGCTTAGGAGTGAATCCGCCGAAGCGCTTATAAAAATTGGCGCCCCATCGACAGCATCTCTGATTCGGGAAGCATTTGAAACAGAGTCCGCATCCGGGGATCTTGCCTTGGAAATGCTGGCCCTGATCGGAAGCCCGGCCGTGGACCCTCTGATAAAAGCAGCAAAGAAGAAGGGCGGTGATTCTATAAAAAAAGCGTCGACAGTGCTGACCCAAATCGGTTTTCCGGCGGTTTTCCCTGTAATGGATCTGTTGTCGGATGGCGATCTGGTGATGCAGGAGGAGGCCGTTCGGATCCTGACCGAGATCGGACCTCCATCGGTTCTACCGCTGATGGAACTCCTTGAGAAGGAAGATCCGAAAAGAGCCTGGAGAGCAGCCGGGATTCTTGGTGCAATCGGAGACCGGAGGGCCGTCCCGGGTCTGATTGCAGCCACAAAGGGAGGTGATCCGGTCGTCCGTTATCTGGGAGTGGAGGCGCTGGAGCAAATCGGGGATGCGGATTCCATCGATGCATTGGTCGACTCACTTGCCGATTGGCCGGTCCGCCGGCGTTCCGCTCAAGCACTCGATCGGCTCAACTGGCGTCCATCCGATTCGATCCAAACGATCCGGTATCGGATTGCACAAGGTGAAAACACCATGCCTCATCCGGATGAGGCGCTCGTTAAAAGGGTCCTTTCATCCGATTTGCGCCGGAAAGATTTCCGGAAAGCATGCTATGCCGTCCATGCCATGCTCGGTATTTGGGGGGATTCTATTCTGGTTGAATTGAAAGATCTGCTGGAAATGGAAGGGACAACGGAGATGGCTTACGCGTTTATCGGTTCCGGATCGGAAATCCTGACGGAGGCGGGAATGGATTGGGCCGCACGTCATCCATCGATTCCTCCGCTTATAAAGGGGGAAATCATTCTGTATGAGGCAAATCCTTAGGATTGAAGCTCCCCACCGCAAGCAGCGGGGAATGCGCTCGCTGTTTCGGCTCAACCAGATCCTGATCCGAGCATGATAATGATCTTTTCTCCGATTTTTTCCGCTGAATTGCCGAAGAGTTCATCCATTGCCAACCGGTCCAGATAAGGATCTTCCCAAGGAGTACTATTTTCCTGGACGATATTTTTAATCCTTTCGTATTTCCCCCCAAGGGCTTTTATTTTATCGGAAAGGGGGACCTCCTCCTTAAAAACGATTTCCAGCAGATAAAGATATCGGATCATATTGAGGCCGGCGCCCGATACGGAGATCACCGGAATGATCAGGATGCTTCTCCCGTCTTTCCGTCCTTTTCCAATATAAACATTTCCTTCCCTGACGATGATCCGCTTGGTCCCCTTCAATTGATGATCCGTTTCAATGCGGGAAGGGATGCCGGCGGAGCTTCCATCTTTGCCGATAATGGAAATGGTCGTCTCTTCCGTCGGCTCGCCCAGTACGTTCAGTCCTTCTATCTGATAGAGGGTCGCCCCTTTGATTTGACGGATGATTCCCTGGAGGTTTTTCAAGACAATGATATTCTTATTGGTCAGGTTTGAGATATTGAAATTCTTTGCAAAGAGAGCTTCAAAAAGAACCCCGTCGATCTTTTCCCTCATGCGGCTTGTCCCTACGGTGACGGTTTTAGCCTGATGCTTGATGGCATCCACCGGACGCGCCATCTGATTGATGGAATCGCCGAGATGGTTAAAAAGCGCCGTCAGCATATTGGAAGCGGTCCCTTTTAAACCGAAATCGAGCTCAAAATCGGTTGTCGGAAGCCTTCCTGCAAGATACTTGAGCAGAAGCGGCAGGTCGGCTGCCGTGTCGAAGCCGATGTCGGTCGGAAGCTGTTTCCCCGCCTTTTTCCTTCTGAATTCACTGTAAAATAAGGCGATTTGTTCCCTAAATGATTTCTCAAGAACAATCTCGTAGATATCGAGCCCTTTCCCAAGATGCTCTTCAATTGTCTTCTGAATGCTCTCCCTAAAGCCGTACAGGAAACGGGAGCCTTCATTAATGGCCAGCGCGGCATAATATCCCCACATATGGCCGACTAGGGTATTCAGAATTGGAGCCAGGTGCTGACTGACGGTCGGAACGTGAAAGACATCGGCGGCATAAGGGCCGAAGCGGTACTCGCCTTCATCGGCGATGACGACAGGGGTGGCTTTGTGAGCATGAAATATGGCCGTATCCTTAACGATGTCGCCGATGACCGTCCCTTTTGCACCGGCGGCGCAAACAATGATCAGCGGCTCTGAAGAAAGGTCGATATGTTTTTTGTCTTCGACATAATCGGATGAAATAGTTTTATAACAGAGTTCGCTGAGTTTGATCCGGATTTCATCCGCCGCAACTTTATTGGGCCCGCTTCCAACCGCTGCCCAGTAGGTTCGGGTGACCGCGAGCTTCCTGGCCGATGCTTCAATCCGGTTTCGCATGGAGAGAATTTTTCTCATGTGCTCCGGGAGCTCCAACAGATCCTTAATTTCTTTGGAAACGAAAACGTCACTGCGGCGTTTTTTCAAGGCGGCCATGTGAAGGCTGAGAAGGGCGCCGGCGACGATCTGGGAATAAAATGCTTTGGTGGATGCCACGGACATCTCGATGTCCCGTCCGCTGCTGGTATAAAAAACACCGTCCACTTTAAAAGTGACGTCGGAGTCCCTGCGGTTTACGATGGCCATGGTGTGAGCGCCGCGCTCTCTGACCATGTCTATGGTTCGGTTTGTATCCGCGGTCGTTCCGGACTGGGTGATGGCAATAACCAGGGAGTCGGACATGCTGTTCTCATGGTCGTCATCTTCGAGCTTAAAACCGCTGAGTTCGGATGCTTTAAGAGCGCTGATCGGCAGGGCAGGATCATTCATATAGAAATTCAATATTTCGGCACAGGCAAAAGCGGCGACGCCGGCGGTTCCCTGCCCTACAAAAAAGATGCGTTTGATCCGGTTTTCCTGCAGCGCCTTTTTAATCGGGAAGGGGAATGTCTTTTCATCAAGGCTGACGGCGAGGAGTCGATCTCCATTCGATTTGATTTTCCAGCGATTTTGCAGCGTCTTCTCGACGGAAACCGGGGATTCCGATATCTCCTTTAAGAAATAGTGGGGAAACTCCTGCCGATCGATATCCCTTGAGGAGATCCGGGTTGTTTTTAAATCGCTCTCACTCAGTGGAATAGGCTGTCCGTCGTAGGTCATTGCGCGGATGCCGTCAATGCCTCCGCTCCGGTTGGGGTCAAGGATGATCACATATCCGTCATTTCTTCCGTTTATCCCTTCCCTTGGCTTTCTTCCGTCCAGTTTCAGATAAACAGGAGTTTCTTCTACAAACCCGTATACCTCGGAGGTGGCCATGTAATGGTCGGCTGCCATTCCGATGAAGAGGGCTTGCCCGCTCCCTCTTTTAGCCAAAAACATTTTCCCGGGCGCCAGGTCCGTATGCATGGTGATGGCATGGGATCCCTCAAAATCAGAAACGGCTTTACAAAAAGCGGCTTCAACGTCATATCCTTGGCGGAGATAATATTCAATCTGGAGAGGAATGATTTTGGTGTCGGTGGTGATATCTTGCGGGATGCGGATATGATTTATTTCGAGGTTCTTTTTGAGCTCGAGATAATTATCGATATCGCCGTTCAGGCAGACATGGATGATTCCTTTCCTCTTCGCATCGTCTCCGAGGGTCCGGTTATCGGCGGGGTGACAGTTGGCCTCTGTAATTTCACCAACCGAAGCCCACCGGGTATGACATAATACAGTGAAAGATGTCGGGGGCCTTAATGTCAATATCCAAAGAAGAGGGTCGTTT
>MGQD01000141.1:3804-5332 GCA_001797695.1 Deltaproteobacteria bacterium RBG_13_49_15 | reverse complement strand
CCAAATCACCGATTTCAGCAGCCACTTTATAGGTCAAGGCCAGGGTGACGATGCGGCTTCCATCCCTATTTTCGGAGTGCCGGATATCGATTCCTTGATTCGACAGGACTTCCTTGCCGATCCGGGCTGCGAACAGGCCTGTAAGGTTTTTTCTTTCAAGCTCTTTCTGAAAATCCGGATACGACTTTTCATCGAACGAAAGGAGAACAGAAAGGCCGGCGGAGTCTCTGCCCCTCACCTCAAGTCGATCGATACTGCTTAAGACCGCATTGATTTTTTTAAGAATAACGATCGAATGGGGGGGATATTCATAACCGTTTTCCGGCATCAATTGCATGGTTTTCCTGATATTGCCGAGAAGCTCGGACGAGAGGGACCATGAAATATCCTTGATGGTTTCAAGGCATCGGGCTGCAAAATCGACCGTCTCTGAAGGGATAGTCCCCATATTTTCAACCAGCCATTTCTCTTGCATGGCTCCAAACTGATGAAACATATCGGCCAGGATTGAAAGGCGGGACTGAAGGCCGGTGTCTTTAAAAATCCGGTAAAAACAGGAATCCTGTTTGAGCTGACGAACCGACTCCAGGAGTTGGACGAAAGCAGTTTCGGTATCCTGCCGGTCGGATTTACCGGTTTCGAGAAGGGATGAAAAGGGGAAGGCTTGAACCTCCCTGGCCTTCTTTTCCAGTTGTGACAGGTCCATCAGGTTTTGAGGTTGGGTTTTTTGAACAAATGTAACAATTCCGGCAAGTCCGCAGGAAAAAAGTGAATAATGACATGGAAAAAAAATGATGGAGTTGTTGGGAACGCTTCTGATGGACCTTGCGAAGTAGACTTTTGTCCTGAGCCATTTTGCAGCCTTTTTCAAGAATAAGTGAAAAGAGGGTATCCATTTTTCAAAATCGTTTTTTTGATATTTCATCCGGTTACATCCTTTGATAGAGCCCCTTAATCCGGTCTCTGGTCATGATGGTTTTCCATTCCTTCCCCAGGGCGTTCTCCCAGAGCGGATCCAGCTTAAGGGCGATGTCGGTCATCTGTTCCAACTTGGGCGCCGGTAAATCGGCGACTATTTTCTCGGGTAAAGAGATGCTGTTTTTGTCCGCCATTTCTCGAAATTCCCGAACCCCTTCGGGATAAAAGTCTTTCAACTGATTAAAAACAATGCAATTCCCGATTCCGTGATGAACTCCAAGAATAAAGGCAAGGCCGTAGGATAAAGCGTGACATACCCCGACCTGGGAATAGGCGATGCTCATCCCTCCGAAATATGAAGCCATCATCAGCTTTTCATCGGCCTCCGCATCAGGCATCAGAAACGTTTCCCGGCATAGATCCATGGCCTTCTCTCCGTAGGCCTTGCTGAAAGCGTTCAGGAATGTGCCGGTAAGAGATTCGACACAGTGAATATAGCAATCCATCCCCGTATAAAAACGCTGATCCCGGGGAGCGTCGGCAGTCAAATCCGAATCAAGGAAAATTTGATCAAAAACCGTATAATCCGAATTGATCCCCAGTTTTTTTT
>MGQD01000141.1:517-3668 GCA_001797695.1 Deltaproteobacteria bacterium RBG_13_49_15 | reverse complement strand
CATCAGGGATACGGCTTTTGCGATGTCCATGGCGCTGCCTCCGCCGATCCCGACAACGCCGCAAGGGAGGCGGGCGGAAAAGGATTTAACGTGTGCCGTCAATTCATCGATATAAGCGGTTCTCGGTTCATGATCGACATTCACCCATATCAACAGGTCCTTTTTCTGAATGGGAATCCGACGGTTCATGGGGTGGCGTTGAAAAATATCATCTACTAAAAAGACAATGAATGAATCGCTTCCTGAGCGTTTTTGGCCCAGAATTTCCCCGAGCTGGTTAAAACAGCCTCGCCCAAAGACGACTCGCGGGACTATTTTGAAGTTTCGAAACATGTTTGCGCCTTTCCAAATTGCAGGGCATCAAAGGCCCGGATCTAATATTGCTGCTCCTAACATTGCTTAAATACCTTGTTTATTTTTTCCATCCGTTGATCAAGGTCCTGCCTTGACCATGACAGCTTGATCTGCATCGAAATGGTCCTGCTCATAATGGCATCCGATTGAGGTAAATGCAATTTTTTATAATCCGGCCGCTCTTGAAGGAGCATCATCGGGAGTTTTGCCGGGGATTGGAGCTGCTTGATATGTTCCCATTGTCGAAGGTAATGCCAGTTGTTGTCATACCAGTACGTGCAACCGTCAACCCCTGCTGCAGCCAGTTCACTCGCCGTTTTTCTGGCGGTCGGTTCATCCGGCAGATAGAAGGATAAAAACGTGGCCGAGTCGCCTTTTTCATCCGGTATTTTCCGGAAGCTGATGTCCGGGACGCCTGACATCATATCTTTAATGATGGCTTTATTCCGGCGTTGCCGTTCAAGGATCGAATCCAGCTTTCTCAGTTGGGCAAGCCCCACTGCTGCGTTCAATTCGCTGATTCGAAAATTGGTTCCGAGGATCGGGTGTCCTTCGAGTCCCCTGTCGTTTCCTTGATGATTGTGACCGTGGTCCGCATATCCTTCGGCTAATAGATAGAGGTTGCGGTCGTTGGTAATGACCGCTCCCCCCTCACCGCATGTAATTGTTTTGACCGGGTCAAATGAATAGCACCCCATCTTGCCGAACGATCCCAGCGCCTTCCCGTTGAAAGTGGCTCCAAATGACTGACAAGCATCCTCGATAAGGATCACCCCGGTTTCTTCACAGATCTTGCGGATATCTTCGATTTGGGCCATTGAACCGCACATATGAACAGGGATAACCCCCTTGGTCCGGGGAGAAATAGCGCTTTTTAGTGATTCCGGATCAAGGCATAAGGTTTCGTTGATTTCGGAAAAGACAGGAACCGCACCTGAGAGAAGGACGCTTTCGAGGGTGGCCACAAAGGTAAACGGCGGCACGATAACCTCATCCCCGGCCCCGATGCCGCATGCCGCCAGAGCGATGGTCAAAGCGGCCGTACCGCTCGCGCACAAGTGACAATAGTGAACGCCAATCCTCCGGCCGAGTTCTTCCTCGAAGGTTTTTGTTTTCCACCGGCCTTTTCTTAGCTGGTCAAAACCATAACGAAAAAGGACGCCGGTTTCGAGCACCTCTTCAACTTCTTTTCTTTCTGCATCACCGAATATTTCATACCCTGGCATCGGTTCCCCCTGTGAATTTTCGGATTATATTCTTCTCGAAACGCGGTTAGACAATGGGTTCAAGGGTTTTTTTTCCAACGTCGTCATTGCCGAAAATCAATCAGCCAAAAATCGATCAATACCGTCTTCAGGATGCCCGTTTCGAATCGATTCCGGCCATCCTTTTTTCAATAGAATTCTCAAAATACGCTTTGATGGCTAGCCGTGCATAGGAACTCGCTTTTTTGCCCACATGTCCATCATGTGCGACCATGACAGATATGGCGATGGCATCATCTTTGTTTTTCCGTCCTGCAAATCCCACGAACCAGTCGTATTTGATTTCGTTGGAATAGCTGGAAATAGATCCGGTCTTCCCGCCGATGATCAGGTTGGAAAGGGTCTTGTCGCGAAGATATCCCCGGAAAGCCTTTCTGGATGTTCCGGATCTTATGGTGGCCGTCATCAGCTCCAGCATGATTGCTGCTGTTTCAGGCGACATGGCCTGGCCGATTTTGCTTTTTTGTCTCTGATAAACCGGTTCTCCGCTCTCGTCGATGATTTCATCAATAAGAGTCGGTTCAAGGAGCGAACCACGGTTGAGTATCGCAGATGCCATCAGGGCGCCATGAAGAGGAGAGAGGGTGGTTCTCCGGTTGAACCCGCTGGCGATTTCGGCCCGATTAAAGAGATCATCGTTTAACACTAACGAGCTTGGAGAAACAGGGCGGTCGAAGGGTATGGGTTGATTGAACCCGAAAGAGAGCGCATATTTCTCGATATCTTCTTTTTCCAGGTATTGGATGCCCAGTTTCCCGAAAACCGGATTGACGGACTGAGCAAACGAATCCCTCAGGGTAATCCGTTGGGTATATTTGCTTTTTTGATCTTTAAGCTGAGACCGATAAAGGGTGTGTTTATTCCCATGATAGGTGAATGTGGTCGAAGGGGTGAAGCCGCATTTTTCAACTGCAGCAACTGCGGTCACGATCTTGAATATGCTGGCTGCCGGGAATCGGCTGTCAAAGCAGGGATTGCTGGATGGATTTATTTTGTCGTGCCCGCTGACGGTCAGAATACGGCCCGTCGACGGCTCTAAAAGGACGATCCCGATCCGTTCAGTCGTTTTCAAATCCAGTTTGGATGAAATCCAGTTCTGTAATGACGTATCGATGCTGGTATGAACCCGAAACGTATGCCCTTCGCTCCTTAACGAAAAAGCATCTCGCAGGGGAGTGGGGATAAGCTGACTCCCGAGAACGGATCGGATTTCGCTTTTGCTAAAAGGGTTGGACGCAGACGTATCCGGCAGTTTCATCGAAGCGATAGGAGCAACCGGCTGCTTTGTTTCCGACGCTCGATCCGTCCCTCTTCCGATGTCGTAGATGGATGCCGTAACCAGGATGAGGAGAAGCATACAGGAGGCCAATAGCCGGATACGTTTCCGTTTCATTTGACCCTGCTTAAGGCTTTTTTGGTACTCCTGCCAACCACGCCTGGGAAGGTTGGGCGACGATACGTTCGGTTTTTTCACAGATGAGCTCATATCCCTTACAGTTTCAATGCACGGGTGTGCCGGGTTGAACTTCCTT
>MGQD01000141.1:0-493 GCA_001797695.1 Deltaproteobacteria bacterium RBG_13_49_15 | reverse complement strand
CTGATCTCCGCCGGCAGCGAGCATCATTCCATTTGAAAGGATTCCCATGATTTTCGCCGGTTTTAGGTTAGCCACGAGGACGATCTGTTTGCCGATCAGTTCCTCCGGCTTATAATTCCCTGCAATTCCAGCCACAATAGTCCTCTTTTCTCCCATATCCACTTCAATTTTCAGGAGCTTTTTCGCACGGGGGATGGGTTCGGCGCGAAGGACCGTTGCCGCCCGGAGATCCACTTTTGACCAGGTTTCGATGTCGATCTCCGGTTTGATTGCGATTTTGGCTCCAGCCGCATGATTTTTTTCAGACAACATGGGTTCATGGTTTCGGACATCGATTCTCGGAAAAAGGATAATCGGCTTCCGAATCTTTGTTTTCGCTTTGATCCCCTTGAATATTTTGAGCTCATCAAGGTCGTGGAATCGCTTATCCGGGTCCAATCCCAGTTGCCTTTGCATGGTTTCAGCGGTCTGCGGCATTATCGGATAAATCAGT
>MGQD01000140.1:2392-10991 GCA_001797695.1 Deltaproteobacteria bacterium RBG_13_49_15 | reverse complement strand
GGCGCCGATATGCCTGGCAATAACGATCCGCTGCACCTCTGATGTTCCCTCTCCGATTTCCAAGAGCTTCTGATCTCTGTAAAAGCGTTCGACATCATACTCCTGCATCAGTCCATAACCGCCATGGAGCTGAACCGCATGATTTGCGCAATCATGCATCACTTCGGAACAATACAATTTGGCCATGGCACCCTCCTTTGAAAAGGGCAATTTACTGTCGCACAACCAGCATGCCTTATAGAGAAGAAGACGGGCCGCTTCGACTTCCATCGCCATATCGGCAAGCTTAAATGCGTTCACCTGAAAATTGGAGATTGGCCTTCCGAACTGCTCCCTCTGGTTGCTGTATTTCAGCGCCATCTCAAGACATCCCTGGGCTCCTCCCAATCCCATTGCGGCGATGGACAACCGTCCGCCGTCCAATGTTTTCATCATCTGATGAAACCCTTCTCCTCTGGGTCCCAGAATGTTCTCCTTCGGAACCCGGCAATCCAGAAAATAGAGTTCGCTCGTATTGGACGCTCTCCACATCATCTTGCCGTGCATGACTTTTGCTTCAAATCCCGGAGTTCCGTTTTCAACGATGATGCATGACAGCTCCGCGCGCCCGTCATCCCGGGTCCCGGTTCGGGCCAGCACCGTTACTCCGGCCGTGATATCGGTCGACGCATTGGTGATGAAGATCTTGCTGCCGTTGATGACCCACTCGCTTCCATCCAAAACGGCGGTGGTCCGTGTGGCCACTGCATCCGATCCGGCATTCGGCTCGGTCAGGCCGAAGCCCCACAAGGTTTCCCCTCTGCAGAGTTTGGGAAGATATTTTTGTTTTTGCTTTTCATTACCGAAATAATAGAGAGGCCCGATACCTAACGAGTTCTCGGCGGCAACCGTTGCGGCATGAGAACCGTCAATCCTGGCAATTTCTTCCACCGCAATGATGTAGGAGACATAATCCATCCCCTGCCCGCCATACTCCTCCGACACAAAGATGCCGAACAGCCCCAGATCTCCCATCTTTTTCATCGTGTCGTAAGAGAATTCCTCTTTCTGGTCGAGTTCCCTGGCTACCGGCTTGATCTCTTTTTCTGCAAAGCTTCGCACCGAATCTCTCAGGATCTCCTGTTCCGTTGAAAGCGTAAAGTCCATAGTTGTTCCTTAGTGCTGTTAATATGGTTGATCAAAGGCCCTTGCCGGCATTCCCCTGATCCCCTCGAATCCATTTCCCCCCTCCGGGCGGATATGCTATGCTTGAGCAACTCAATAATATCTATAAGAAAATGGAACCATCTTGTCAAATTTTCTTTCGCGCCCCAAAAGGAGCGCCGGGGAAATCCGATGCAGGGCCTGCTGTTGAAGACCGGACAAAGGATGATATCACCGGCAGCGAAAACGCCATCCTTTGCCGTCAATGCCGAAGAATCATCACCCGCCATGACGAAGGAATGGAATTTCATGGAGCTTTTCGGCATACATTCGCCAACCCCCATGGAATTGTTTTTGAGATCGGTTGTTTCCGGTCTGCTGCGGGATGCACACACATCGGGTCGCTCTCCGATGAATTTTCCTGGTTTCGCGGTTTTAGCTGGCGAATCGCCTTATGCGGCTCCTGCCTGACCCATCTGGGATGGTTCTATGTTTCGACGACCCGGATGAGTTTTTACGGCCTGATCCTGGATCGGCTTGTGATACCGCCATAAGCGTTTTTGGCGCAGTAAGCCTGACTTGCAGGCATTCCGCCAGGGTTGCTGGTGCATATAGATAGGCAGCGTTTTATACTCCTTGATCCAGTTTATCTTTTAGACATATCGGATTCGTGTTTGACAGCTCATCCTCTTTCCGATAATTAAAACCCGTCGGTCATGAGAATTGTATGCCCCCATATCCTGGGTCACAGATGATGCCGACATACAATTCATTTTTTCACTTACTCCGCTTGGAAAAAGCGACTTCTTATCATTTTATCATTCAAGGGTCTGCGATTTACTGTGGAAATAAGTTCAGGGTTCAAAGGTTTACGGTCGGGGACTGGCGCCCGAACTCCGTTTGTCGGCCATGAACGCTTACTGAAACAATCCATATTTCGTAAGGCCAGAGAGGAGGAGTGTCTATGAAACGGAGGATATGGCTTCTTTTCCTATTATTTCTCTGTGCCTGCCAGACTGGATCACCCCCTGGACCAGGAGAGAAGGTTCTCACAGCTCCTCAAGACCGCGACCCAGTGGTCACAGACATCTTGGGTCCCCAGTCCCAGCAGGCCCTAGGTGAAATCCGCCTCCTAGTGGTTCCTGTCCGGTTTCCTGACGCAGTCCCGCAGCTTAGCTTGGATCAAATCAGGACCAAGGCCGTGACACGGCTCAACGACTATGTCAAGGCCCAATCTTATGGCCGTGCCTGGATCAATGCCCATATGACAGGCTGGGTGCCTCTGCCCGATTCCCTTTCCGAGTATCGGGTCAGCTCCAGTAATTTCAAGGTGGACCGCAATCGCGTAAGGAAACTTATCGAGGACACCATGACCGGTCTTGAGAAGAAAGTGGATTTCGCTGCCTATCAGCACATGCTCATTGTGCCCGGGGTTCATACGGTCTCCGACAAGGGATACGGCATGGTCTGTTACTGTGCCAACCCAGGGATGCTAACAGGTGTGCGGAGAAATCCGCAGTATGTAACCCTTCGCTCAAAGGGCGGCAAGGAGTTTTCCGGAGGGGTCTTTGTGGGGACTGAGAATTCTCACATCGGCATGTTCGCCCATGACTTCTTCCATGCCCTGGGAGGTGTGTATAGGGATCAGCGCCTAGTCCCCTGACTCTACGACTTTGAGCGTCAGGCTGACGCATCGGCGAGGATGAAATGGGAAGATTGCACCACGTACATGGGCCCTTGGGATGTCATGTCTTCCCACCTGATCAAGAGAGATGGTCCTCCGCCCGGGCTGTCTTCCTTTACCAAGATCCGTTTGGGCTGGATCACCAAGGACCAGGCGGTCATTGTCAAACCCGGTGAAGAGCAGCGGGTGATCTTGGCGCCCTTAGCCAAAGGAGGCAGTCTCCTTGTGGTGAAGATCCCTCTTAACGGGGGTCTCTATTACCTATTGGAAAACCGGCAGTCCATCGGCTACGATAGCCTAATGCCCGATACAGGTCTGCTTATCCTCAAAGTGGATCCTGAGGCCATGGAAGGCTCAGGCACGGTCCGGATCATGGACGCTGATCCCGGGGCGGCTCGTTTTGCCCACGCCACGTTTCAACCTGGAAAGGCAAGGAGAGATCTCTTTGTTGATAAGGAGAACAAGCTCGCGGTGGTTCCCCTAAGAATGAAAAGGGAGGAGATGGAGGTTCTCATCACTTCACCGGAGAGGGCTGCCACTGCCGCCCCGAAGGAGTGACCTCATATCTTGGGTCACAGATGATGCCGATATACAATTCATTTTTTCGCTTACTCCGCTTGGAAAAATCGGCTCATGATACCACCATAAGCGTTTTTGGCGCAGTAAGCCGGACTTGCAGACGGGTATACCGCTTCTGGGTTTTATCGTTATTGATGCCGATGGCAAGCGCTTTTCGGGTTCCAACCATAATCATAAGTTTCTGCGCACGGGTTACCGCCGTATAGATTAGGTTTCGCTTCAGCAGAATATAATGTTGAGTGAGCATGGGAACAACAACGGCAGGATACTCGGACCCCTGGGATTTATGAACGGAAATGGCATACGCTAAAACGAGTTCGTCGAGATCGGAATAATCGTAAGTCACCTCCCGGCCGTCAAAGGAAACGATGACTTCCTGATCATCGGACAAAATCCGGCTGATTTTTCCGATATCCCCGTTAAATACTTCCTTGTCGTAATTGTTCCGGATCTGCATGACCTTATCCTGCATTCGAAAAGCGGCGGTCCCTCTGCGAACTCCTTCCTCTCCTGGATTTAGCGCCTGCTGCAGTTCGCGGTTTAAATTGTCCGCCCCGACGACCCCCTTGTGCATGGGAGAGAGCACCTGAATATCGTCCACCGGATGAAATCCGAAACGGTTGGGAATCCGCTCTTTTACCAGCCGGATAATGGTTTCCAGGACTTTTTGCGGATCTTCCTGTTCGATGAAATAAAAATCGGCATCCGGCGCTGAAAGGTCTGGAGTCCTCAAATTCGGAAAATTTCCCGTGTTTATCCGGTGAGCGTTCATGATGATCTGGCTATTCTGAGCCTGCCTGAATATTTCTCTTAAAATCACGACCGGCACCCCGTTCGAACCGATCATGTCTTTGAGGACGTTTCCGGGGCCTACTGAAGGGAGCTGGTCCACATCTCCCACAAGAATAAGGATCGCCGTATCCGGAATGGCTTTCAGGAGATGATACATCAGAAACGTGTCGATCATGGACGCTTCATCCACAATAATGAGATGGCATTTCAACGGTTTTAGCTCACTTCTTTGAAAGCCCCCGTGTTTGATGCTGTATTCCAAAAGCCGGTGTATGGTTTTTGCATGATGACCGGATGTTTCGCTCATCCGTTTGGCCGCCCTCCCGGTCGGTGCGGCGAGATGAACGACGGCTTTTTGTTTTAAATATAATTTAAGAATGGCGTTTATGATCGTGGTTTTTCCGGTTCCCGGTCCTCCCGTGATGATCATGACTTTATGATGCAGCGCGCTCTCCACTGCATGGGTCTGATTTTTCGTCAGAGAAATGGAAAGCGTTTTTCGAACCTTTTCCACGACCCTGCCCGAGTCTTCGATCCAAACGGTTTTGGGAGAGCTCATGAGTGTCTTCATTCTCTCGGCGATTCCGGTTTCATAACGGTGAAATCGGAAAAGGAAAACGCCGCGCGCTCTTTTCTCATGGTCTTCTTGCCCGTCGGTTTGATCCTCGATGACAAGGCGGTTTTCCCGAACCATGGATTCGAGCCCCCTCTCCACATGACCGGGATCGACGGAAAGGATGTTGCAGCATTTTTCCTGCAGTTCGTCATACGGGCAGAAGACATGCCCCTCTTCAGCGAGCTGTTGCAGGGTGTGAACGATCCCCGCACCGATGCGCATTTCCGAGTCTTTCGGGATCCCCAGTTTTTCCGCGATCCGGTCTGCCGTGAGAAATCCGACTCCATAGATATCGAATGCCAGGCGATACGGATTCGATTTCACGATTTCGATCGACCGGTCTCCATAGGTTTTAAATATCTTGGCGGCAAATCCCGGGCTGATTCCATGAGTCTGCAAAAAGAGCATCACATCGCGGATCTCGCGCTGATCCTCCCACCCCTTCCTGATCATGGCGATCCGCTTTTTCCCGATCCCGGAAACCTCGTTCAATGTTTCGGGTTCATGCTCGATGATCTTCAGGGTCCTAATTCCGAATAACTCGACGATCCGTTCGGCCATGACCGGACCGATTCCTTTAATCATTCCGGAGCCCAGATATTTTCGTATTCCGTAGACGGTGGCAGGGATCTCGGTTTTGTATGTCGAAATCCGGAACTGCTCCCCGTATTTGGGATGGTTTTCCCAGTATCCCTGCATCCGGATCGTTTCTCCTGGAGTGGGCGCAAGGAGGTTCCCCACCACGGTTACCAGACGGCCGGCGCCGGTCACCTTTATCTTAGCGATGGTGAAACCGTCCTCCTCGTTGGTGTAGGTGATTCTCTCAATCTGCCCCGAAAGATCGGTTTCCATCCGGCTATTTTTTTCTCCTTTCCCAGCTTGGGACACGAACACCGTTTTCCGAGCCGGAGAGAGGGAAATAACATTTGAGGTCAATGACCGGGCTTCCGCTGAAGGCATCAATGTCATCGATCCGGATAACGGACCCATGAATCGACAGGATCCGGCAAAGGGAAAGGCCGATCAGGTTGGGTCGCAAAGGAGAATGGGTGGCAAATACTCCGGTCAGCGGATTGACCTTGAGGTTGCAGGGATGAACCTGCAGCATGGAACGTCCTTCCGGGGTGTCGTTCTTATGGAACCAATACAGGACCTGAATGTGGGAAAATTGCCCCAGACCCATAAGGGCGCTTCGATATTTCCGGTAAATCACGATGAATACGCTGTCGTCTTTTTTTCGAATCACGCCCACAGGAAAAATATTAAATATTGCAGACATATCCGACCTCATAGGGAGATTTCGGAGTTCCCTTTAAAAACGCGTTAAATCCGCTTTTCGATTGGAGCGTCATGAATCCTCCGCGTTTTCGTCTTTCCAACCTGATCCATCCTTTTATCCACCTGGCTGTCCCGGCTTCTTCAGAATCACCGCCTCCTTTAATATTGAAAAAACAGCGGCGCCCTCTTTTGGTCTCTTCTTTCTTCCGGATGCGATCTGATGCATCTCCTCGATCTTTTCCTTGTCGAAGATGCCGATGGGGCCTTCGATAAGCATTAACGCATTATGAATGATATGGTAAATCACAACCGGATCCAGTCCCTGTTCCCCGCTCGCTTTTCGAACCGGTCCTCCGATGACATGACACTGACTGATTGCAAGAGGTTTAGGAGCAGGGAGATATCCGAGAAGTTCTGCAAAAAGGGTCAATGACTGGATCACCCCCTCGCTGTACATCCTCTCCAGAGAGGCGTTTCCATCATTTTCGATCTCTTCGAGATCTGAAACGCTAAAGGAAAGATCGATCCCCTTGATAAGGTTTTCCCGGATGCGACGGACCGAATCCTCTTTCTTGCAGATTTTGACATCCTTATCATTTAGAATTTTGACGGCATTTCGAATGCTGAGCATCTCCTTGAGGGTCGGACTTTTGCGCAACGCCACATCTTCGGCGGTAGTCGAATAAATTGCCAGTTCATTGTCCAGAACGAGAATCTCCCTTCCGGCATCATCCGGGCCTAGTATGTAGAGTTCGAGATCCCGTTCCTTCCGCACGTCATGGGGTCCCATCTGAATCAGAAGCCGCATGGTTTCCCGATCCGTCTTTCTGTCGCTTCCCGGAGAACCGATGGAATCCATCACCTTTGCGGCCAACCGATCGATTTCGATTTTTTTAAGGAGATTTTCCTTGAATGACATCTCTTCGTCCTTTTCGATAACGGATTTACTTAAAATTTACCATACCATGATGCACCTGTAAACAGAACTCATTCCCCCGAAGGTTAGCTCTTATAAAACCCATCATTTTCATTGAAAAAGCCGATTATCTGAGATAATAGCGCTCCAGATCAGGGAATGAATCTCCATTTATGGCATAACTGAGCATGAGGGATAAAATGGGCGAATCGGTCAGAATAGAAATTGAAGGAAAAACATATGAGCTTCCGTTGATCATCGGCTCCGAAGGAGAAAAAGCCATCGACATCAATGAGCTGCGGAAAAAAACCGGTCTTATCACTTATGACCCGGGATTCGGAAATACGGGGAGCTGCAAAAGCGCCATCACTTTTATGGATGGTGAAAAAGGGATTCTGCGCTATCGGGGTATCCCCATTGAAGAGTTGGCCGAATACTCCACTTTCAAGGAAACAGCGTATCTTCTGATCAATGGGAGGCTTCCCAACAGGGCCGAATTGAATCAGTTTTCAGTCCTCTTGAATGACCATTCCCTGGTTCATGAGGATATGCAACTGTTTTATCAAAACTTTCCCCGCGCCTCTCATCCCATGGGGATCCTCTCCTCCATGGTGAATGCAACAAGAAGTTTTTACCCTGAGCTTCAGACGGCGGAAGAGGAGATCAATATCACCGTCACGCGCCTTCTCGCCAAGGTCCGCACAATGGCGGCCATGTCCTACAAGATATCCAGGGGACATAAGGTGGTTTATCCGAGGTCGGATCTGGCTTATTGCGCCAACTTTTTAAACATGATGTTCGATTCGCCGGTAAAACCGTATGTGATAGATGAGGACGTGGTTCGGGCGCTCGAGGTTTTTTGGATCCTCCACGCGGATCATGAGCAAAACTGCTCAACATCGGCGGTAAGGGTAGTAGGCAGCGGGAAGGTCAACCTTTATGCAGCCATATCTGCAGGGATCGCCGCCCTTTGGGGGCCTTTGCATGGCGGAGCGAACCAGGCTGTGATTGAAATGCTGACCGATGTCCACGCCAGTGGGTACAAGGTCAGCCGGCTGATTGAACGCGCCAAAGAAAAACAGGATCCGTTCCGCATGATGGGGTTCGGACATCGGGTTTACAAAACCTACGATCCTCGCGCGAAAATCATCAAAGGAATGTGTCATAAACTCCTGAACAAGCTCCATATGAAGGACCCGCTGCTCGACCTCGCCATGGAGCTGGAAGAGATCGCCATGCGGGATGACTTCTTCAAGGAAAACAATCTCTACCCCAACGTGGATTTCTACAGCGGCATCGTTCTCAGGGCCATAGGTTTTCCCTCAAACATGTTTACAGTCCTCTTTGCCATCGGCAGACTCCCCGGCTGGATCGCCCAATGGAAAGAAAGCCTGGATGATCCTGACTGGCGGCTTTCACGCCCCAGACAGATTTACATCGGCTCTGTTCTGAACCATTATGTTCCGGTAGATAAAAGAAAATAGGGACCGGAACCCCGGATCGCCGGCCATTTTCAAAGAACTGGGAGTTCAACGACTGGATTTATCCTCGGGTTTAAGCAGTCTGGTGGGAATCTAAACTATATCCGGCC
>MGQD01000140.1:0-2341 GCA_001797695.1 Deltaproteobacteria bacterium RBG_13_49_15 | reverse complement strand
CCCTGTCCCTCTTTTTTCCGGCAGTGCCATAAAAAAGGATCACGCCGAAGAGGCTCCCCAATGCATCGGCCAGCGCATCCGAAAGCTCGGCCGTTCGACTGGGGACAAACACCTGATGGATTTCATCGCTCACGCCGTATAATGCCGATGCTGAAACGCTCAATATGATAGCGACCCAGGTGGGGCTTTTCAGAGTTCCGAACGCCCGATAAAAAAGAACACCCAAAGGGGCAAAGATCAGAAAGTGGATCAACTTATCCGAGAGAGGGAAGATCGGCATTTGTTCTGGCGCCGGCCTCGAGGACTGAATAAAAATCAAAAGGCAATACATCAGGACGGGCATCCAGTAATATAAAAGATTGCGTTTTTTCGATCCTATCAATCCCTCTCCGTCGATCATATCCCTGCAATGAATCGTTAAAAACCGGTGGTCGGCCGTCTTTTTCCAAACCTGACGGCGCATGGCGAGTTCTTTGTCACATGTTTTTTCAGCTTGTTGCACCAGAGGGATTGAAATGTCCGGCAGCTTCCGTCAAGCGCTTCCAGTCTGGCAAAGCCGGCATTGGGACATTTTAAATCGCACCATTTAATCCGGGAAGTCGTCACTCCCGCATTCTCGCGTTTTATCATGACGTCACACCCGGAGGGGATTCCGACTGGAATGCAAACAAATCCTCTTTCCGGCTTTTCCCGAAAGGATGATCCATAACTGCTTAATTGGAAAAAACATTTAGATCCAGTCTCCGCTTGACGATATGATCAAGGACCTGCTCGAAAAAGCGATCGTAATCGATCCCGTAATTGACTTTTCCATCTAAGGTTCTGACGGACAGGGCGCCGGCTCCTTTTTCCTTTTCGCCGATGGTTAATATGAGGGGGATCTGCATGAGTTGAGCTTCCCGAACCTTTTTATTGAGGCTTTCCGCCCTTGAATCCAGCTCGCACCGCAATCCTTTTCCCTGAAGTCTTGATGTCACTTCTCGCGCATAAGACAAAAGCTCATCATTGATGGGCAGCACCACCGCCTGAACCGGCGCCATCCATAGCGGAAACCGTCCTGCAAAATGCTCGACCAGGATGCCGAAGAAGCGCTCGATGGAACCGTAAATCGTGCGATGGATCATGATCGGCCGATGTTTTTCATTGTCGGCGCCGATATAGGAGAGATCAAACCGGTCCGGGAGAGACATGTCAAGCTGAATCGTGCCGCACTGCCATGTCCTTTTCAATGCATCCCTGATATGGGCGTCGATCTTCGGCCCGTAGAAAGCCCCATCCCCTTCGTTGACGACATACTCTTTTCCATATCCTGCAAGGGCCGATTTCAATCCCAGGGTGGCCTGCTCCCACTGCTTGTCGGTTCCGATCGATCTTTGAGGACGGGTGGAAAGCTCCAGATGAAATCCAAGGCCGAATGTGCTGTATATCCGCTCAACGAGTTTCAGCACCCCCAGGATTTCGTCTTTGATCTGATCCGGAGTCATGAAAATATGGGCGTCGTCCTGATGAAACGCCCTGACGCGGAAGAGGCCGGATAGAACACCGCTCAATTCATGGCGGTGCACCAGGCCGATTTCAGCCGCCCGGATAGGCAAATCCTTGTAGGAATGGGGCCTGGTTTTGTAAACAAGCATCCCTCCCGGGCAGTTCATCGGTTTGATGGCGTATTCGTAGTCGTCGATTTTGGAGAAATACATATTTTCCCGGTAGTTCTCCCAGTGCCCGCTTCTTTCCCACAGCTCCCGGTTCAGCATGATGGGTGTTTTTGTTTCCACGTAACCGGCAGCCTGATGCTCTTCCCGCCAGTATTGAAGCAGCAGGTTCCAAACCACCATCCCCTTGGCATGGAAAAAAGGCATCCCGGGCGCCTCATCGTGAAAACTGAACAGATCCAGAAGGGTCCCGAGCTTCCTGTGATTTCGCTTCTTGGCTTCTTCTAAAATGTAAAGATATTCTTCCAAATCCTTTTTGGAAAAAAAGGCGGTTCCGTAGATTCTCTGAAGCTGCGCCTTCGTCTGATCCGCCCTCCAGTATGCCCCGGAAACCTTGGTGAGTTTGAACGCCTTGATGAATCCGGTATTGGGGATATGCGGCCCGCGGCACAAATCGGTGAAATCCCCTTGCTTATAAAGGGATATGGTTCCGTCCTTCAGATCTGAAATCATTTCCAGCTTATACGGCTCCCCTTTGTAAAACTCCAAGGCATCGGCCTTTGAAACCTCCCTGCGTTCAAATGGGGTCCTGGCCTGAACGATCTTTTTCATCTCCGTTTCAATTGCCGGAAAATCACCTTCTGAAACCGTCGTCATATCGATGTCATAGTAAAATTCATCTCCCACCA
>MGQD01000139.1:6486-6748 GCA_001797695.1 Deltaproteobacteria bacterium RBG_13_49_15 | reverse complement strand
CCGGAAGCGCCCCGATCTCCGGGGGACATCGAATATTTTCTGGAACTGCATATCGAACAGATGCCGTTTCTGGATTCAGAAAAAAAGGATATCGGAATAGTGGAAGGCGTCACCGGGATATACCGGGAGGCTGTTACCGTAATCGGTGTCGCCGGTCACTGCGGCACAACACCGATGGGAAGTCGTCAGGATGCGCTCTGCGCGGCTTCCGAAATTATTTTGGGGCTGGAGGCAGCGGCGCAGGAAGAAAACGGACCGGCCG
>MGQD01000139.1:5477-6423 GCA_001797695.1 Deltaproteobacteria bacterium RBG_13_49_15 | reverse complement strand
TCCTCGACATGGAAATACGCAGCTTTTACCCGGACCGCATCCGCCGAATTATCGACAACTTCGGAAAGACGATTGCTGCTGTCAAAGTCAAACGTAATCTGCAAATTGAAAGGAGCGTCACCTACGACAGCCAACCCGTTCATTTTTCATCCATTGTTAAGCAGGCTATCGGTAAGGCCGCAAATTCCCTGGGATTGAAGACCCTAAATCTTATCAGCATGGCCGGTCACGATGCGGCCCATTTGACCCGGATCACCGACGCGGGAATGATTTTTATTCCATGCAGAGACGGACTCAGCCATTGCCCGGAAGAATATACCAAGACGGAAAGTATCGTCAAAGGAGCCCAATGCCTTTTAAAGGCCCTGCTGTTGCTGGATAACAAAAAAAGGGGAGGCAAGTAGGATATGGAAGATGTCATAAAGAAATTTCAGGAAGATCGGGTGATGTTCATTAATTTTCAGTTCACCACCATCGATGGGGTCATACGGCAACTGATCCATCCTGTTCGAAATGTCGAAGGACTGCTGAAAAATGGTCTCGGTTTTGACGGTTCATCATGCAAATATGTACCTGTCAACCAGAGCGATTTGACGCTCAAGCCCGATCTGACAACGTATAGAATCCTCCCTTGGGGAGATCCTGAAAACCGGACAACTCGTTTCATTTGCGATGTTTTCAGCGGTGATGGCTCCCGTCCGTTCGAGGCCGACCCTCGCTATTTGTTGAAAAAAACCGTTGATGACATGAAATCCGAATTCGGAAAAGGGTGGGATTTTCTGGTTGCACCAGAAATCGAGTTCTTCCTTCTCGAAAAGAATGAAAAGGGGGAGTACGTCCCCAACGACCGTGCTTCTTATTTTGATATCCCTCCTTACGACAAGGGAACCGAATTTCGAAAGGACATCAGCCGGGCACTGGATTCGGTGGGTATCATCGCGGAAAA
>MGQD01000139.1:5143-5465 GCA_001797695.1 Deltaproteobacteria bacterium RBG_13_49_15 | reverse complement strand
GGTTCCGAACGGCAAACATGAAATCACCTTCGCTTACGGAGATGCATTAAACATTGCGGACAATACCATGACCTACCGACAGGTGGTGAAATATATGGCCGCCCAAAAAGGTTTGATCGCCAGTTTCATGCCGAAACCTTTCGTATGGACGTATGGCTGCGGCATGCACGTTCACCTGAACCTGAAAGATAGTCAGACAGAAATGAATCTGTTCTATGATGAAAAAAAAGAGCATTTCCTGTCCGATATCGCCAGGCATTTCATCGCAGGACTCCTGATTCATGCCAGGGGTTTAGCAGGAATCACCAATCCTTCGGTAAAT
>MGQD01000139.1:4972-5120 GCA_001797695.1 Deltaproteobacteria bacterium RBG_13_49_15 | reverse complement strand
ACAATATTTATGCCCTGACATCCGAAGAAAAGACCCGCCGAGGAATCAGCGATCTTCCTGGTGATCTCAAAGAAGCCTTGAATGCCTTTGCTTCGGATAAAGTTCTTTGCAGCGCCTTTGGAAATGCCTTTGTTCACAAATTTCTAGA
>MGQD01000139.1:4408-4914 GCA_001797695.1 Deltaproteobacteria bacterium RBG_13_49_15 | reverse complement strand
AAATATGTCAATATTTAGATTGACGCGAAGGGATAAAACGATTTTCAGTCCGAACAGCCTTCGGACCGTTACCGACGATTCATAAAGGTCCAGCAGAAAGGTTATATGGACAGATATTCTATAATGACACGGGCGCTGGCCTTCTCGGCGGTTGCTTTTCTGGTCGCTGTTCCCCTGCTGCCTGTATCCTTGCCTTATTTTTTTTACATGATGTTCTGGATCACCATGGCCAGTGCCTTTAACATTATCTACGGCTTTGTTGGGTATCTTCCTTTCGGTTACGTGATGTTTTACGGGGTCGGCACTTACATCACTGCGGTGTTGTGGAGCCGCTTACAGGTACCGATTCCCTGCGCCATTCTTCTATCCGGCGCCGCCGGGGGGCTTCTCGCCGTTTTCATCGCTCCGACTCTCCGGCTTAAAGGGATCTATTTTGCCATCGTCAATTTTTCATCAGCCATGGTGCTGCGCATCGTGGTGGCCAACCTGCCCGTCACGTGGTCCGG
>MGQD01000139.1:3356-4371 GCA_001797695.1 Deltaproteobacteria bacterium RBG_13_49_15 | reverse complement strand
CCATTGACAAGTTATTATTTCATGCTCGGCTTGATGCTGATGAGCATTTTCGTGGCGTTGTGGCTGTCACGCTCACGACTGGGCATCGCCCTTCGCTGCATCCGTGATGATGAGGCGGCCGCCGCCGTGCTGGGAATCAATGTGCCCGTAAACCGTCTGAAGGCCTGGATTCTGGCCGCCGTCATCCCATCTTTAGCAGGCGGAATCGAAGCGTGGTTTACGGCAATTGTGGATCCGGCCACGTCGTTTAACATGATGGTAACGGCCAAGACCATTGTCTACGCCATGTTTGGAGGACTGGGAACCATTACTGGGCCGATTTTCGGAGCTGTTTTCATGTACGGCCTCGACGATTTCATCTGGGGGCGGTTTCCGCTGTTGAACCTGCTGGTGCTCGGCATCATGATTATCTTTTTAATCCTATTCCTTCCAAGGGGCGTTGTGGGCACCCTGGTACAAAAACGGTCACGACTGAGGCAAATCATTGAATAACCGATCCGAAGGTAACACATGTTCGAACTTGTTTTGATGGCCATTGTTTCCGGGGTCATGATGGGGATCATTTACGGCCTGATCGGTATTGGCATGAATATTCTTTACGGCGTGATACGGATTGTCAATTTCGCCCACGGAGAATTCATGATGCTGGGCGCATACATCGCCTTTGCCTTAAACCGAATGTGGGGCCTAAATTCCTTGCAGAGTATAGCAGTGGTGCTGCCATTGTTTTTTGTGTTGGGGTTCGTACTTCACCGGCTTTTCTATGAGCGCATCCAGAAATCGGATGACCCGGAAATCGCATCGTTTTTGGCCTTCTTCGGCATATCATTGGTGATCACCTCGGTGATTTTGCTGATTTGGAAAGCCGACCCAAGGGGTATTCCGTTTCCCTTTACCAAAGTATCCCTGGTAATTGGTCCGATCTTTCTGCCGTTGGGAAGACTGATCAGCGCTGGTGTATGCCTTTTAGCCATTCTGGGTATCAGCCTTTTTCTCTATCGAACGTATACGGGAA
>MGQD01000139.1:2438-3159 GCA_001797695.1 Deltaproteobacteria bacterium RBG_13_49_15 | reverse complement strand
ATTTAACACTGTTATGGACAAACATGGGTAATATCCTGGAAATACAAAATATCGAAAAATCGTTTGGCGGCGTCAAGGCTTTGGACGGCATCAGTCTGTCCATACGCGAAAATTCGGTTACCGCCATTATCGGCCCCAACGGATCGGGAAAGACCACTTTTTTAAACTGTATCAATGGAGTTTATATTCCAGAAAAAGGAACGATCACCTACAGAGGTCGAGCCCTGGTCGGCCGCGCGCCTCACGAAATCGCCAAACTCGGCATCGGCCGTACATTCCAAGTAGCCAGACTGTTTAAGAGGATCTCGGTCATTGATAACATTCTCGCACCGGTACTAAGATCGAAAAAAAGCACTCCCCAACTTCGCGAGAAGGCTAGGGAGCTCCTTTCCCGAGTCGGTATGATGGATCTTGCACAAAACATCGGCGATGACCTTTCCGGAGGGCAACAGAAGCTTCTTGAACTGCTGAGAGCCTGGATCGCCGAGAGCGATCTGATTCTTCTTGATGAGCCTTTTGCAGGCGTCCACCCGGAATTGAAAGCAAAATTTTATGAAGAGATTCGTGAACTGCAGCGTATCGGAAAAACATTCGTGTTGATCAGCCACGACATGAAATCGGTGTACACTCTGTCGGATGAGATTGTGGTCTTTGAACTGGGCAAAATCATCGCACAGGGGCAGGAGAAAGACATCAAAACCAACGAACGGGTTATCGAGGC
>MGQD01000139.1:2233-2348 GCA_001797695.1 Deltaproteobacteria bacterium RBG_13_49_15 | reverse complement strand
GCTAAACGCCGAAGAAGGACTGATTACAGCCGTTATCGGCCCCAACGGAGCAGGCAAATCGACGCTTCTTAAAGCCCTTTATGGACTATTGAAACCGAAAGCGGGATCCATTCAT
>MGQD01000139.1:1533-2204 GCA_001797695.1 Deltaproteobacteria bacterium RBG_13_49_15 | reverse complement strand
GGTGCACGAATTTATTAAATTAGGCATGGCATATGTACCACAACTCAGAAGTATTTTCCCGGAGCTGACAGTCAAGGAGAACCTGGAACTGGGAACCTGGATATTCAAGAAGGATAAGGCTAAGGTCAATGTGGCCATTGAACAGACCTTCGAACGCTTTCCAGTGCTCGCACAAAAACGGGAAACTCGCGCCGGACTGTTAAGCGGCGGACAACAGAAGATTCTAGAAATCGGCCGGTCCCTGCTGACCGGACCAAGCATCTGCCTGTTGGATGAGCCAACGGCAACACTGGCGCCGCGTATCGCTGAGCAGATTTATTCTACGCTCGTGGACCTGAAGTCGGAAAAAATCACCATCATCATGGTGGATCAACGGGTACGACAAGCATTTGAAATATCGGACCACATTTATGTCTTAGAACTCGGTAAAAACAAGATCAACGGAACCCGACATGATTTTGAAGGGAGCTTGAAAGAAGTAATCAGGGGATGGCTGGACTGATCACGGTTCAAAATGTCCAATAACCCAATAAATAAAGGAGGAAACCATGAGTAAGAAAGCGTTTGTTCCGATTATCGTTTTATTATTGCTTTTGGCCGGTCCCGGCGCCGGCATCGCGGACGCAGAGAACGTAATCAAGATCGGGTTGACCATTTCAACAACCGGAAGT
>MGQD01000139.1:0-1495 GCA_001797695.1 Deltaproteobacteria bacterium RBG_13_49_15 | reverse complement strand
GATATGGGCCGATCAGGTCAACCAGGCCGGCGGCCTGACGTTGGCCGGAAAAAAGGTTCCAGTCAAGCTGATCTACTATGATGACCGGAGCGACAAGGAGACCGTCGTTAAGCTTTATGAAAAGCTCATCAACGAAGACAAAGTCGATGTCTGCTTTGCGCCTTTCGGCTCCACCCTCACGGGAGCCGCTGCAGCGATTACCGCAAAGTACGGCAAGATGCTGATCATTTGGTCCGCGGCTTCCGATGCCATCTATGAACAGGGCTACCAATACATTGTATCGGCGACGGAAACCCCGGTGTCACTGATGCCAAAGCCCGAAATAGACCACATGACGAAGCTCGGTGCTAAAAAGCTTGCTGTGGTTTATGTGGACGAACCGTTTCCCGCCGGGTTAGCGCAGCATGCCAAGCGTCTGGCCGAAGCCAACGGTATCGAAGTGGTTCAGTATGAAAAATTTTCTCCGGGAACCAAGGATTTCACCATCCTGCTGCAGAAAGCGAGAATGAGCAAAGCCGATGCTTTTTATGCCTCTGCATACATGGACGATCAGAAGATCATGATTCGACAATTGAAGGAAGCCGGTCTGATGTTTCCCTATGTTTATATGGTGTATTCGGGGATGCCTCAATGGGGAGATCTTGGGGATGACGGCCTTTATATCTTCGGCCACACACTTTATCACGAAAACTTGAATTGGAAGGTCAATGCCGGAATGTCCCGAGCGGAATTCGAAACCGTTTTTGCTAAAACTTTCCCGAATTCTGAAAATCCACCGGATTTTCAGACCTCCCTTGCATACGGCGCCGGAGTTCTGCTGGAACTTTTTATTGAAAAGGGCAATAGCCTGGATAGTGCTGCTTTAAAAAAGGCGGCACTCGATTTTTCGGGAAAGATGACGGTCATGACCGGTCCTTATAAGATCGATGAAACCGGGAAACAACTCCTGATGCCTTTTATTGTGACCCAGGTTCAGAAAAAGGAAGGCAAACAGCATCTCGTGCTGCTCTACCCCCCCGATGTCGCCACAGGAAAAATTGTTTACCCGATTCCGGGATGGAACAATCGATAGATCATTTTACTTTCACCGTTGCCGGAAATATTCCGGCAGCGGTGAAACTTGTACTTGGTCAAAAATATATCGGGTGCACACAATGGATAAGGAATCACGGACATCATATTTTCTTGCCGATCTGACGGAAAAAGTTAGGTATGACAATCTGCCCAAAGAAGTCGTCGATAAAGCAAAAACGCTTATTCTCGATTCCATCGCCTGTATCATCGGAGGGACATTGCCGGTCCAGGGGAAAAAGATTGTCGATATATACAGTGCGATGAAAGGGGTGCCGGAAGCCGGAGTTTATGGAACCCGACAACGGATGCCGATGCTCAACGCCGTATATGTAAATTCATACCTGGCAACGACCCTCGACTTGGACGACACCTACGATGGCCACCCGGGATCGACAATCGTTCCGGTGGCTTTAAGTATGGG
>MGQD01000138.1:23083-23531 GCA_001797695.1 Deltaproteobacteria bacterium RBG_13_49_15 | reverse complement strand
TGGACGGAAGGCGGCCATGGAAGAAATGTTAAGAATCACCCCCTCTCCTTGATCCGCCATCATGCGGCCGAAAACCTGGCTTGGGAAAACCGTCCCTAAAAGATTCAGATCCGACGTTTTCTTCAGTGCGTCTTCCGGAATATCGAAAAAGGATTGATCCGGCCCGGTTGTCGCTCCGGGAAAATTGCCTCCGACCGCATTGATCAACGCATGGATCTTCCCGAACTCTGCGGCAATCGAATCTCTTGCCTTGAGAAGGGTATCGTTGTTCAGGACGTCCGCGTAAAACATTGTTCCGTTTCCCGGACCGCCGGCCATCCGGCGTTTCAAGGAGTCGCCCTTGGGCAAATTGCGCCCGAGCACCGCTACGTTTGCGCCGCACTTCACCAAGGCGCAGCATATTTCAGCGCCGAGAATCCCCGTTCCGCCAGGTACAATGATGGTTTGA
>MGQD01000138.1:22904-23046 GCA_001797695.1 Deltaproteobacteria bacterium RBG_13_49_15 | reverse complement strand
CCATTGACGACCTCTCTGGTTGTTTTCCGATAAAAGACAGCGGTCTCTATGTTTTGAGCTCGCATTGCAGTCCGGCAATTTCATTGAAATTCCGGCTCACGGTTCGATACAGATTGATATAGATGGGGTATATCTTTTCATA
>MGQD01000138.1:22178-22260 GCA_001797695.1 Deltaproteobacteria bacterium RBG_13_49_15 | reverse complement strand
CCGCATCGAGGCATAACGGGTCCCAGTCAAGCGAACGCGTGTTCAACAGCCCGGAACCTGCCGCCAGGCAGTAGTCCACCCG
>MGQD01000138.1:21549-21697 GCA_001797695.1 Deltaproteobacteria bacterium RBG_13_49_15 | reverse complement strand
TTGGGGGGTTGCCGAGGTGTGCAGGGAAACCAGATCGGATAAAGACAGCAATTCATTGAGAGACGTCAATTTTGCGCCTGTTTCCTTAGCGGTTTCTGCCTCAACGTACGGGTCCGAGGCGAGAACCCGGCATTCAAACGCCCGCAAC
>MGQD01000138.1:18193-21438 GCA_001797695.1 Deltaproteobacteria bacterium RBG_13_49_15 | reverse complement strand
ATCAAGTCCGGCAATCCAGCCGTCGATATCGCTCACCAGCGGCACAAGCTCCGAGGAGATGAGCGGCCGGTTTTCCGGATTGTACCGCACATCTCCGGCGCTCTTTTCAAGTTCAAGCTTTATGCTACGGTCCTCCCGGCCGAACGATGTGGGCGTTACCAATATGCGGCAGGCGCGAAGAAGGTCTTCCATTCTATTGAACCTATATTCCAAAATAGGCGACCGCGTTCCGGAAGCAGATATCCTGAACCATGTTCCCGATCAAAATCATATCGTCCGGCAGATCCCCTTTTTCCATGTCGTTGCCGAACATGTTGCATAACACCCGTCTAAAATACTCGTGCCGAGGGTATGAAAGAAAGCTTCGGGAGTCCGTGATCATGCCCACAAAAAGACTGAGAAGACCCATGTTTGAAAGGGCGCTGATCTGTTTTTCGATACCATCCTTTTGGTCGTTGAACCACCAGGCCGCTCCGAACTGCATTTTTCCGGGGACCCTCCCGCCCTGGAAATTGCCGATCATGGAGGCGATCATATCGTTGTCCCGTGCATTGATCACATAGAGGATCGTCTTGGCCAGACGATTTTCCCGATCTAATGTGTCAAGGAATCGAGCAAGCGGCCGGGCCGTTTCAAAATCGCCGATGGTATCGTATCCGGCATCCGATCCGAGAGATTTCATGGCCCGGGTGTTTACATTGCGCAACGCCCCGAGGTGAAACTGCTGGACCCAGTCTTTTTCGGCATCCAACCGTGCCAGTTCGTGTAAAATGGCGGATTTGTATTTCAAGAGATCCCTGAGCGCAGGCTTCTTTCCCTGTCGAGCCGAATCGAATGTTTTCTTCACATCCTTTTCGGTGAACTTTTCGGCATAAGGTTGTTCGATTCCATGGTCGGACAGGCGGCAGCCCGCCTCATGGAAGGCGTCGTGCCGTTTTCGGATCGCCTCAATAAAAGCGCCGTAATCGCCGATCTGGATGCCGGATGCGGCTTCCAGGCGTTCGATCCAGGTCCTGAACGCGGCCGGTCTGTCGATACTTAACGCATTGTCGGCCCGGAAGGCGGGGAGAATCTTAACCGGGAAGGTACGATCCTTTTTCAACAGGTGATGGTATTCAAGGGGGTCGACAGGGTCATCGGTGGTGCACACCACCTTAACGTTCATTCGCTCCAGGATACGGCGCGGACTGAATTCGGCTGAAGACAGCATTTCCGAACACCGGCAATAGATTTCCCCGGCGGTTTGCGGCCCCAGGAGTTTTCCGGCAATTCCGAAATATCGCTTCAACTCCAGGTGCGTCCATTGATAGAGAGGGTGCCTCAGGGTTTTAGGTACGGTTGACGCCCAGGCCTTGAACTTTTCAAAATCGTCCGCACTGCCGGTGATCAGGTTTTCGTCGATACCGGCAGCCCGCATGGCTCTCCACTTGTAATGGTCTCCCTTCAGCCAGATTTGAGTTAAATTGTCAAAATTTTTATTCTCGGCGATTTCACGCACCGGCAGATGGCAATGAAAATCGAAAATGGGCATCTCTTCGGCGAATTGATGATAGAGGACCCGGGCGGTCTGAGTCTGAAGCAGAAAATCCTCGGAAATAAATGTATTCATGGCTTTCCCCCTATTCATACCGGCTCCAAACGGTGGAGGACTTCACCGGCATGGTCAACGAAAAGAATACCCTGATCCTCTTTGTTCCGGTAGTCTTCAATCCGAACGTCATGCGGATCCATATAGCCCAAATTGATGCGGCGGCATGTCTCTTTGGATATCGAGGTCGCAAGAACAACATTGACATCGGGTTTTTCAACCCCCCCTTGGTAGATTCCCGTCCCGCGAACGTGAGTCAGATGGGCAAGCACACCCCTTGGGACATCCTTAAACCGGTCCATTTGAGATAGGAAGTAGTCCCGAACATGGTAACCGGTGCGTTCGATATCGCGCCCCCAGCTCAGGGATATCTCCCGGACATGAGGCGCATAGATGATCAGCGTCCCCTGCTCGGCCACCACCTGCTCGAGCTTATACATGACCTTTCCCGCCGTCCAAATCTCTTCATACATGGGAGGCGCTGCACCCAAAACCGTATTGAAGGATTTTTTTTGGGTCACGATATGAATCCGCATAGACAAATCAGCGGCTTGAGACCACGCCTCCTGTAAATCTCCTGCATACAAACCGCACAAACCGGACTGGTGATTGACCACCATCGCCAGACATAAAACCGGCGCCGGAATTTTTTCCATTGCCCGGTTGATCATCCGCCGCACCGGTGTATCTTTTATCCCGATAATTTTTTTACAGGTGATCACCGCTCCCAACCAGTGAAAAAAATGCAGAAACTCTCCTCCCGATATGCCTGGAAAGAGATATTTGGCTCCTCCGGAGAATCCCACGACCTCATGGGGAAAAACCGGCCCTAGAACCAGCAGTATGTCGTAGTCGAAAATACGGCGGTTGATGTATACCGGTACTTCTTCGCTTAACAGGCCTTCAGAAAGCTCTCCGACTTCTAAAGCAGAGAGGGTGTCGATACGCTGAAATTCTTCAGGGTTGCTCCATTCGTGATTGCTGAAACCGGATCGAGGGAAATCCCGCCGGTGGTCGGTTATTCCATAGAGGGCCAGGATGTCTATTTCACTCATGGGTGGGTGAGTGCCTAAAGCAACCATGAAATCGAGCCTGGCGCACCGATATCCGAGTGTTTTGCGAACAGCTTGCACCATCATCGGCAGCGGGCAAGTTCGGGTGGCATCCGGTGTTAAAACAAGGATATTTTTATTCTCAAATACATGGGAGGGTATTCCATCCTCGATGATCGATATTACGTCGTTTTCAAACAAAACGATATCCGGACTTCCTTTTCCAACAGCCATATTACGGACCTATCGATTCATTTTGTTGTTTGTTGTTGTGGCAGGATGAAATTTTGATAGCCTTAATTTGCCGTTTTGTCAATGCTGGCATCTTCTCTAAAATCTATTTGTACGCTTTGGTCGCTCTCTTTTTATGTTCATAGAACAGATCATGTAATATCGCTCAAATAGATCTTCGCGGCTGTTGACCGGTTAGTGCGCTACAATTGACATTCTACGTTATAACTGTAAAACTAAAACGCTTGCGCTCCTTATGGTGGCAGTCATCATAGCGGAAACAGGACGAGGCGGGGTCAAGGGAAGCTATCTGAAATAGATATTTTCCTTGCCGGGAAGCCCCGCTCTTCAGGGCGGGGAGCTTCACATACTTT
>MGQD01000138.1:12277-18066 GCA_001797695.1 Deltaproteobacteria bacterium RBG_13_49_15 | reverse complement strand
TTGCATAAAAAACATGACAAGGTATAGATAAAAAGAATGATAACAGGGCATTTGAATACGTTTAAGCATGGTTCGCGAATAAACTTTTAGAGACTTCTAAAACAAATAAAAAATTCGTCATGTTTTTTTACCCGGAGGGAAAGCCGACGATGCCCCACCTCCTTCGTTGCCAAGGACTCGCAGTAAAATACTACGGCTTCGCCCTTGGACGCCTTGGATCTGGAGCGCCCTCGGCTTTTGCAACAACAGGGTAACCTCTGAAACGGAACCTTCGATGGTCAGGAAATAATGCATGTTCATGGTTTGATCGACTGAAGGTTTAGAGAAAAATAGCATTCATCGAACGGGAGTGGAAAATTCAAATTTTTATTGATTTTCAAACAAGTTATCGTTTCCCGCCACTTTTTTCACCAGTTCTCGGTAATCGCCGGCGCCGTGAGACCCCGGAGCGAATTCGTAAATGGTTTTACCGAAAGCCGGTGCTTCGGAAAGTCTTACATTGTATCGAATGGGTTTGCATAAAAGATTGCTGTAAAGTTTTTCCAATTTTTCCATAATGTTTCCAGATTGTTTGATTCGTAAGTCCAGGAAGGTCGGGACAATATATTTTAAGGAGAGCTCCTTATGATATTTTTGGATGGAAGCCACGCTTTTCAAAAATTCAAGAAGTCCATGGAGCGTCATGACCTCAAGGGATACCGGAGTCATTATTTCAGTGACGTAAAACAGCACATTTACCGTAAGAGGGTCCCAACCCGGCGACGTGTCGACAATCACATAGTCATATTGTTTTTCAACGGGAAGCAGGGACTCCGAAAGGGTCATTTCGCCTCCGAAATCCTTTCTGCTGATGAATCGCTTAACGCCGGCAAGGGATTTGCCGCCTGCAAGGAGCCAAAGCCGGTCCCGAACCTTAACGACGGTTTCATCCAGACCCAATTCTCCGGTAACCAGTTCCGTTAGACCGGCATTGGGTTTGGCTCCAAGCATGTAGGCATCCTGCCCCTGGGTGTCGGTGTCGACAAGCAGAACATTGAATCCGGCATGAGCCAATCCTGCCGCCAGATTGACCGAGGTGGTCGTTTTCCCCACACCTCCCTTGCTCAGCGCCACCGCGATCGTTCGAGGCCGCATTTCTTTTGAAGCATCTTCGGCAACCCCCTTCTCCGGCATTTGCCCGGCGGGAGAAAGAGAAAAACGCGCGCCGCAGGATCGGCAACGGGCTACTTTCACATTGGGTGGGATCATCTTCTCATCAATATGATGTTCCTTTTTGCAATCCGGACAAACAACCACCATACCGCAGCCTCCTTCTCGTCATTCCTTTTCCGGACGACGATTGGAAATCTTTTTCACCAGAAAGCTCTCCTCCCCTTTCGCAACGAATTCCTTTAGTATCATCTCCAACGCATGATTGACGATTCTCGACTTGGAAACTTTCTTTTTCTTCTCATCGGGGAGCATCTGTCTTAATTTTTCTTTGACTTCTCCAAGATTGATGAAAATATCTTCCGAAAGATAATGGGTCGTCTTTTTTTTCTTCGGCCTGCGTCCTTCGGAAGGCTCTTTTCGAGCGGGCTTTAACAAACTTTTTTCGGGAGGAGAAACCTGGTAAATAAGGCGTCTGAGTTCTTCGAGCCCTAGAATCGCTTCGTTCTGAGAGCCCGATAATACATCCTTCAAAACATCGCGTTTTTGATTTTCTTCTTCCATTCGAAAACCCATCGATTCAACGTGTTTTTCTTTTTTTCACCTTTTTATTCAAATCCGTTTTGAATCGCACGCTATTTTGAAAAGAGATGGATGCGGCACTTCTCAAGGTATTCTCTGAGCCGCAGAACAGTCTTTTCATCAAGACAGATAAATTCAATTCCGCAAATGAATTTTCCGAGCTCATACGGGGAAATATGGACGACCCTTCCTTCCAAAGCGATTTCATTCCCCCTGCAAATGAGAACAAGGGTTTTCAATTCTTCATCCTGAGCAAAAACATCGGGGCTCGGCACAAGAACGCCAATCCCTCTTCTGGCGATATTGAGGGCGTCATATTTTCGGGTTCCGATTTTCACCTGAATCGGATTTGAAGGATCGATCGGCGCCCGAAAAGAATCGCGGGTTACTTTCAGAATTTCAAGACCGCTCTCCTGAGGTTCCTTTGGCCGATGTCTTGAGGGACTCCCTTTCTTTAAAGACTTTTCCCTCATTTTTTTTTGATCCTTTGCATCCATGGGAAATACCTCCGATTTTCAATCGGCACGAAAGCAAGATCACACATCGACTTCGCGCCTTCTAAAAATGGAAAGAACCGCTTTCAGCGTCCGGACATGAATGGCAATCATTAAGCGACCCGATGATTTTTGTCAACGAAAATGCGTATTCATCAATAAGCTTTTGGGATAAAATATGGAGATCGAAAAGGAATTGTAATTTCCCTATAAAATATGCTTGAATAATATTTAAATTGAAAAGAGGAGGAAAACCAGATGGACATCGCCATTATCGGGTTAGGGCGCATGGGAATGAACATGGCCAAGAGGTTAATGAGTCAAGGGCATCGGGTCGTGGCATACAATCGCAGCCGCGAGAAAACAGATCTGCTGGCATCCGAGGGGGCTAAAGCGGCCTACACCTTGCCCCAGGTCGTTGCCTCTCTTTCCCGTCCTCGGATAATATGGTTGATGTTGCCCTCCGGAAAGCCGGCAGATGACCATATAGAGGCGCTCTCCGACCTGCTGTCGCCTGAAGATATAATCGTTGAAGGCGGCAATTCCAACTTCAAAGACGACATTCGAAGGGCTGCCGCGCTGGCTGAGAAAGGGATCCGGTATATGGACGCCGGAGTGAGCGGTGGAATTTGGGGGCTTCGCGCCGGATATTGCATGATGCTTGGCGGGGATCGGCAGACGTTTCATGAACTCGAACCGGTCTTCAGGAGTCTGGCTCCGGAAGGCGGATACCTGTATTGCGGCCCGACAGGGGCCGGTCATTTCGTCAAAATGGTTCATAACGGCATTGAATATGCGATGATGCAAGCCTATGGAGAAGGATTTGAGATACTGGAGTCATCGCCTTATGCGGCATTTTTCAATTATTCGGATATCGCCAGGCTTTGGAACCGGGGCAGCGTCATCCGCTCCTGGCTTCTGGAACTCGCTGAAGAAGCATTTCGAAAGGATCCGAAGCTCAGTGCCATTCGAGGCTACGTGGAGGATTCCGGAGAGGGGCGATGGACGGCCAGCCAGGCCATTGAAACCGGCGTCCCCGCAGAATTGATCACCCTCTCGCTCCTTCGCCGGTTTCGCTCCAGGCAAACCGATCCTTTCGCCGATCGTTTGATCGCAACGCTTCGCCGGGAATTCGGCGGGCACACCGCCTTTCCCGCCGACTCTTAGCCGATTCCCCACGGAGGACCGGATGCATTCAATGCATAACAACGAAAACAATGTGAATGGCGAAATGATGCCCGTTTTTATTTTCAAAAAAAGTGTATGATACGAGAAGCATTAACACAAACCACAAAAGAGGCGCTAAATGTCCGCTCTTAAAAAAACAAAGGAAAACGCGGTTTCGACCCAACCCGATTACCGGGCCTTTCTCGCCTCCTTTCAGGACCGAGTCGATAAGGTTATTCATGACTTGACCCAAAACCGGATCATGGAACGGATATGGGCTTGCGATCATACGGTCTGGAAGGATGATCCCGAAGAGATAACCAACCGCCTGGGATGGCTGCAATCGCCGGAAAAAATGAGGGATAATCTGGATAACATCACCGCTTTTGTCGAAACCGCCCGAAGAATGGATTTTCGGAGAGCCCTGCTTCTGGGAATGGGCGGGTCGAGCCTTGCTCCCGAAGTGTTCCGGGCCATTTTCGGGAAAAAGGCCGGATATCCGGATTTGAACGTCATCGATACGACGCACCCTGATGTGATCATCGACTGGACTCATCGGGTCCGTAACGAAAAAACCCTGTTTATCGTATCCACAAAATCCGGCGCCACCGTGGAAACCCTCTCTCTGATGAAGCATTTTTACAACCTCCTTCTCAATGACCAGGGAAAGGAAGCGGCGGGAAGCCATTTCATCGCCATAACCGATCCGGAGAGCCCGCTGACAAAAGAGGCCGATCGGCTTGGTTTTTTGAAAGTATTCAAGGCCGACCCGGAAATCGGCGGCCGATATTCGGTCATCTCCCATTTCGGCCTGGTTCCGGCAGCTCTCATCGGAATGAATCCGGAGCTGATTCTGGAGAAAGCGCGCACCATGATCAGAAATGGAGAAAAAACGGCACTCCATCTGGGCGTATCCATGGGGGAACTGGCATTGTCCGGAAAAGACAAGCTCACTCTGATTCTGTCAAGAAAAATCGAACCGTTTAGCGCATGGGTGGAACAGCTCATCGCCGAAAGCACAGGGAAAGAGGGGAAAGGAATCGTTCCGGTTACCGGAGAAATCGTCGGCCCGCCCCAAGTCTATGACAATGACCGCCTGTTCGTCCATGTGCGCTTAAAAAACGACAGAAGCCAAGATGATATGATGGATACCCTGGTGAAGGCCGGATATCCTCTTATCCGGATCAACATAGACGAACCATATGATTTATGTGGTGAATTTCTCAGATGGGAAATGGCCACGGCTGTGGCTGGCGCTCATATGAGAATCAATCCTTTTGATCAGCCCAACGTGGAATCGGCAAAAAGAGCAGCGAAACAGATACTTCGCGCATATCGGGAAAAAGGGGTTTTCCCTGAATCACAACCCGATTCCGAATCCGGAGGCGTTCTCATCCATTCCCCATACGGAGGGGGTTCTCTGAAAGACGTTTTTAAACGGTTCTTCAGCTTTATCCAACCAGGTAAAGATAAGAATTCGTACCGAAGTTACGTTTCGATTCAGGCGTATATCAAACCCGACTCAAAGACCGACAAGGCGCTCCAGGCGTTTCGACAACGGATCCGTAACCGCTTCCATGTCGCCGTAACCATCGGATACGGCCCGCGCTTTCTCCATTCCACCGGCCAGCTCCATAAAGGAGATGCCGGCCATGGGCTTTTCATTCAGTTGACCAGCGAAGTGAAACAAGATCTTCCCATACCGGATAAGGCCGGAGAATCCGGTTCCGGCGTCACCTTCGGCATCCTGAAAAGCGCTCAGGCGCTTGGTGACCGCCAGGCGCTGATTGATGCCGGTCGCAAGGTGATCCGTTTCCATCTGAAAACAGACATATCAGAGGCGATGGAACAGATGACCAGGGCTTTGCCGATAATAAAACAGGGCGGTTGAATCAGCAGAAGTCTATCGCCTTTTTTAATCAATCGCTCCCGACCCCAGATGCTCATGATAATAATCCGTATGGGCCCTGGTGATATCTCCCACGACATTCGGATAGCAGCCGGGTATTTCGATTTGATCCAAAGACATCTGCTTCCCTTCCTTACGTCTTTTTTATCCGCCGGATGCAGGCGTCGATCCGTTCATAAAGCGTCTGAATACTTGGAATATTGACATGCTCATCAGCGCTGTGGGCGCTCTGGTCTCCGTCCGCGCCCCAGACCACTCCCGGTATCGCGAATTCGGAAAGAAAACGGGCATCGCTCGCACCATGCTCGAAGGTCAACCGGCTTTCCGGCGAAACCTCCTGAAGCATCCGGAGAAAAGGAGAATCTTCGCTAAAAAAAAGCGGCTCCCGGCGAAGGAGGGCGAGCTCCCCTTTGACCGCTTTTTGCATTTCGCCAAAAAGTGCATCCATATCGTCTTTTTCGGTGTAGCGGATGTCGAAAACAGCTTCG
>MGQD01000138.1:12128-12214 GCA_001797695.1 Deltaproteobacteria bacterium RBG_13_49_15 | reverse complement strand
ATGCAGAAATTGCACCGGATATGGTTTAGCATCTGTTTCACGCCGTTATGCCCTCCGACCTCTTCATCTCCGGTGATCAGGACGGC
>MGQD01000138.1:11988-12096 GCA_001797695.1 Deltaproteobacteria bacterium RBG_13_49_15 | reverse complement strand
TCCGAAATTCGCTCACACGGTTTTTCAACAGGACAAGGGAAAGAGCTGCGGCGTACTTATCGTCGATGCTGCCTCTGCCGAACAGCATATCTCCTTCAACCCTGGGTT
>MGQD01000138.1:10405-11941 GCA_001797695.1 Deltaproteobacteria bacterium RBG_13_49_15 | reverse complement strand
AGTACCGGCGCATATCCCGTCTGCGGTGCAGCCAGAATCGAAGGAAACCCGTTGAATTCCTTCCTCAGATAGGACAATTGATGTGCCTTTAAAAAATTTTCAATAAAGTCCGCACAACGCCGGATTTCCTCTGTCTTCGTATGGACCGATTTGAACCGGATAAGCTCTTTGGTAAGCTCGACAATTTCATTCACAATGGTTTTTCTCCTTGCTGGTTCAATGATTATTCTTGCTGTTTCATGCCGCCGATACTGAAGGGCTTGCGGTCTCTATCGGATCGGGATAAGCAGTTTCATAGCGCAAAACGCCAAGAGATGCAATGATTCGGCTCTGCACTGGGATATGATCAATACGGAGAAAAAGAGGGCGACTGCCTATTTAAAAGGCGGAAAAAAGAAAACCATTTACGAAAACGGCGCCTTTTGCTGTTAGCCGTTGTTTCGTCCCGGTCAGACGGCTTCCGCCGGAATCATGGCGAGGTTGTGGAGCGATTCGATAAGGGCTTTGATAGAGAACGGCTTGGGCAAAACGGAATCGAAACCGGCATTTTCCATTAACCACGGCGTTCCGGATACTCCGATGATCGGAGTTTGATTTCGTTTCGACTCCCGAATGTACCGAACAACCCCTTTTCCATCCAGTCCGGGCATTACCATGTCGGTTATAACCACATCGAAATCCCCTTCGCTGAACTTGCGGACACCTTCGCAGCCGTCGCTAGCCGTCTCCACCCGGTGACCGTACATCTCCAATGCCATTTTAAGCATTTTTACGATCACCTCCTCGTCATCGATCAACAAGATGGTGCACATCCTCTCCCCCTGCTTTGGTTTTCGGCATCGATATAAATGGGTGGGAGAATATATTACTCCGGGCAGGTTGTCAACAATATATTGTATTTTTATTGATCCGAATACCCATATCGTGTGGATAATGAAAAAACCGGTTCATCGCAGGGCAAAAGATGCGCCGGTTGCGTACTTGAATAAAAAGGGGTCTCCGGCGGCTAATTTGATATCCAGAAAACCGGCATCCCCATCCCTATGGGTCAGGCCGACGTTTTCCACCTGTCCGGTTAGTTTATTCAGCGCAAGAACCCTCGATTTTTCAAAATTGAACGGCGCTTTTGAAAAATCAAAGGAAATCCGAACTGTTCCCGGGTCCGGTCGATTGATCGGAAAGTCTCCATGGGTGTGCCGGACATTTTGGACCATGGTGTAAAACTCGCCCGAATCATCTCTGAAATGCCCTACAAGGATTTCCAGAAAGTCGTCGTTCGGAGCATGCGTAATGCCGGTGATGTAAGGGTCATTACCTGCTCCCTTGGTCCATGGAACCGTGCCCGGCGGGATGTAATAGTTCGAAAATGGAACATACCTCACATCCGTGCTCGTCATCTGGGTAATGCTTTTTCCCAGATTGGCCAACTCGCTGTTGATTTGTGCGGCGTACGCCCAAAGGTCGGTTTTTGGAGAACTGAAATCGTTTTGCCGTTCAAAGAACATCGGAGCGAGCACGTCGTTTTGATTGATTTGA
>MGQD01000138.1:6900-10031 GCA_001797695.1 Deltaproteobacteria bacterium RBG_13_49_15 | reverse complement strand
GATCTGATACCCGATGCGGCCGGCCGCATTGGCCGGATATCCTCCAACAACTCTTCCATTGATCGGACTGGCGCCGTCCGGTCGAACCCATGATACGAACCGAAAATTCGGATGACCTGCACCCAGCCATCCGTTCATCTCGTTTGGCAATCCCGTTTCCCAAAGGTGAACCGCACTGGCCTTGAAGTTAGTGAAATAATCATTAACAAAAGTCGCTGGTGGCGACCCCATTGAAACGGTCAGTCCGCTGATAAACATCGGATTGTTTCTTATCCATGACAAGCCCCGTGTCATCGGAGGAGCGGTCCAATCCGATTCCGGTGGATCGACGCCGACTTCGAAACATCCGGAAAAAAGGCTCATCACTGTTAAAATCACCAGGCATCCGGTCAACGCTCGCAGCATCTCTTTTCTCCAGATCGATCACAATCGTGCGGTTTTAAGATCGATGTTCAAATCGTACAACTCCGATTCCCTATTGAACTTTATGGAAAAGCCCAGTCTTCTGCCAAGTTTTCTCATATATAGGTTATCCGGCAAAACGGTCCCCCAGACCTTTTCAATCTTCTGCTGCCGGGCAATCCGGAGAGCATTGAGCAAAAGGACAGACCCGATTCCTTTCCCTTGCCAGGGGTCGCCGATGACAATGGCGAACTCGGCATCCCGCCCGTCCGGATGAGAGATGATCCGGGCAACCCCGATGATCCCTTCCTTTTTCGCATCCGCATTAAATGTGATTAACGCGATCTCCCGGTCATAATCGATTTGCGTAAATCGGGCCAGCATTTCCGGTGTGAGAGATTTCACGTGACGGAAAAAACGGTAATAAATTGAAGTTCGGGACAGCACGTTGAACAAGCCGACAAGAAGAGGGGCATCTTCCGGCTGAATCGGACGGATAAATAGGTTTAATCCTGTTTTGGTGCTCTCCCGACGTTCATGCTGGACCGGATAAGGACTAATGACCAGATGCTGCGGACAGGGCTTGTCGCAGGGCTTGAGCAAAACCCGGGCGTCCAGCGCGATCGGGATGCCGTTTCTGACTGCAACGGGATTCATATCCAGCTCGGCTATTTCCGGAAAATCCATGATGAGGTGAGCCAGGCGAACCAGCATCTCTTCCAGAAGCTCCATTTTAGCAGCCGGTCTGTTTCGGTAACCTTTAAGAAGCCGATACGCTTTGGTTTCTTCCATCAACCGGCGTGCCAGAAGACGATTCAGAGGGGGGAGGCCGACCGCTCGATCGTTCAGTACTTCCGTAAAAATACCTCCCAACCCAAAGAGGACCACCGGGCCGAAATTGTCGTCCCGTTTGGCTCCGATCAGGATTTCATAATCGGGCTTTTCAATATAAGACTGAAGAGAAACGCCAAGGACTCTGGCATCCGGCTTGTAAGCTTGGGCGCCGGTCATGATTTTCTGATAGGCTGATCGGATATCCATGCCCGAGCGAAGATCCAGATGGACGCCTCCTGCTTCGGTCTTATGGCTGATATCCGGTGAAAACACCTTCATTGCCAGCGGATATCCCATCCGATCTGCCAAAAAAACCGCATCCTCTTCAGATCGGGCAATTTCGGTGGGATTTAATCGTATCCCGTAAGCTTCTAGAATTTCCCTGGCCTCGTTTTCCGGCAACATACCGCCGTTCCCGTCTTTCAACCCTTTTTCAATCAGTTGGGTCGCCTTGCTGCGGTCATATCTGATTTCCCTGGAAAAGCGCGGCGGGATCTCGCGAAGTATTTCGAGGTTTCTGGCATAAGAGACCATGTATAGAAAAGCGCGCACCGCTTTCTCCGGTGTATCATATGTCGGAATACCGGCCTTATTTAGAATCTCAACACTCCCTGACATCGTCTTTCCTCCCATCCAGGAAGTGAAAACCGGTATGTTCTTTCCGGCGACGGTTTTAACCAGGGTCTTGGCGACATCTTCAGGATCGGACAATGCCTGGGGCGCCATGATCACCATGATGCCGCCGATGTTCTTGTCTTTTGCGCATATTTCAAGAGTTTTGGCATACCGCTCGGCTGTGGCATCTCCCAGCATATCGATGGGGTTGTTGCGGCTCCAGAACGGAGGAAGGACTCCATCAAGGGCTTTAAGAGTTTCGGGTTTGAGAGGAGTCGGATCCACACCGAACCGGGCAAGGGAATCCGCCGCCATTACTCCCGGCCCGCCACCGTTGGTTATAATAGCGAGATTAGGGGTTTTCGGCCTTGGCTGCTTGGCCATCAATTCCGCACAGTTAAATAACTCTTCAATAGAATCCACCCGAACGATCCCGGCTCTTTGAAAAGCGGCATCAAAAACCATGTCCTCGCCTGCCATAGCTCCTGTGTGAGAGGCCGCGGCCCGTGCGCCGGCAGCGCTTCGGCCCGATTTCAGAACCACGATGGGCTTGACGCGGGAGACGGCACGTGCGGCGCTCATGAACTTGCGGTGGTTGGTCAGGCTTTCGATATATAAAATAATGCTCCCGACCTTCGGATCGTTTCCCAGGTAGTCGATCATATCCCCGAAATCCACGTCCAGCATCGATCCCATGCTGACGAAATGGCTGAAACCGATATTTTCCTGAACTGCCAGGTCAAGGATTGCCGTGCAGATGGCGCCGCTCTGTGAGATAAAGGCCAGCCGCCCGGGCGCCGGCATCTCCGTTGCAAAGCTGGCGTTGATTTTATGGGCTGGATGGATGAGTCCAAGGCAATTGGGGCCAAGGATGCGCAAGCTCCCCTTTCGTGCGTTTTGCCGAATCTTCTCTTCAATATTTCTCCCCTCTTCTCCGATTTCTTTCCCCCCGGCAGAGATGACGATGGCTCCTCCGACGCCGATGGAAGTGCATTCATTGATGATATCCGGAACAGAGCGGATCGGAGAAGCGATCACCGCGAGATCAATCCGGCTCTTAAAAACTGAAACAGAGGGAACGGCTTCGATCCCGAAGACCTTCCGGTATTTTGGATTGACGGGGAGCAGGTTCCCTTCAAATCCGCCGTCGACAAGATTCTTCATGAGGGCATGCCCGATGCTTCCTTCTTTTTCGCTGGCGCCGACAACAGCGATCGATTTTGGGAAAAATATCCGGTCCAGGTTATACAATCCCATAATTATCCTCCAATGATGAAATC
>MGQD01000138.1:5178-6781 GCA_001797695.1 Deltaproteobacteria bacterium RBG_13_49_15 | reverse complement strand
TTAATCCGGCCGTATCGTTCCACGATGTCGCATGCCTGGCGGTTTATCTCAAGATGCCGGGGTTCGATATCCGCCCGGAACCCTGCATAGAAAGGGCCGAGCCGGATTTGTTCACCGGTGTACTGATCATGGATTTCTGTATAGGGGTGGGCGAACATCCATCGCAATTGCATATTGGTCATGGAATCCTGCGGCATCTGCTGGAAGAAATCCTCCAGTTCCCGAATATCCGAATCCACCAAATTATTCCATCCAAGGATAAAATTTCCATTCACATGAAGGTCATTTTCCTTACAAATGGAAAGGGTCTCCAGCATTTCCTGAGTCGTGGTTCCTTTTCTAGCGTATCTTAGCATTCGGTTTGAAGGAAATTCGATTCCAAGGCCCACCATGATGTTGGGCATTTCTCCTTTCCTGCTGTTTAGAACCGCTTTTAATGCATCGTTTTCAGGCCTCGCCGGCCGCATGAACACGCGATACTCCAGATCTTCCCTTGCCGGAATGATCGGGAAGAGCTCCCGGATGTGGGCAGGCGTCAGGGATCCGGTATTCAGTCGGACCAATTTCTTCCCTTTATGGAGAATCTCTTTGAATTCGAAGCGAAAGTTGTTCCGTTTACGAAACCATCCTCCTGCGTGCAACGCGATATTGCAGTAGATGCATTTCCTCCAGTAGCAGCTGTTATCGAGGGTATAGGAAAAATATACGGGGCTTTCTTCCGGAATATCCTTTGGTATATCCAGATTCCATTTTCCTGAAAAATTGGGTACACCGAACCAGTCTTCAACGCTCATTCCGGTGATTTTCAAATTCAACGGCATCCGGACCCCAGGCAGCAGCTCAAAATAAACCGGATTCCAGGTGTTATTTTTTCCGCATTGCTCGGACGCCACCGGTCCTCCGACGATAAAATTGATGTCAGGGTATTTTTTCGCCCAAACATAAGACTGGTAGAGATGATTCAGATAGACCGCTGATATATACAACGTTCCCTTTTCAATGGGAAGATGGCGGGCATCATAAATCGTTTCATCATACCACTTGTTGCTGTCGCTTTCATGCGTGGTCCATAAAAAGTCGCCGCTTCTTTTGCAAAGATCGTAGGTATCGGAAAACCCGTTGCACAGGTCATAATATGAATTTTTAACCGGATTGTAGAACTGCAGGAAAAGGGTATCAGCCATTTGTCAATGCTCTCTAATCTTTAATTTTCTAAAATAAGGACCGGTATTGGAATATTACCGGAAGTCCGATAGATAACGCGATCTGTGCACCAAATCCGTTCGTGGGTATCCGAGACCGTCGGATGACACCTATGCCGGCGCCAATCCTTTTTCCTATCCGGTATATGCGGTTTAGGGAAAGAGGGTTTAGCCGATCTTTTTTACCGCCGCCAAAACCGCCTCGTAGTCCGGTTCATTCCCGATCTCCTTGACAAGCTGATAATACCGGATGATCCCTTCTTTGTCGATAACCATAACCGCCCGGGCCAGGAGGCGCAGTTCTTTGATCAGGAGGCCGTACGCCTCTCCGAATGCTGCTGTGCGGTGGTCGGAAACGGTTTTCACACTATAGATTCCGGCTGCTCCGCACCATCGCTTCT
>MGQD01000138.1:0-5076 GCA_001797695.1 Deltaproteobacteria bacterium RBG_13_49_15 | reverse complement strand
ACGGCTCTCCCCTTCAAATGCCAGAATATGGGTGGCGATCCGGTCGAGAAACCACCGGTCATGGCTGATAATCACCGCACATCCGGCAAAATTCTCCAGAGCTTCTTCCAGCGCACGAAGTGTATTGACATCCAGATCGTTGGTCGGCTCGTCGAGCAGAAGCAGATTCGATCCGGATTTGAGCACCCGGGCTAGATGCACCCGGTTCCGTTCACCGCCCGAGAGCATACCCACCTTTTTCTGCTGATCATTTCCCGAAAAATTAAAACGCGCTACATAGGCCCTCGATTTCACTTGGATCTTTCCGAGTGAGATGACATCATCTCCTTCCGAGATCACCTCCCAAACATTTTTATCCGAATTCAAGCTCTCCCGGCTCTGATCCACATACGCCGGCTCTACCGTATCTCCGATCCTGAAAGAACCGGAGTCCGGTCTTTCCTGGCCGGTGATCATCCGAAACAACGTGGTTTTGCCGGCGCCGTTTGGGCCGATGACGCCGACAATCCCCCCGGGGGGGAGCTGGAAGGAAAGGTTTTCCATGAGAAGCCGTTCTCCGAATCCTTTTGTTACTTCCTGTGCCTCCACCACCACGTTTCCCAAACGGGGTCCTGGCGGGATGTAGATTTCCAGATCCTGATCGCGCTTGATGCCGTCTTGGGAGAGGAGTGCTTCATAAGCGCCAATTCTGGCTTTGGATTTGGCATGGCGCGCCTTCGGGCTCATGCGGATCCATTCAAGCTCACGCTCAAGCGTTTTCATCCGCTTGCTTTCTGCTTTCTCCTCCACCGCCAGCCTTGACCGTTTCTGATCGAGCCAGGAAGAATAATTCCCTTTCCAAGGGATTCCCCTTCCCCGATCGAGCTCCAAAATCCATCCGGCCACGTTGTCCAAAAAATACCGGTCATGGGTGACGGCGATTACCGTACCGGGATAGGCCTGAAGGTGGTGCTCCAGCCATGAGACGGTTTCAGCGTCCAGGTGGTTGGTGGGCTCGTCAAGTAGCAGGATGTCGGGTTTTTGAAGCAACAGCCGGCATAATGCCACGCGCCGGCGTTCACCTCCGGAAATCACCTGAACCCGTGTATCTCCAGGCGGACAACGCAACGCATCCATCGCCATCTCAAGCCGGGAGTCGATGTCCCAGGCACCCAAGGCATCCAATTTTTCCTGAACAGTCCCCTGACGCGCAAGGAGTTTATCCATCTCTTTATCGGACATCGGCTCAGCCAGCTTTTCATTGATGCGGTTATATTCCTCCATAACGGCCGTAATTTCACTGACCGACTCGGCAACCACCTCGCGTACGGTTTTTGAATCATCAAGTTTCGGTTCCTGTTCGAGAAATCCCACCGTATGTCCCGGCGAAAGAACGGTTTTCCCCACAAACTCCTTATCCACTCCGGCTAGAATTCGAAGAAGTGAACTTTTTCCTGAGCCGTTCAGCCCGAGAACGCCGATTTTGGCGCCATAAAAATATGAAAGGGAAATATCCTGAAGCACCGGACGCTTATCATAATATTTACTTACTCCGATCATGGAATAGATGATTTTATTGGGCTCATCTTTCATCGCTTCGCGTCTCCTTTTCCGTATTTCCAATTTCTGTATTTTGAGATAATTGATGAATCCATAAAAAATCTAAATTGGGATGGCAAAGAAAAAAGCTTCAAATGCAAGGCGCGCAAATCCTGAGGAATGAGGCGTACTTGCGAGGTACGCCGCAATGATTTACCCTGTTGAATCCTGCGAAGCAGGGCCGCAAAGCGGCATTCAACCGGGCAGGGGATGCAGCGCAACGCAGCAGGTGGACTTTTTACGAAGCCATCATAATTGATACATGATATAATCGCGTTGATCAACAGGATCATTTTGGAAAAAAAGACTCCAACAACACCGGAAAGGACAATTGACAAGACCGCGTATTTGAATTAAAGGTAACAGGCTTTTTATCCGGAAGTCGGATATTTTTTCGGTGCATTCAAAACCAGGTATAACCATTTAATCATTTTTTATCCTCAGAAACGGAGCATGTATCCAAAAGATGGGAAATTTTTTCCAAAACGATATTATAGTTGACCACCTCATCTCCCGAAGCGGTATCATCAGCCGGCAGATCTTAAAGTTTTACCGGTTTATGCGGAAAAGCGGATCGGAAGAAATTCCCGCCCATGGCGTCGGAGCAATTTGGCTCAGACAGCAAAAAATCCGACGGTTTTTATCGGCCATCGGAATCAGCAAACTGGCGGACCTGCTATATACCTACTATCTGGGAGGCTCTCTGACTCGTCAGGATCAACTCACTTTCTCAAGGATTCACGGCTGGGAGAATCGGGCTTATTTATTGACGGGGATCAATGCACTGGCCTGCGGAATCCCGACGGCAGCCCTCTATTTTCTCGTAGGCGAAGGATTTCAGATCCTGTCAAGGGTCAATTCGTACACCGAGCTCCCCGCCCTGCTCGTAAGCCACACCTCTCTAGGTATTGGTGCGATCAGTTTGGGCGTCGATTTGTTTCGAGCGGCAGACGCTTTTTGGCATAAACGGTGTTGGGCCCCCTTTGGATTTCTTCCGTTCTTCATCAACCTCCCCACCTACCTTAAGATGGCCTCGCAAAGAATAAAGATGAAAAAGCCTGAGCCGCCGCTTGCATGCACGACAAACACATCCTCCAAAATCGATCGTTGAGCCGGTCTTCCACTGACTAGTAGAATTTCAATATCTTAATCTCTGCTTTTTAAGGGAAAAGGAAAACGATCGACAAGATCAAAGAAGTGAAGCTCCGTTCTCTGAAAGGTGGGGCTTGAGGGAAGCAGGCCGGTCGTTGGAACCACCTAGAATGATGTGCCGTTTTATGGGCGGTCGGTCTCAGAACGGTTTGTGGAAGAACATTCCCCGGTCTCCGGCTTTCCTCTTTGCAATAACCGGTTTTGGTACATGTCGTTGAATACAAAGGTGGAGCAGAAGACAGTCAACATGATAACAGCAAACATCAGATCGCTCATATGAATTTCAAATTTTGTTCCGGTCCATGAAAAAATCAATGCAATTGCCGATAGGTGAATCAGTTTCCGGAAGGCGATGAGCTTTCGAGGACGAATCAATGCAGCCACCCAAAGAATGAAGGCGGCAATGACGATCCCCCAAACAATGGGTGCGCCGATATATAAAATCAATTCGTCGAAATGCTTCCAGTCCACCTCAGCAATCAACCGGTATCCGATCAGAAGCACAAGCATATATCCGGTATGCTTTAACAGCGGAAATCGTTCAATCATGTTAACAAAAACTCCAGCAACGAGCCTCATGCAAAGAATGCCGATCATTCCGCCGGTCAATACCACCCATACTCTTTTTGAAATCCCGAGTGCGGCAAGGATGCTGTCGATGCTGAAGGCAATATCCATAAACTCCACCTTTATTACGGTTGCCCAAAATCCTTGAGAGCAAACCGCAACTTCTCGCTTGGAATCATCATTTTCTGTGAAATGGCCATAGGCCAGCCAAATCAGATATCCGCCGCCGATCAACTGCAGAAACCAGAATTGAATAAGATAGGTGCCCAGTCCTATGGCAATCAACCGAAAGAAATAGGCGCCAAAAAGCCCGGAGGTCAGAGCCCAATTTTGAATGGACATTTCTAATGGGCCGAGACGGTAATTCCTGTCCCTAGGCAGGTGACTGACAAGAATCGCAAGCACAAGGGCGTTATCGAAGGAAAGAAGCCCTTCGCTGAGCACGAGATTCAATACCACCAAAAACCCCGTACCGGTAAAAAGAAACGAAACCTCCTCCCACGAGAAAAATCGCAGGTAGTTATTGTAAAGGCCTCCAAAAAAATCCACGGGGCGCTCTCTTTCGGTTCTCTAATAATAAGCCAAGCATTTCATTGCGAAAAGAGAACTTATTTTTACTAAAATCGGCCTCAATGTCAAATTCCAAATAAAATGCTCAGGGACGGGTATTGATATATTGACATATCATTCAGGACATGATAGCTTTTCTTATGCCGCGAAAAGCCAGAATCGATGCACCTGGAGCACTTCATCATATAATTATCAGAGGAATCGAACGCCGCAAAATCTTTTTAGATGACGCCGACCGGGATTTTTTTCTGGAACGGTTTGGCCGAATTATAAAAGAAACGCATACTAGCTGTTTTGCCTGGGCCCTGATGGATAATCATGCCCATTTTTTAATTCGAACCGGTTTAACCCCGATCCCTACCGTGATGAGGAGACTCCTTACAGGACACGCCGTCTCATTCAACCGACGCCATCACCGAAATGGACACCTTTTTCAGAACCGTTACAAATCCATATTATGCCAGGAAGATCCATATCTATTGGAACTGGTTCGTTATATTCACTTAAATCCCTTGCGATCAAAACTTGCAACAGATTACTCTGAATTGGCACGGTACCCGTATTCGGGACATAGTTTTTTATTAGGGAAATGTCATAATGAATGGCAGGATACATCTTACGTACTTTTATTATTTGACCGGAAAAAACCTAAAGCTCGTTTCCTGTATGGTGAATTTGTTAAAAAGGGGATTACCGGCGGGAAAAGGCCGGATTTAATAAGCGGCAGTCTGATCCGAAGGTTAGGCGGCTGGTCAGCAGCAGTAAATGAGCCTCAGGATGCTGAACGAATAAAAGGTGATGAACGCATTCTGGGCGATAGTGATTTTATCGACATGATTTTGAAAAACGGTCAGGAAATGCTTGAGCGTCGTTATCATCTTAAAGCCGGCGGATGCGATTTCGATTGGCTGGTGGAAAGGGTTTCGCAGTTATTGAATACAAACAAAAAAACAGCAATCCGGCAGGGAAGATACCCGGATACGGTCGAAGCTCGCAGTGTACTCTGTTTTTGGGCTGTCCGAGAACTGGGAATCAATACCGTAGAGCTTTCCAAACGTCTGCATATTTCACAACCCACGGCCAGTCAATCGGTTAAGCGTGGTGAAAAAATTGTGGAAAAGAAAAACCTCAAATTGCTCGCCTAAACGATATCAATATATCAATACCCGTCCCTCAAATATACTCAAATATAGCTTACCAATTGCCAAT
>MGQD01000137.1:10382-15407 GCA_001797695.1 Deltaproteobacteria bacterium RBG_13_49_15 | reverse complement strand
TCAGGAGCGATCCAGGAATTCAAGAGCCAGAAGAAGCTCACCCCAAAAGAGGTGATGAATAAAAGTTGTATCAAATGCCATCGTGAGAAAAAGTCAGCCGGCGAAAAATCCGGTCCTTTAACCTGCACCGCCTGCCATCAAAAATAGGAGTCGGATTCATGCAAGTGCTCGGACTCCAGGGAAGCCCCAGAAAAAAAGGGAACACCCATTTCCTGCTAAATGCTTTTCTGGAAGAATCAACGAAAATGGGCGCCACAACCCGAATGGTGGAAGTTGATAAAAAAACCATTCTTCCCTGCAAAGAATATACGGTCTGCGAAAGGAAGGGGTTTTGTCCCATCGACGACGATATGTCGCATGACATCTATCCCCTGCTCCGGGAGGCGGAAATTATCGTAATGGCGACCCCGATCTTTTTTTACGGGCCTACCGCACAAATGAAAGCCCTCATCGATCGTTCACAAACCCTTTGGGCCAGGAAATATAAGCTCCATCTCACCGACCCAGGCCGGAAATACCGGCGCGGATTTCTTCTGGCCCTAGGAGCGACCAAGGGCGCCAATCTGTTTGAAGGAGTTAACCTGACGGCCAAATATTTCTTTGATGCCGTAGGCGCCGGCTTTAATGGAAGCCTTCTCTACCGGAAGATCGAAAACCCCGGGGATATGGAAAACCATCCGACCGTATTCGAGGATATTAAGCGGGAAGTCCACACTCTTCTTACACCGCTTGCCGGCCGGAGAAAGATTCTTTTCGCCTGCCGTGAAAACGCCTGCCGGAGCCAGATGGCAAGCGCCTTCGCTCAATACCTGGCAGGGGATCAACTTGAAGTCATGAGCGCCGGCGCCCACCCGGCAAAAGCGCCCAACTCAACGATGATCGAAGTCATGCAGGAAAAGGGGATCGATATGGGGTTCCGCCGGACCCGGAATCTGAATGATGCCATATCCGAATTGAAACCGCAGATGATTATTACCATGGGGTGCGGCGAGGAATGCCCGTTCATTCCCGGTGTCAGAATCGAGGATTGGGCGCTTCCGGACCCGGCCGGAAAACCGGTGGAATTCATGAGAACAATTCGGGACCAGGTGGAAGAAAGGGTTCGTCAGCTCATTACACGGACCTTAGAATAAACCCTGCAGTTGCATAAAAAACTTGACAAGGAATAGAAAAAAAGAATGATAACAGGGCATTTGAATACGTTTAGGCATGGTTTGCGAATAAACTTTTGGTGATTTCTAAAACAAATAAAAAATTCGTCATGTTTTTTACCCGGAGGGAAAGCCGATGATGCCCCATCTCCTTCGTTGCCAAGGACTCGCAGTAAAATACTACGGCTTCGCCCTTGGACGCCTTGGATCTGGGGCGCCCTCGGCTTTTGCAACAACAGGGTAAAGAAGCAGTCCGGTCCAAAATAAAAATAAGGAGGAGGGAGTATTATGGCCAGATATGTTTGCACCATTTGCGGGTATGTTTACGATCCAAAACAGGGTGATCCGGATAACGGAATTAAACCCGGAACGAAATTCGAAGATCTTCCGGACGACTGGGAATGCCCGGTTTGCGGAGCATCAAAGAGTGATTTTGAAAAGGAAAGCTGATCCGCCTGCCGATTCGAATTTGAATCAGATCTGCTTTTATCGAGTGCCCTTTTTGAGAAAAAGACTCGCAAAAAGGGCACTTGTCTTCTGTCATCGTAAGCATTCAAAATAACGTTATGCCAATCCATTGAATTGAGGAAAGAGGATGAAACCGATTGAAATTGCAAAAGGAATTTACGATGTGGGGGTAACCGACTGGAATATCCGGGATTTCCATGGATATTCCACTTACATGGGCACCACGTATAACGCGTTTTTAATTCTGGATGAAAAAAACGTCCTCATCGATACCGTTAAAAAGGAGTTTGCCGATTTACTGATTGAAAACATATCGTCCATCATCGATCCGAAAAAAATCGATATCATCATCAGCAATCACACCGAAATGGACCATTCCGGTTCCCTGCCGCGTATCATGCACCGGATCGGAGAGAACAAGCCGCTTTATTGCTCCCAGATGGGATTGAAAAACCTGCCTCGCCATTTTCGTCAGAAATGGAATTGCCGCGGCGTGGAAAACGGAGAAAGGGTGAGCCTTGGGAAACGGAGCCTGACCTTTTTGGAGACCCGGATGATCCACTGGCCGGACAGCATGTTCACGTATCTGAATGAAGACGGAATTCTATTCTCAAGCGACGGGTTCGGGCAGCACTATGCCGGATGGGAAAAATTCGACGATCAGATCGGCGACAGCATCATGCAGCATGCGAAGAAATACTTCGCCAACATTCTTCTTCTTTACAGCCCCAAAATATTGAAGATCCTCGAGACCGTCTCCCAAATGGACATAAAGATCAATATGATCTGCCCGGATCACGGGATCATCTGGAGAAGAGATCCCGGGAAAATCATTCGGGCTTATGCCGAATGGAGCGAGCAGAAACCCAAGGCCAAAGCCCTGGTCATTTACGACACCATGTGGCAGAGCACCGAGAAAATGGCGATTGCCATTACCGAAGGACTGATCGGAGAAGGGATCGAAACCATGCCGATGCATCTTCGAAAACGGCACCGGAGCGACGTGATGACCGAGGTTTTGGAAGCTGGGGCCGTAGTTGTGGGTTCACCCACCTTAAACAACGGGCTGTTTCCTACCGTGAGCGATTTCCTTACTTATATGAAAGGGCTTAAACCGAAAAATAAAATCGGGCAGGCCTTCGGTTCCTATGGATGGAGCGGCGAATCGGCAAAGCTGGTTCAGGAAGAACTGGAAGCCATGAAATTCGAGATCTTCGAACCGGGGCTTCGCATTCAATATGTTCCGGAACAGGAGGGAATCGAAGCTTGCTTTTCCCTTGGACGGCGGATCGGTTCCAGGCTTAAAAGGCTTTCCCAATAAAAACGGATTGCATTAAGTGAAAGCACCGGTGGTTGAATTAAGCGATTGCATCCGCTGTGATGTGTGCGTTGAAGTATGTCCGTCGGTCTTTGTCCATAACGAAACCGATTTCATCGAGGTCGTGCCGCTTTCCGAATACCCGGAACCGGAAGTGGAAGAAGCGATAAAAAATTGTCCTTCCCGATGCATTTACTGGGAGGAAAAATAGCCGCTCCCATACAGATGAAGACAAGGGATTTGAAAAACCGGATACGACGGATGCTTGAGGAAAAGGACGTCGAAAAGAGCCTGATCGAAATCCGGCGGATGCCGTTGCGACAAGCGGTCAATCCCCTTTTTTCATTTCTTTACAGTACGAACGAACTGATCCGCTGGCATGCCGTTTCTGCCATGGGGGAAATCGTCTGCGCACTGGCTGAAACGGATATGGAAGCGGCCCGGGTGATCATGCGACGCCTCATGTGGAACCTCAATGAAGAATCCGGCGGGATCGGGTGGGGTTCCGCAGAAGCCATGGGCGAAATCTGCGCCCGAAATGAGTCCCTGGGATTGGAATTTGCGAAGATTTTAATTTCCTGCATCGATCCCCGGCAAAATTTCATCGAAAATGAAAAGCTTCAACAGGGAGTGTTGTGGGGGATCGGCAGGTTATCCAATGCCCGACCTGAACAGATCAAATATGCGGCCAGACACCTCGCCCCTTTTCTAACCTCGCCGGATCCGATTTTGCGAGGGCTTGCCGCATGGGGAGCGGCTCCACTTAAAGACAGCGCAACCGATCCCTTGCTGAAAGGTCTTTCCAACGATCACACCGAAATTACCATCTATCTCGATCACCGCCTGGTCATATCCACCCTCTCCTCTCTCCTGCGATCTAGAGGACGTTCTTGAAGTCTTGACCGACCCGCTACCCGCAGATGACCCTTATGTCCTTTTTGATTTGATATCAACACCAGGCCATGATACGAGCATCCTGGGCTTTTATTGTGCCGGCAATTTTTTTTTAGACTGCAAGTCAAAGAGGTTCCATGAAGGAAATTGCATTTGCGGATATGGAAGGGATAAAGGTCGGACATGCACAAAATATAGTCGCTGCCACCGGCTGCACGGTGGTTATCTGCGAAAACGGAGCTACTACTGGGGTCGACGTGAGAGGCGGAGCTCCTGGAACGAGAGAAACGGACCTTTTAAACCCGTCGAATTTGGTTGAGAAGGTGCATGCCATCCTCTTGACCGGCGGCAGCGCATTCGGCCTGGACGCCGCCGCGGGCGTCATGCAATTTCTTGAGGAAAGAAGCATCGGGTTCGATGTCCGGATAACAAAGGTCCCTATCGTTTGCGGAGCTGCCTTATTTGATCTTGCCATCGGCGACCACACAGTACGACCGGATAAGGAAATGGGGTACCAGGCTTGTTTGAACGCCGGCAAAGAAAATAGACAAGGAAATGTGGGCGCCGGAACAGGGGCGACAGTCGGCAAAATCATGGGGATGGGCCGGGCCATGAAAAGCGGCCTGGGAAGCTATGCGCTTCATATCGGCGAATTAAAGGTGGGGGCGATCGTTGCACTCAACGCCCTCGGGGATATCATTGACCCTCAAACCGGAGAAAAAATGGCAGGTCCTCTCAATGATGATAAAAGGACCATTGCCGATACTGAAGACATCATGATTCGATCCTATTTCAATAAAAATAATTTGTTCGGCGGGAATACGACCATCTGTGTTGTGGCTACCAATGCGGTCCTGACCAAGTCCCAAGCTACAAAGCTGGCCTCAATGGCTCAAAACGGTTATGCAAGGAGCATACGACCCGCTCATACCATGTTCGATGGTGATACGATCTTTGCTATGGCGCTTGGCCAAGTGGAAGCGGATTTGACCGTCGTTGGATTGACGGCGGCCATAGTGGTTGAAAGGGCCGTTATCGCAGCGATAAAAAACACTCAGCCCCTGTGCGGTTTTATATGTTATGCGGATCTCAACCACAATCCATTTTGACCATTCACTCCGGTATTTTCATAGACCGTTAGCTTTTCCCTGACAGCCTTTCCTCAGGAAAGCGCAACCAGGTCGCCAGCATGAT
>MGQD01000137.1:7004-10367 GCA_001797695.1 Deltaproteobacteria bacterium RBG_13_49_15 | reverse complement strand
AATCCCCCCGATGATGGTCCTTTCCGACGGAATCTCCTCCAAAAGCACCGCCGCAAAGATCGATCCATAAACCGGCTCAAGACCTGCGATCACGCTGGCAAGCTGTGTTTTAATAAATTTCAAGCTTCTGATGAAAAGCGAATGGGATAAAGCCGTGCAGGCGAGCCCCAAAACGGAAAGAAGAAGATAATCTTTGAGTGAGAGTTGAAACCGGAAACAGAATAGAAAAGGGAATAGAACAACGGAAGCGGCGGCATTCTGATAAGCGGCTATCATAATGGGAGGATACGATGCGACCTGCTTGCGGTTGAGAATGGACAGAAACGCAAAAGAGAGGCCGGAAAGGAGTCCCCAAAAAGCCCCCTGGGTGGTGCGGTTTCCAAAATCAAAGGACGGCACTATGAACCATAGTCCGGCAAACACCAGAATGGCGGTCAGTATATCCATTTTGCGAAGCGTCTCGTTAAAATAATACGGTTCCATGAAGGTCACAAAGACCGGAAATGCGGCAAATGTCAGCAAGCCGACGGCGACGGTTGAAATCTGAATGGAAAGAAAAAACGCGACCCAATGAAAGGCCAGAAGGACTCCTAGAAAGATCATCTTCCATAGATCCGCTCTGGAGTTCGGTTTAAACCGGATTTTAAACAGGAAAACGACTGCTGCAAGGCCGATTGTCGCGAAAAGCGTTCTTCCGAAAACGATCACCGGCGGCGGCGCGGAAATGAGCTTTCCGAATAACCCTGCAATGCCGAAGAGCAGAACCGCTGCATGGATTTCAAGCATCCCCTCCCGGCGCACGCCCACCCTCCAAACCATCCTTTTTCCTCTGTCCGGCCGTCAATGTGATTATTGGACCATCAGGAAAGCGTACCGATTCATTTCTTCCGAGTATTTTGTCCTGACAGCTATGGGAAAACCGAATTGCCTTACGGTCGAATAGACATCTACGGCCATCGATTCAGGGGACGGACGGGCCATACGCTGGACTTTGCAGCGGGTCCGTTCGCCGGCACAGTCTTCGCATAGGCAGCAACTATCCATAAATAACAGAAAGGCTCTCTCAAATCCGGCCAAAAAAACATCCCTCTCCAATCGGCTCAGGCGCATATTGACTTTCTTTGACCACTGGTGGCGGTCCTCCGGTTTATCCGTTTTTTTTGCAAATCGAAAAATCGCCGATATGCGGTATTCCGAGAAAAACCGCTCGCATTCCGAAACCGAAGGGACGTTCGGCGGGCACGATGCATTATGACCGTATTCCGAACATCCGAACATGCATTTCATTCTCACCCACTGTGAAACGATGATCTGTTTCGGATCGATCCATTTGAAATCCGAAACCCCATGCCGGGCGAAAAGTTGCTCGAGTTGTTTTTGAATTCCTTTTATGGACACGATAAGGTTTCCGATCCAGAAATCGACAATTTTGCGCAAGGTCAAGAAAACCAAGGGATTGCACGGAGGCGTATCTGGCGTACGCCGCACAAGAAATCCCGCAGGTTGACGCAGAGATTGCGCAAAGGGGGCATTTATGGATGGAAACTATATTGAATCATGGTTTAGCAAGCAAGTCAAAACAGTGGTTATTTGACACATTCGATCGTTTTCCTTATATATTGTCTCTATCCTGTAAACGACACTATTACTCGCAGACAGCTTAATGGAGGCTGGGGAAAATGGTAAAGATTTTTTTCATCCGGCAGGCGTGGTCTTTAACTATGGCCTTCCTTTTTATTCAAGCCGCATTATTTATTGCCTGGAACGGATTTGCCGCGGAAACACTGACCCTGGAAGAAGCGATCCGTATTGCGATCATGCAACATCCGGACATCAGGGCCGCAGGCTACCGACTGGAGACGGAAGAAGCTGGAATCACCGTCGCCAGGTCCGGATTTTTTCCCCAGGTGCATCTGAGCGAACGCTTCAACCGGACAAGCAATCCCATGTGGGCCTTCGGGACCCGATTAAACCAACAATCCATCCGGCAGGAGGATTTCGACCCAAATCGTCTCAACGATCCCGACCCCATCAATAACTTCAACACCGCTCTTGCCCTGTCATGGGAGGTTTTCAACGGAGGGCGGACATCCAACGGTCTGGAACAGGCCAAACAAAATGCCCGGATATCATCTCTGGATTTGAATCAAATCCGACAAAATATCATCGCCCGTACGGCCAAGGCGTATTCAGGCCTGCTTTTGGCAGAAGAAGAGTTAAAAATGATCCGGCAGGTTCAAAAAACCGCCCGGACCCATCTCGATATGGTTCGCTCCCGATATGACGCCGGTTTTGTAGTAAAAAGCGATCTGTTGCGGGCTCAGGTTCGGATTGCCGAGATCGAACAGCAGACGCTTCTGGTCGAAAGCCGGTTAAATGTCGCAGAGGCGGCCCTGAATTCCGCAATGGGTTATCCGGATAATCGATCTTTTTATCCGACAACCCCTTTCGCAGGCAGGCTGGAGCCAACAGGAGCGGTGGAAGAGTGGATTCAAACCGCACTCTCCCGTCATCCGGATCTCGAACGGCTGAAAACAGAGGAAGAGATCAGCAGAAAAGAGATCGAAAAAGCCAAATCCGGCCACTGGCCCAACCTCGAATTGGTAGGTTCCTATGAGATCGATTCTGAAAACTTCAGCGATACGGCGGAAAATTATACGGTCGGGGCGGTGATGCGGCTCAACCTTTTCAGCGGGCATCGCATCAGCGCCGGAATCGCTGCAGCAAAGGGATCGCTCAAGCGGATTCAGGAGCTTCAAAACAGCATAAAACTCAAAATCTCCCTGGAAACCCGGCAGGCGTTTTATATGGCGCAAAGCGCCTTTAAGCGGATAAACGTTGCCGAAGGCGCCGTTGAGGAAGCCGGTGAAGCGCTTCGCATCATGCAGGATCGATACGCCAACGGCATCCTTCCGCTTGTCAGCCTGCTTGATGCGGAAACCGCCCACCAGCAGGCATTGACCCATCACTTCCGGGCACGACACGATTATCAGGGGGCCAGAATCGACCTTGCCCTGGCAACCGGAATCATCGATGCGGATTTCAAGTAGCCCGATCCGTGCGCCGAGATGCTTAAGAACCATATCCATTAAGGGAGTCAATAATGAAAAAGCATTCGATATTTCAACTCGTCACCTCTCTTCTTGCAACCGCGCTTCTGCTCGGCTGCGGCAACAAAATTGAACCCGGGCATACCGCACCCAAAACTGAAAAATCGGTCAAAGCTCCGGTAGCCCGGGCAACGATCACTCAGAGGCCGGTCTTCTACGAGGCCGCAGGTACCGTGACCTCCAGGATATATGCCACTCTTTCCAGCAAGCTTCTTGAAACGATCCATGCCGTTCACGTCAAGGAAGGAGATGC
>MGQD01000137.1:5773-6963 GCA_001797695.1 Deltaproteobacteria bacterium RBG_13_49_15 | reverse complement strand
AGGTAACCGCTCTGCTGGATCAGGCAGCGGCGTCTCTTGACGAAGCCCGGCGGGGAGAAACCGCTGCCGAATCGGCAAAAGAGACGGCCAATGCCGCCTATGAACTGGCCAAAATCACCCATGAGCGATATGTCCGTCTGTTGAAAAATGAATCGGTATCCAGACAGGAATTCGATGAGGTTGACGCCAGGCGCCGGCAGACCCATGCTTCTCAGGCTCAGGCTGAGGCCATGTTGCAGGCGGCCCGGCATCGGATCAAACAGGCAGCGGCTGCCCTTGATGCCGCCGCCGTCGCTAAAAAAGACGCCCGGATTCTTGCCCCCTATAATGGAAGGATCACCCGAAAAATGGTCAATTCCGGTGATCTGGCGTCACCGGGAATGCCCCTTGCCGTGATTGAAAAAGAAGGATTTTTCGATGCCGAGATCCTCCTTCCGGAACGTCATATCCGTCAGGTCAGGCCGAAACAGGAAGTCAGGGTGTCGATTCCGGCGATAGGGGAACACCCTATAAGGGGTATAATCGAAAGGATTTTCCCGGGAGCTGATGAAAAAAGCCGATCGTTTGAGTTAAAGATCCAACTTCCCCGGGATGAGAACATCCGCTCCGGCATGTTTGCCAGGGTTTTTGTCCCCCTTGAAGAAAAACCGATGCTCATGGTTCCGAAAAAAGCGCTCGTGGTCCAGGGGCAGCTTACCGGCATATTCGTTCTGGATCAATCGGATGTAGCCCAGCTTAGACCGGTCCGATACGGCAAAGAGTCGGACGATTCCATCGAAATCCTCTCAGGTTTAAATGAGGGGTCCAGGTATGTCACTGAACCTCCGCCGACTCTCGAAAACGGCAATAAAGTGGAGGTTATCCCATGAGCCGCCGGATCGGCCTTGCAGGCAAAATCGCCCGGTTCTTCATCAACTCCAAACTAACCCCTCTGATCATCATCGCCTCCATCCTGCTGGGAATTGCGGCGGTGATCGCACTTCCCCGGGAAGAGGAACCCCAGATCATCGTTCCGATGATCGATATCTTCGTTAAAATGCCCGGCGCCGGCGCAAAAGAGGTGGAGGAGCGGATTACCTATCCCATGGAGAAATTGTTGTGGGAAATTCCGGGGGTCGAATACATCTATTCCACCTCGAGTCCGGGTATGAGTATGGCGGTGGTGCGCTTTTTCGTAGGGCAGAACGAAG
>MGQD01000137.1:2008-5751 GCA_001797695.1 Deltaproteobacteria bacterium RBG_13_49_15 | reverse complement strand
ATCCAAACTCATGGCCAACATGGACCGGATTCCATGGGCGGCGACCCCGCCGCTGATCAAACCCCGCTACATAGATGATGTTCCGATCCTGGCGCTCACTTTCTGGAGTGAAACCGCAGATCATTACCTTCTCAGGAGGGTGGCGGCGGAAGTTGAAAACGTCATCAAACGGGAGGATAACGTCTCCATCACCACGTTGATCGGCGGGAATCCCCGACAGGTTCAGGTGAACCTGGACCCAGTCCGTCTGGCAGCGCACGGACTTTCGCTGGAATCGGTTGCCATGATGATCGGGTCGGCCAATCAGGAATCGGACTCCGGTGAGTTTCCCTCCCAAAATGTACAGGTCCTTGTCCATACCGGTTCTTTTCTTGACAGTGCCGAGGATGTCGAACGCGTCATCGTCGGATTGCATCATGGAAAACCGGTTTACCTCCGGGACGTGGCGGATATCCAAGACGGACCAAAGGAACCGGATCAGTATGTCTTTTTCGGAACCGGCCCGGCATCCGGGGAAACCTATTCCACTGCCCGGACTTCAAAGGGGGTCCACGCAGCGGTGACGTTAACCGTCGCCAAGAGGAAAGGGGCCAATGCCATTACTCTGGCAAACCGGATTCTGGCCCGGATCAACGACATCCGGGGAAGTATTATTCCGGACGCCATTCATATGACGGTTACCCGAAATTACGGGGAAACGGCAAAGGAAAAATCCGATGAACTCCTCTTTCATATGATGATCGCCATTGTATCCGTGACGATCCTGATCTGGTTTACACTGGGCCGGCGGGAGTCTGGAGTCGTCGCTTTTGCCATTCCGGTGACGCTGGCCCTGACCATGGCCATATTTTATCTTTACGGCTACACCTTAAACCGGATCACGCTATTCGCCCTGATTTTTTCCATCGGAATACTGGTTGATGATGCCATCGTGGTGGTTGAAAATATCGTCCGCCATTATCACCTTGCCGAAAACTTCGGCCGGTCCAAATTTGCAGTGGCCATCGAAGCGGTGGATGAGGTGGGAAATCCCACCATCCTGGCAACGTTGACCGTCATCGCCGCCATTCTCCCCATGGCCTTTGTCGGAGGACTGATGGGCCCGTACATGCGCCCGATCCCTGTGGGCGCTTCCGCCGCCATGGTTTTTTCCCTTCTGGTGGCCTTTATCGTAACCCCATGGGCATCCACGCGGCTCATCAGGCATGGAAACGTGAAAACCGGGGATTTTCATGCCGATGAAGACTGGAGCACACGCCTCTATCGCCGTGTCATGGATCCCCTCATTCACAGGACGTTTCTGCGCTGGGGATTCCTCATCGGGGTTGTGATGCTGCTCATGCTCTGCTGCACCCTGGTAGGAATCGGCATGGTCAAGGTGAAAATGCTTCCCTTTGACAACAAAAGCGAATTTCAGGTCATGATCGATATGCCCGAGCATGCGACTCTTGAAGAGACCGCTGCCGCAGCCATGGAAATGGGGGAATATTTAAAAACCGTCAACGAGGTCGTCAATTATCAAATCCATGCCGGCACTTCGGGCCCTTTCAACTTCAACGGGCTTGTGCGGCACTATTATCTCAGACAGGGAAGTTTTGTGGCCGACATTCAGGTCAACCTGGCTGAAAAGGGGCACAGAAAAAAGCAAAGCCATGACATTGCCAAACGTGTCCGGCCCTATCTTGAACAGATTGCATCCCGCAGCCGCGCCCGTATAAAGGTCGCCGAGGTTCCGCCCGGCCCTCCTGTTCTTTCCACGCTGGTAGCGGAAGTTTATGGTCCGGATTACGCAAGGCAACGGGACCTTGCTGAAACGGTCAAAGACGTCTTCGAAAAAACTCCCGGCGTCGTTGACGTGGACTGGTATATGGAAGAGGAGAGGCCCCGGTATCATCTTGAGGTGGATCAGGAAAAAGCGGCCCTTCACGGCATCCGTGTCGCACAAATCGCCGATTCACTGGAGCTCGCGCTTGCCGGAAAACAGGTCGGACTTCTTCATCAACCCAGGGAAAGGGAGGACGTGCCGATCATCCTCCGGCTCCCGCTGCCGAGCCGTGCAGGAGTCGAGCGCCTGGAGTCCGTCAAGCTGTCCGCCCCCGACGGAACTATCGTTCCTCTTTCCACATTGGTCAAGCCGGTCAAAACCGGAACGGATCGGAGTATCTACCATAAGAATCTGATGCCGGTCGTCTATGTCATCGGAGACGTGGCCGGTGTAAAGGAAAGCCCTGTATATGCCATCCTGGAGATGCAGAAAAAAATCGATGCCATAACACTCCCGGAGGGGTACACGGTGATCCAGCATACGGCTAAAATTCCTCAAAGCGACCGCCGTTTTGCCATGAAATGGGACGGAGAATGGCATATCACTTATGAGGTTTTCAGAGACCTGGGTATCGCTTTCGGTGTTGTTCTCATCCTCATTTTCGTCCTGGTTGTGGGATGGTTTCAGTCCTTCAGCACCCCTCTCGTGATTATGGCCGCCATCCCGTTTTCCCTGATCGGGATCCTGCCGGCCCACTGGGGGATGGGCGCCTTTTTTACAGCCACATCCATGATCGGATTCATCGCCGGAGCCGGAATCGTAGTCCGGAACTCGATTATTCTGGTTGATTTTATCGAACTTCGACTGCATGAAGGAATGCCTCTGGATAAAGCGGTTGTAGACGCCGGAGCGGTGCGATTCAGGCCCATGATGCTGACAGCGGCAGCGGTGGTAGTGGGTGCTTCCGTCATCCTGTTCGACCCCATATTCCAGGGACTGGCCGTCTCGCTGATGGCGGGCGAGGTAGCGTCGCTCCTCTTTTCGCGCATGACGGTCCCCATTCTCTATTTTCTTGACAAAAGGTGGGAGCTCTCGCACGGTCATGATATCAGTCATGCCAAAACGCCGGAAACAGGAGCATAAACGCTTATGAAATGGACCGAGGAAGCTGAAAGCGCCTTAAAAAAAGTCCCGTTTTTCGTCCGGAAAAAAGTCCGGGTCCGGGTCGAAAAAGAGGCTGAGGAGGAAGGGAAGCAGGCGGTATCCGTCAATGAAGTCAAGGCCACTCAGAAGCGGTATCTTTCCAGGATGGAATCGGAAATCAAAGGATACCAAATCGATATCTGTTTCGGGCCCTCCGGATGCCCTAATCAGGCCAACAGCGGAGAAGGGCTGATGAAGCGGATCGAGTCAGTGCTGAAAGAAGCGGATCTTCTCCGCTTTTTGAAGGAACATGTCAATGGAGACCTGAAATACCACCATGAGTTCAGGATCTCCTTGGCCGACTGCCCGAACGCCTGCTCCCAACCTCAGATCAAAGACATCGGCATTATCGGCGCCTGCATCCCGGCCATAACCGATGCGGAGTGCACCCTCTGCAGCGCATGCGTATCCGCATGCAAGGAAGATGCCGTCTCTCTAAACGATTCCGAAGAAAAGCCGGTTATCCATTTTCAGCACTGCGTCAGTTGCGGCAAGTGCATTCAGTCATGCCCGACCGGAACACTGGCGGTAGGGAAAAAGGGCTTTCGGGTTCAACTTGGCGGAAAACTCGGACGGCGCCCAAGGCTGGCAAGGGAGCTTCCGGGCATCCACAGCGAAGAGGAAGTACTGCAGATTATCATCGACTGCATCAAACTTTATAAAAGAAAGAGCAAACACGGCGAGCGATTTGCCGAAATTTTCACGGACGAGGATCTGAACGATCTGACAGAAAAATACCGGAAGGGAGGGGCGCCTGCGTCCCCTCCCCGTTGAA
>MGQD01000137.1:1009-1935 GCA_001797695.1 Deltaproteobacteria bacterium RBG_13_49_15 | reverse complement strand
CAATATCTCGCCGCGGGTGCTGACCACCACTTTTTCCATGGGGATCGCTTTACCGGATTTTTCCATCCCTTTTTTTACGATCACGGGAAGAGCGCTGCAGCAAGGCACTTCCATCACCACTGTCGTCACGCTTTTGATCCCCGCAACTCTGAATACCTCGGCAAATTTATCAATGTATACCTGCATATCGTCGAACTTGGGGCAACCCATCATCACTGCCCTTCCCTCCAGGAACTCCCGATGAAGCGAAGGAAATGCCACCGGAACACAATCGGCAATAACCAAAAGATCGGCGCCTCTTAAAAATGGGGCGGTCGGCGGAACCAGACGGATCTGTACCGGCCAGTGTGTCAGGGCCGACCGTTCCTTTGATTGAAAAGCGGAAGGTCGGTTAGCTTCTTCGCAGGAAGAGGATGGGGCAAACTGCCTGACGGCTGCCGATGGACACCCGGTCAGCACCACCTGTTTCCGTTCATTGACGTTCTCTTCCCGTTTTGTTAAATGGTTTTCCACTGCATGCTCATCGAACTCATCCGCCTCCCGCTCGACGATGGTCAGCGCCCCCTCAGGGCATTCGCCCAAACAAGCGCCCAGTCCATCGCACAGGTTATCGGCCACGACCCTGGCTTTTCCATCCACAATTTTCAGCGTCCCTTCAGCACAGGACGGCACGCACAGGCCGCACCCGCTGCACAATTTTTCATCGATTTGGATGATCTTTCGTTTTATTTTCATCTGTTTACCTCGCTTTGTTTCTTTATGAGTTAGATCCCTGAAGCAGAACCGTTTCAGCTTCTTCCCGGCCGCTTTGAGTCAGGAAGGATGAATCAATGACCTCTTTAAGATGATCGTCTTTCATCGGATCATCCTTATGCTTTTCCTCAAGATTGGCAATGAGATCCGAATCATAGACCACCTTGAAATTC
>MGQD01000137.1:0-941 GCA_001797695.1 Deltaproteobacteria bacterium RBG_13_49_15 | reverse complement strand
ATTGGCTTTCACTTTTTCCATGATGGACCGTGCAACTGCGGGACCCTCTTTCTCCTGATATTCAGCTTTAGCGCTGCCGTACTTGCGCTCGGCTTCCAAAATGCCGATATCATGCAGGTAGGCCGCACCCATAATGACCGCAAGGGCGCCTCCTTCCCTCTTCCCGATCCGTTCCGCATAGCGGGCGACCCTGGTAGCATGCCCGATCTGTTTAAAATCGGATTTGAAATACCGCTTCATCTCCACGGCGACACGGTCTTTCAGCAGATCTTGCTTTTGCGCTAAAACTTCTTCGGGGAGGGTTCCCAGACATTGTTCGGCATATTCGCAATACGATGCGCACCCGAAATCCATATTGGGATTGACAAACCGGCGTCCGCAATTTCCGCACTTTCGGGCCGTATCATCTTTGAAAAACTCCACGGTTTCACCGCATTTGGGGCATTTGGCCTCAAATATTGCGCCAGGTTTCCAATACCGGCTATCCTGTCCAGGGCATTTCATGGGTCACCTCCATATTCGGATTTTAATTGATCTTTTAGCCGATTCCTAAGAATATGACATTGACTTAAATCAAAACAAAGCGAAATTCATAAAAAATGATCGGATGAAAACTATTTTGCACCCCATTTCAGAAGCCGCTTTATTTAAGGGGCTGCCGGATGATCAGATCCGGAAGATTCAGCGGATCGCCATCCCGAAAGAGTTTAAGAAAAATAAGATTATTTTTACTGAAGGAGACGCCGGCGACGGGTTTTATATTATCAGAGACGGGGTCGTAAAAATTTTCAAAGTTTCATCGGAAGGAAAAGAGCAGATCCTTCATATTCTGGCCAACGGCGAACCTTTCGGGGAGGTAGCGGCCTTCACCGGCCGGCCTTTTCCGGCGCACGCAGAAGCCATTACCGATGTCCATCTTCTCTTTTTTCCAAAACATGCGT
>MGQD01000136.1:23436-23578 GCA_001797695.1 Deltaproteobacteria bacterium RBG_13_49_15 | reverse complement strand
GGAAAAGAGGATACGCTGATTTTACATAAACTCATTACAAATAGATCTTCCATGCCGGACAGTCAAGCTCCTTTCACATGACACCGCGCCATTTGAATTTGCTGCAGGGGTGCAATTTAAGGGATTGACTTTCTGATCCGAT
>MGQD01000136.1:23075-23375 GCA_001797695.1 Deltaproteobacteria bacterium RBG_13_49_15 | reverse complement strand
TCATGGAAACAGAAAAAGTGGATATTCATCTACAGCTCTTTGCAACCCTTGGACGGTTCGCACCGGATTCGTCCGAACGGTATCCCATCCTCCGAAAAACGACCGTGAAGGAGTTGCTCACCAAAATCGGCATCCCTATTGATCAGGCAAAGCTTATTTTTATCGACGGCGTCAGAGGAGAATTAACATCCGAGCTTTTCGGGGGAGAGCGGGTAGGGATTTTCCCGCCGGTAGGGGGTGGATGATGCCGGAATCGGACGTCACTCAGGAGATTCGGCGCTCCGCTGATCCGGTAGCATT
>MGQD01000136.1:14309-23066 GCA_001797695.1 Deltaproteobacteria bacterium RBG_13_49_15 | reverse complement strand
CTCCCCTTATCTCAGCCTTTCCCTGGACAGGACCGCCATCATCGCGCAACACTTCGGCCTCACGGGCGCCGCTGTTGAACTGGCGGCGCTGAAAGAACAGATCGTTCCGGAAAGATATGCCCGGAATATGAAAGCCTTCTCATTCGAAGAACAGGCGGCATTGCTCGAAGCAAGCGTCTGCATCGTCGGTCTCGGCGGCCTCGGCGGAATCGTATGCGAGATCCTTGCCCGCATGGGGGTCGGAACGCTAGGCCTGATCGACGGCGACGCATTCGATGAAAGCAATCTGAACCGGCAATTTTTATCCACGGAGGATCGTATCGGCGCCTCGAAGACCAAGGCCGCCCTTATCCGTGTGAAAAGCATCAATTCATCCATTACCGCCTTCGGATATCACGAGTTTTTGGATGAAACCAAGGCTGTTCAACGGATCCGACCCTTTACCGTCGTTGCCGACTGCCTTGACAATATCCGGACGCGTTTCGAACTGGAGCGCGCGGCCAAATCGGCCTGCATCCCTCTCGTATCCGGGGCAGTATCAGGCGCCGCGGGTCAGGTGACCGTCATTTTTCCTGAAGATGCGGGTTTCCAGTCCATTTACGGAAAAGCGGAAAAAAGCCCAGTTAAAGGATCCGAGACGACTCTGGGTTGTCTTCCGTTTGCCGTCACGCTGATCGCTTCCATCGAGTGCTCCGAAATCGCAAAAATCATTTTGAAAAAAGGAAGCCATTTCAGAAATAAATTATTCGTTGCGGAATTAATGGATAATGTGTTTGAAATATTTCAACTTTGACGGTTTCGTCAAATGCCTTTTGCAGGAGCCTGATAGGGAGGTGCCTGTTTGAAAGACCTGTTCGATACGACGCGAATCAAGAACATGTCGCTTCGCAACCGTTTTGTCCGATCGGCCACATGGGAAGGAATGGCGGAGGAAGACGGCGGTTGCACCCGGCGATTGATCAATCTCATGACAACGCTTGCGGCCGGTGGGGTGGGGATGATCATCACCGGACATGCGTATGTTCAGAAAATCGGCCAGGCCGGCCCATGGCAGCTTGGGGCTTACGATGATCGGTTTATTCCGGGGTTTCGTCAACTGACCGAGTCCGTTCACGATAAGGGAGGCGTCATCGTTATGCAGCTCGCCCATGCCGGGATGTTCGCAGATCCCCATCTGATCGGCGAGCTCCCTCTGGCTCCTTCAGATATCGCAGAATATACCGCAAATACGCCGCGCGAAATGGCCCCCCTTGAGATCAAGGAGGTGATCAAGGCCTTTGGTGCAGCGGCAAAAAGGGCAAAAGAGGCCGGTTTTGACGGCGTCCAAATCCATTCGGCGCATGGATATCTGCTGAATCAATTCCTCTCCCCTGCCTTCAATAAGCGAAAGGATAAATACGGCGGGACCATCCAGAACCGGACGCGAATTCATATTGAAATCCTTCGTGAGATGCGGACCCGTGTTGGAGTTGATTTCCCGATCCTTGCCAAAATCAATTCCCAGGACTACCTGGATGGAGGATTATCGGTAGAGGATGCTCTCGAAGCTTCTCTTATCCTCCAGAAAGAAGGGATCGACGCCGTCGAGTTGAGCGGCGGGACCGGGGCGTCCGGAAAACTGAGGCCGGTTCGAAAGGCGATCGTCCATGAAGAGGATGAAGCTTACTTTAAAGAAGAAGCCGGTCGGTTTAAAGCCAGGTTGGATATTCCGATAATCCTGGTAGGAGGAATCAGATCGTTTCAGGTGGCCAACCGGATCATCAGTGAAGAGATGGCCGATTATATCGCCATGAGCCGCCCGTTTATCCGCGAACCTGATCTCATCAACCGGTGGCGCTCTGGAAATTACGAAAAAGCACGGTGCCTTTCCGATAATAAATGCTTTATTCCAATCCGAAACGGAAAGGGCGTCTATTGCGTGGTGGATAAAGAGATCAAGTCAAAACGTCGAACAAAGAGAGATGAATCGGATGAGAATCGATAACCATCTATTGATTTGTTAAGGAGCCGAGCATGCCGGACAACCAGATGACACAAGGGCAACTTCTTGAGATCTCCGGATTTTACTGGAAGACCTGCACACTCCATGCCGGAGTGAAACTCGACCTGTTCACACTTATCGGAGAGAACGGGAAAACCGCTGAGGAAATCGCCAAATCCATCGGCGCCGACAGGCGGGCGTTGACGTTTTTATTAAACGCCTTAAGCGCCATGAAATTATTGATCAAAACAGAAGACACATACACGAACACCCCGAGCGGACTCGCTTTTTTATCGAGCGGCTCCAAGAGGCATATCGGTCATATGATCATGCATCATCATCATCTTGCAGAGTCCTGGTTGAAACTGGATGAGTCGGTTCGGACCGGAAAACCGGTCCGCTCCCGATCATCATTCGGCGACGAAGAACGGCGCGAAAGCTTCCTGCTGGGGATGTTTAACAACGCCATGGGGATCGCGCCCAAACTGATTCATCAGCTCGATCTTTCGGAAAAACGCAGGCTTCTTGACCTTGGAGGAGGGCCCGGCACCTATGCGATCCATTTCTGCATGAAAAATCCGAATCTCACGGCTACCATATATGACCTTCCCACATCAAAACCGTTTGCGGAAAAAATCATCAAACAATTCGGAATGAGCGCCAGAGTCGATTTTCAAGGGGGCGATTACCTGAAAGATGAGATCCGGGGAAGATATGATGCTGCATGGCTCTCTCATATCCTTCACTCCGAAGGGCCGGCGGAATGCCGTCGAATCATTGAAAAAGCGGTTTCGGCTTTAGAACCCGGCGGTATGATCATCATTCATGACTTTATTCTTGAAAATACAATGGATGCCCCCTTGTTTCCGGCACTTTTTTCTCTTAACATGCTACTTGGGACTGAAAGCGGACAATCCTATTCCGAAAAGCAATTGCTTAATATACTTACCGATGCCGGTGTCCGGGATATCCGCCGGCATCCATTCCGGGGGCCCACCGAATCCGGCATCCTGATCGGAGAGATCCGATAGGCAGTATCCATCTGTTATGATATAGCTAAAAAACAGCTAAAAGAGCTTGACCTTTCAGAAAGCGGTTGGTATTTTCTCCATAAAAGCATTGGGCCATTTTTACGGTCCTGAATCTGATGCAAGGATAACGGCTCTGATTGTAAACTTCTTGTTTCCTATCACGCAAAGAGGGAAGAACGTGTTAAACGAGAAAAAAAATGAAAATAAAAAAGAATTGGGCCCCAAATCGACCAAAAAAAAGGTGAAGTTTGAAATTTGGGGAGAGGAGATGATTGAAAAACGGGTCAAACTCAGCGGAAACAGCGGCCGGGTTTATCTCCCACCCAACTGGGTCGGCCATCATGTCAAAATCGTTCGAATCGATTAATCCTTTTAGAGCAAAGGAATTATCCGGCAATGGAAGTCATAATAAGGAAATTGAAGATCGAAGATGCGGATCAAATCAGTCGCATTTACGGGGACATCACTCAAAAACCGGTGAAAATCGATTTCAAAAACGTCATTGAACATGATGTAGTCAGAGCTGAGGATTCCTCTTTTGTTGCGGAATTGAACGGAAAGATCATCGGATTCATGATCAGTTATGTGTTAAATCTTGGGTTCGGGATCGAAAAGAGCGCATGGATCGCAACACTGGGGGTGAGTCCGAAATTCATGGGGCAAGGGATTGGAGAACAATTGGCCAAAGCGATATTTCAATTTTATCAGAGCACCGGAATTAAAGATGTCTACACATCGGTTCGGTGGGACTCCACCGACCTTCTTTCTTTTTTCAAAACGCTTGGATTTGACCGGAGCAACTTCATCAATCTCTGCAAGGGACTTTAATTCCAAAGACGAGTTGGTTAAAACAGGTCATCGTCATCCTCTTCGCATCCGGTTATCCAGGCATCCGGCCATACTCCAAAAGAAAGATTCTTCCGTTTTTCCTACCAGGAATGGGTGATCGCACCGACCGTACACGCGCTTATGCACGGAATAACGGACCTGGTCGTTTGGGGCTTACATGGATTGCACTCGTATTTCAATTTTTTCTTCTTCTCTACTGAAACGACGGCTACCGGTTCTTCCCGAAGCGGGTCGCTGGGGTCTTCATCGACAACGGCAAATACCGTGGCAGGGCAGGCGTTCACGCAGTCTCCGCACCCGTTGCATTTATCCGTATCAATGGTAATGAAAAAATCACCTGATGCGTCTTTATATCCATAATTGGCAAGCATCATCTTCCCCTACCCGCTGAATTGACCATGTTTCCCTTTTCCTTTCCGGCAAAGGGTGTAAGCGAAAAGAGCGGCTCCCGCAGCCCCCGCAATCTGGGTGTCCCAGCTCGTTTTCATCCGCTCGATCCCAATCATAGGCATCAGGCGATCCATCACACCGCGGTTTTTGGCCATTCCGCCGGTGACGGCGAATTCCCGTTTCACGCCGACCCGCTCAACCAGCGAATAAATCCGTTCCGCCATGGCCCTGCAATATGCCGCCAGGACCTGCTCCGTGGTCCACCCTTTCCTTAAAAGCCCCGTGGCCTCGGATTTGGCGTAAACCACGCAAGTGCTGGAAACAGCCGCCGGCTCTTCTCCTTTATATTGGAAGGAGCGATCCCCCACCTCGTTGATCGGCACTCCGAGAAGGTCGGAAAAGACTTCCATTCCGCGACCGGTGCCTGCGGCGCACTTATCATTCATCAAGAAATTCGTAACCTTCCCCTTTTCATCGCACCGGATCGCCTTGATGTCCTGGCCGCCGACGTCAAGGACGGTCCGGACTTCCGGTCCATAAATGAAATTGGCGCCTCTGGCATGGCATGCGATTTCGGTGATCGTCCGCTCGGCAAAGGGGACATTCACCCTTCCATATCCGGTTCCGATGCAATAATCCATGCGATCTTCCGGCATATCTCCTAGGGCATCGAGGGCGAATTTATAGGCGTTTCTGGCGCTGTTTGGGCTGTCCGAGCCGGTTCGCATATTCCCATATGCCAAAATCCTGCCGTCCGCGACAAGAACGGCCTGCGAACTGACGGAGCCCACATCGATACCGGCCGTAATGAACCTGGCGTTTTTCCAGTCGATATTCGGATCTCTCCAGTTGGACTCTGTCCACTTCCAAAATTCCTGTTTTTTTTCTTCAGCCATTAAGGAATCCTTCAATAACCAAATCGGTTATGGGTTATTTTTTCATTCACGCCGCACTGCATCCATCTGCCTAAGCTGTCCGCATCGAGGCCTCTTGTTTCCAAATGTGCTATGCCTCCTGCGCCGCAACCACCGCCGCACCGACGGCGGCGCCGAACTCCGGAGAATCGGGCACATAAATAATTTCCATTTTTAACTTGTTTCTCATCGACATCATAAATCCCGGGTTGTAGGCGACCCCTCCCAGCATGACCAGATCCGGATTGACGCCGACCATCCGGATCATAGAAACGATCCGGCTCGCCATGGCATCATGAATGGCCTTGCTGATATCGGTTTTGGCGGTTTTTGAATGAATGAGACCGACGACTTCGGATTCGGCGAATATGGCGCATTGGGCATTCACGGGGATCTCTTTATCCGATTGAAGGCAGATGGTCCCCATCTCCTCTATGGTGACCTCAAGCGCACGGGCCATGGCTTCGATAAAAGCACCTGCTCCGGCGGCACATTTTTCATTGATTGCAAAATCGACCGGTCCGCCGGTTTCATCCAGCTTGGCAGCCCTTCCCTCTTCCGCCCCCACATCAGCAACCGTCCGGGCGTTGGGAAAAAAATAGTTGGCGGCCTTCGAAATCGCCTTGATATCGTTCACCCGGTTGTCTGCAATTCTGATGGCGCCCTTTCCTGATCCGGTCCCGCCGACTTTTTGAATATCTCCCCTTTTTATTCCCGCTTCCTTCAGCGCTTTTTCCAGTGATATCTCAACCGCCTTTTCCTGATCAAAGCCGGTCGGCACCATCCCCTTTCCTAAAATTTTCCCATCCTTCATAATAATGGTTTTGGTGTTCTTTGCACCACAATCGATTCCTGCCGTTATCATCGGCAAACCTCCTTGATCCGATTTCTTAACCCTGTTGTTGCAAAAGCCAAGGATGCTCCAGATCCAAGGCGTCCAAGGGCGAAGCCGTAGTATTTTACTGCGAGCCCTTGGCAACGAAGGAGATGGGGCATCATCGGCTTTCCCTGCGGGTAAAACACATGACAAATTTTTTATTTGTTTTAGAAGTCACCAAAAGTTTATTCGCAAACCATGCCTAAACGTATTCAAATGCCCTGTTATCATTATTTTTTTCTATATCTTGTCATGTTTTTTATGCAACTGCAGGGTTAAATTTGGCAGAGCACTTTGGCCGGCTGTTTTACCCGTTCGAAGTCTACAGGTTGTCCGGGCGTTTTAATCCAAGGCTCTCCAGGAAAATGGAGATCCGGTTGATGGTCGCCGTTTCGTCAAATTCCCTTTCATCCCCCATGTTCCCTTCGTAGGACATCACCTTATTCCCCCGTTTGATCAGACTCAGGCGGTTTTCGGCGATCCCCAGGGACAACCCCTCGCAACCTCTGTTGTAATGGAGGATTATGCCGTCTACCTTCCATTTTTTAGCGATGGCATCCATCATTTTGCTTTTATACTCGGGATGATAAAAATGCTGGTATTCGGGCTTGCTCAGGTGCCAATCCGCCAGCATCCGGCACGCCTCCTCCCTGGTTCTCGGCTTTTGAGGCGGGAGCGGACGCGGTTTCAGCTCATTCTCCTTCTCGTCATAGAGCCACGCCCCTTCCAGCCCGAAGGTATACAGGGATCCAATGGAAACCGCTCCCCACTCTTCCATATACCGGTATATCTTTAAGAATCCCCACGGAGGCTGGGTATCGCTCATGACGCGCGCCTTCTCGTTTGGAATGGCGGCAATCCCCCGTTCCACCCGATCTTTTACTTCACCGTAGAGTTCATCGTAAAAATCGACAAAATCCTCGTTCGACTTCTGCAAGGCGCCGAATACATAAAATGAATAGACCGATTTTTCATCCATGGGCGCCGGGACTGCACGGTTTAACATGCAGATCTGCGCCCACTTATGGGTTGACCGGATATCGTTCCATGCGGCTTTCAGAAACAGCTCGTCGTTGTACTTTCTCCCTGTAATCTTTTCCATCCATTCAATTCCATCCAGCAACTGATCCGCCACATAGTTGATGCGATGCGCATACATCTCAGGCTCGAAGGGCGGATAGGCGCCGGCCCCGACATCGATGCCGAACAGGGGGACATCACCTCCTTCCAGCTCGCATGCGTTCTGATACCATTTGGCATGGGAGCAGCAAATGTGCTGCGTCCATGCAAAATCGGCTTTCGGAAAATGCCCGCCGCCGAGAGCGTAATCGTTGCAAATGATGGAACCCCAGTAATTGCGCATATAAGCGCACAGGTCTCTGGCAAATCCGAAGTTCTCGGCTGCGGAAAGATATTTCGCCGAAAGCGGTTTGTTAAAGGCGCACGCGGCTCCGTAAGGTTCGCCGGTGATGCAATAGACGTCCTCTCCCAGGCCTGCAGGGACCGCATCGAACGCCCATGCGCTTCCCATCCAGCGGATCCCCCCCTTCTTCTTGGCTTCGGCAAAATTTAGATAAAACGTATTCCTCAGTTCTTTGGCTTTATCCCAGGACTTAAACGGTTCAGTCGGATATTTTGGCATTTGTGATCCCTCCTGATTACAAATGAATGAATGACATCAGTCGGTCAAAACAAATCCCCCTCCTCTTCCAGCGTCTCCAGGAATGCCTCCACGCGGATGGAAAAAGGGGCGACCGCAGTAGTGATGTCTAATTCAAGGAAATAGGTTGGAATCCCGTTTTCATGCAGAAACTTCCTCACAAATGGGATGTCGGCCTCGTGAGGATCGCAGAACTTCTGTTGAATGACGATGGCGCCGTCAACTTTAAAGTCCTTTGCGAATTTGAGGATCCGCTGTAACCGGGATCGGACCGGCCAGTCCTTGGACGGGCATGGAGTCCGTGAGACATACCGATCGGCGATGGCGGTAAGAGGATCTTCAAACGATTCATCCACTTCGTCCCAGAAATACCGGGTGGTGGTGCAATGTTCCTCAACCACCACAGTGGCCCCGATCGATTCCCGTTCCCCGAGCGTTTCCACCATCCCGACAAACTCCAGGTCGTCGTTTTCGCTTCCGACCAGCATCAGGCGCTTCCCCGGATCCCGGTTGAGTTTCCGTGTTTTCAGCTCCTCCCTGGCCGCTTCCGCCACCGGAATCCATTCCCGCGCGTCGGTAAAGAACTGGGAGCAGGTCATATAGATGATTTCAGTCCCGGTAATCGGCGGATGCTCCTGCTTTCTGAATTCATAGATCTCCTTCATCACCCGCCTGACCCGATTCATGATCCGGATCCCTCTCTTCAGATCGCCATCCGTAATTTTCTTCCCGGTAAGCTCCTCCAGTTTTTTGATGAGGATCTGATATTCGGCGACCAGAAAAGGAACGGCGCGAGGGCTCTGAACATGGCTCGGCATGGGGATGTAATGGCTCCACCCCGGATTTATATGGATATCCCAGGATGTGTAGGCCTGGCGAAGGTGAAGGCAGGATTGCCCGATAGTGATTCCGTCTAGATAATCATAACGCCCTTTGAGGCCCTGGGCCAGCACATCCCGGCAAAACGGACAGAACATTCCGAAAAGATGCGGCTCCGTGACATCCAAAACCTCGTGCGAACCCAAAATCCTGACAGGAAGGACATCAAATGCATA
>MGQD01000136.1:9596-13820 GCA_001797695.1 Deltaproteobacteria bacterium RBG_13_49_15 | reverse complement strand
AGGGGCTTGTTTTAAACTCCATTTTCATGTAGGTATCCATCCATAAAATCCTTGAAAGCGAGCTGGAAATGACGACCGAAGAACGGGTCCGAAAAGGAGATGTCCGCGCCGCAGCCCGGCTGATGCGGGATATCGAAGACGGTCATCCCTCAGCCAGAGAAACACTGAAGCGGCTCTTTCCCAATACCGGTCACGCCCACATCATCGGTATCACGGGGCCGCCCGGCACCGGGAAATCCACCATCGTGGACCGTTTGATCGGCATCTTACGAAAAGAAGGAAAAACGATCGGGGTTCTCGCCGTCGACCCGTCCAGCACACTGACCGGAGGCGCTATTCTGGGAGACCGGATCCGGATGCAGCGGCATGCCCTTGATAATGGAGTTTTTATCCGAAGCGTCGCTACCCGAGGACACGTAGGGGGGGTTTCCCGATCCACGCGCGACCTGGTTGCGGTTCTCGATGCCATGGGAAAAGATATCATCCTTATTGAGACGGTCGGGGCGGGACAGGATGAAGTGGAGATTTCACACATCGCGCACACCAACGTGGTGGTGATCATTCCGGGTTTGGGAGATGGAATCCAGGCGATCAAAGCCGGGATCCTCGAGACCGCCGCGATCTTCGTTGTCAACAAATCGGATCTGGAAGGCGCCGATTCAGCGGTAAATGACATCCGCATGCTGGTTCTTTTAAGGGCCGCGGATAAAACCGATTGGCAGCCGCCCATTCTGAAAACCGAGGCGAAAGCGAACACCGGTGTCGTCGAACTGGCATCCGCTGTGGAACAACACGGGGAATACATCAAGCGCAACCGGTCGCATGAGATGCGGCAAAACGATTTGAAATATTCTTTTCTGAATGCGTTGCGCGACGGACTGTTTCAGAAAGCGCTGGCACATCTTCAAACAGATTCCCGGATGGATTCGATTATGGAGAATCTGGAAAAGCGCCGGACCGACCCGTATACGGCGGCGGAAGAAGCCATCGATGAGCTTTTAAACCGAAAATCCGCGCCCTGATCGTTTGAGCCGATGTTTTGCTTTCGAATCAGTTTTCTCTACCATGCCATCCTCATTATGGGAATCATATGGATTTACCCGGTTTCCATCTCCAGTGCCGGACCGAGCCGACCGGATACATCCGAGACGATGATCGAAGCACCGGTATTTCAGGGGTGCGCATACCTATATGAGGCTGGAAAACAATTTGCGAAAAGCGTTGTCCTGGTTCACGGACTAGGAGCGGGTGCGTCAAGGGACTGGGAGATGATCCTCCCTTCCCTTGCTGAAAAATATCATGTCCTTGCGTTTGATCTTCCGGGATTCGGCCGATCCGACGGCGGGAACAAGCTTTATTCCCCGGAAAATTACGTTGCGTTCATGAAATCGCTCATCAACCGGCTTGCAAAAGTTCCGATCCATCTAATCGGTCACTCCATGGGAGGGGCCATATCCCTCCGGTATGCCGCATCGCATCCGGATGACGTAGATCGCCTGGTGCTCATCGATGCATCGGGGATCCTTCACCGCCATGCCTATTCCCGGCACCTCGTCCAGACCGGAATCCGGAAAATACCGTCCTTTCACCCCCTTCAGGAAGGGCGCCTCCGGCAGTTCGCCGGAACCATTCTGGAACGGATTTCCGGCAAACCGATACCGGATGATCTTATCCTTTACAGCGCCCTAACCCGCGAAAAAATTTTGCAGGGGGATCCTGCCAAGATCGCTGCGTTTTCCCTGGCTGTAGATGATATCAGCCCGATCATCTCCAATGTCCGAACGCCCGCTCTGATCATCTGGGGTGAAAAGGACGACATCGCTCCGGTCCGGACCGGAAAAATGCTCGCCGCCCTGATTCCCGATTCCGAGCTTCGGATTCTGGGAGGGATCGGCCATTCCCCTATCAAGGAATCCCCTGATCAGGTAAAGGAGTTGATTCTCGGGCATCTCGAAAAAAAATCGGATTCGGCGACTGTTCAGGCGAAATCCTCATCGGACGGTCCACCGAAAAAAAATGGGAGATGCGAAGATAGGGAGGGGATGGTTTTCGAAGGAGGATACGACACAATCGAGATTGTCAATTGCAGAAATGCGATTCTTAAAAACGTAAAGGCGCGCAGCCTTTTGATTCTCGATTCAGAGGTTGAAATCGAAAAGAGCGACTTCAATTCCCCTGATGAAACGGTTATCGCCTTCCGATCAAAGGTCATTTTCACCGGAGGAAAAGTCGAAGGGGATGTGGCCATTACATCGAAGGGGAGCAAGTTCGATATTGCGGGGACCATGCTCGTCGGGAAAAGCGCAGCCCTTAAATCGATACCGGATGATGCGGCGCCTGCGGATCATCCGGCGGTCACATCGGTCCTTTTTTCCGTCACGCCGGTTCAAAGCCCGCATTCGTCCGGCTACCGGCACGGTCCCTTCTCGATTCTGCCGGAGAAGCCTCTTTAGGCCGCCAGACTACCTGAGGCCTATGGCATCGGCCACCTCTCTCATCCCCATGATGGTCTCCGTAATCAGGGCGGTCAGATCCATTCCGAGCATGGCGGCTCCAGTTTCAATCACTTCCCGGTTCACTCCGGCGGCAAAGCGCTTGTCCTTCCATTTCTTCTTTACGGACTTCGCCTCCAGGTCCATGACGCTTTTCGACGGCCTTACCAGGGCGGACGTTACCACCAGGCCTGTAAGTTCGTCAACGGCAAAAAGGACTTTCTCAAGATCCGTGTCCGGCTTGATATCCACGCAGATCCCGTATCCATGGCTAACGGCCGCCCGGATATACTCCTCCGGCCAGTTTTTTTCTCTTAGGATCTCTCCTGTTTTTTTGCAATGCGCCTCCGGAAATCGCTCATAGTCGAGGTCATGGATCAGTCCGATGATCCCCCATTTTTCTTCATCCTCCCCCCGTTTCCTGGCAACATAACGCATCACCCCTTCCACCGCCAGGGCGTGTTTAATGAGACTTTCGCTCTGGTTATATTCAAGAAGCAAATCATAGGCTTCCTGCCGACTCGGTCTGTTGACGCTTTCCATATCATTTCCTTTCATCTTGCCGACCTGTCCGATCCGTTAAAATAAAGAGGTGCAGCTCGCGCGGGCCATGGGCGCCGTGAACAAGGGTCGCCTCTATATCCGCTGTTTTGCTCGGCCCTGTGATGAGAATGGTGGAGTTTCTCAGCCCCTCCTCCGATGTGCTAAAAAGCGCATACAACTCCCGTGTGTTTTTCAGGATCTGATCCGAACGGACAACAGCCGCATGGATGGTGGGGAGAAGAGAGGCGGAACGGGGATGCCCCGGTCTGGATTTGATCACGAGAGTGGCGCTCTCGGCAATGCAATAATCAGCCGATGTCACACCCAAAAGGGCCTCTCCGGCATCCTTACGGAAGAGCATCCGGTTTTCATCGCTGCTTGCGGGATCGGCAATCCGGATCGGAAGAGAAAAAGAAGCCAAAACAGAAGGGAGATTCAATGCTTCGACCAAGGGGTGTTTCCAAGCCACCACCCCCCTTCGATCCCCCCATTCCGGCTCCCGTTCGGAAATCAATGCCGCGATGGCATCGGAAACAGACCGGAGATCCGGCATCTCTGAAACGCGGATATTGAGGGGCGTTCCCTTTTCCTTAAGCGTCTTAATCAATGCGTCTTGTTCCCGGAGGGTCCGGGATCGGACGGCTTCGAGAGCGGCCTGATATTCTCGGGTCAACGGACCGGCAAGGATGTCCGATCGCTTCTTCGCATCATCCAAAGTTATCCCGAGCGCCTTTCGGATTCTCCCTATAAAGATCTCCTGTTGCGCCATGGCTATGATTTCCGATTCCGCTGCATCCGCTTCCATCGGCTGACGAACCGTTCCCCGGTCACCGGCGGAAGATCCCGGCTCGATGTCCAGCCGGTTAAGAGTTTCGGCGCCCATTGAATGCGACCGTTTTTCCCAATCCAAGGGCGCTGAATGATCCTTAAGATGGAAAGTGCGGCGTCATAGATCCGGCGGTTTTGGATCATATTCGACCAGATCCGGTAAAAAAATGCTTCTGCCGGATCGGCTGCAAAGACCCCCCATCCCCGATCCCCTTTAGCGAGCGTGCTTCTTAATTCCAGAAGCATCCGGGGGATGTCGATATTGACAGGACACGCATCCTGGCAGGCCCCGCAGAGCGTTTCCCCCCGGCAGAGATCTTTGGCCCGGTTGATCCCCACCAGAAGCGGGGTGACCACCGCG
>MGQD01000136.1:243-9533 GCA_001797695.1 Deltaproteobacteria bacterium RBG_13_49_15 | reverse complement strand
ACGTTGAGACAGGCCGCACACCGGATGCAGCAGAGCATCTCCTTAAACCTAGGGTCCGCCAGGATCTTAGATCGGCCGTTGTCGATCACCACAAGGTAAAAGGCATCAGGGCCGTCTGTTTCCCCGTTTCTTCTCGGCCCGCCGATGTAACTGACATAGGTGGCCATGTGCTGGGCGGCCGCTCCCATGGCCAACAGCCTCAGCAGAATTTCATGATGCACCAGGCGTGCAGCTACCCGCTCCATCCCCATGAGCGCCACATGGACTCTTGGGAGAGTTCCGGCCATCCGGATGTTTCCTTCATTGGAAACCGTGGTGATATGTCCGGTTTCGGCACAGGCCAGGTTGCATCCGGAGATCCCCATGTCGGCATTTAAAAATTTTTCCCTGAGCGCTTTTCTGGCAGCCCGGGTGAGGGTGGGCGGATCCGTGGTAAACGGGATTCCGAGCTTCTCGGTAAAAAGCTTTCCGATCTCGTTTCTGGTTTTATGAATCGCCGGCGCAATGATATGGGATGGGTGCTCTTCAGCCAGTTGTACGATGTATTCCCCCAGGTCGGTCTCCGTTACCTCGATGCCGGCATCGATCAAAGCATCGTTTAGGCCGATCTCTTCGGAAACCATCGATTTCCCTTTGACTGCCCGCTTCACGCCATGTTTCCGTGCGATATCCCGGACGATGGAAACCGCTTCCTGGGCATTGTCGGCAAAAAATACTTCTCCTCCGTTTTTCCGGATGGTTTCTGCTAGCGTTTCAAGGAGCAGATCGAGGTGATTGACGGCCTCCATCCGGATATCGTGGGCAATGAATCGGAGCCCGGGCCCTTCCGGGAGGGTCTGATATGCCGCAGCGGTCCCTTTCCCGAACCGTTCCTGCAGGTTGGCCAGCGCCCGCTGCAGGACCTCGTCTTTAATGCCTGCGGCGGCGGCTTCAATATATTTTTCTGTTGTGATTTCAGGCATGGCGCCCCAAGAGTTCGGCGATATGGAGGGTTTTGATCGGAAGCCCTTTTCGCCTGATCATTCCTTCCATGTTTATCAGGCATCCCGGATCGCACCCCACGACCGTATCGGCGCCGGATTCAATGATCTGCGCCACCTTCTCTTCCAAAACGGCTGTTGAGATCGCTCCGTATTTCACGGAAAAAGCGCCGCCGAAACCGCAGCACCGATCCGGGTCTTTCATTTCAATCATTTCGACGCCCCTGACCTTTTTGATGAGCCGCCTGGGCTGGTCTTTGATCCTCAAGCCCCGCAATAGATGGCAGGAGTCGTGGTAGGTGACCTTCCCCTTGTAGGACGCCCCCACATCTTCGATGCCGATGACATCTACCAGAAACTGAGAAAACTCAAAGGTCTTTTCGGAAAGCCGTTTGGCGCGGTCAAGCTGTTTCGGATCGTCTGCAAAGAGCTCCGGATAATAACGGCGGACCATATGGACGCAGGAGCCGGACGGGGCTACAACCGCCTCGGCATGCTCGAATATCCGGATAAACCGTCCGGCAGCGATCCGCGCCTCTTTCCGGTATCCGGAATTAAACGCTATCTGCCCGCAGCAGGTCTGTTCCGTCGGGCATTCCACTTTGATCCCAAGCCGTTTGAAAACCTGCACCATCCCCTCAGCCGCCTCCGGAAGCAGGGCATCCACTAGGCATTGAACAAACAGCGTCACCTTCATTTATAATTCCTGCTCCTGATTTGACCGGTCTGCTTCCCGCAAGCCCCGCCTTTTGATAAGCCTTAGGCTTATTAAGACGGGGTCAAGGGAAGCTATATAAAATAGACATTGTCCTTGCCGGGAAGCCCCGCTCTTCAGAGCGGGGAGCTTCACAACCGACCAAACAACATATCGCACTCCTTACTACTTGCGAACTCATCGTGTCAATTGGAGAAAATCATCGTTGTAAGGAAACATCTTGCCGGGATTCAGAATGCCGTTGGGATCAAAAAGGGTCTTGATCTTTTTCATCCATCGGAGGCTTTTACCGTGTTCGGCCTCCATGAATTTCCGCTTTCCGATACCCACGCCATGCTCGCCGGTGGCTGTCCCGCCGGACGCCAGAGCGCCGGCTACCGTCCGGTCGGCCACTGTGTGGATCCGTCTCCACCCGTCCTGGTCCTCCCTTTTTCCGACAAGATTTACATGGAGATTCCCGTCTCCGGCATGGCTGAAGATGTAACCGGTAACGCCGCCTTTTTTCATTTCCTCTTTCACAGCGGCGATCATATCCGGATAGGCGGTCGCCGGCACCGCCACATCCACAACCAGGACCCCACACCCCGGATGATTCCTCAGGATCATCTCTCCAAGCTCGTGTCGCGCCCGAAACAGCCGGTCCCGTTCCCCACGTCCGAATCCGGCGTTAAAGCCGGTACATCCCGTGTCAACGCAGATCTCTTTGACCACCTTAATGGTTTCCGCAAGCTGATGGCTTGAGGGACCGTGGTATTCCATGAAAAGAGTGGGAAGAACGGAAAGCCCGAGCCCTTTTTCCCTGTTCATCAACCCGATGCATTCCGGATCCATCAGCTCGAGTGCGGCAGGATCGAGGCCTGACCGTTTGATTTCGAAAACACATTTTCCGGCCGCATTCAGGGAAGGGAATGTAACAACGGCAGCGCCATATTCGGAAGGAACTCCGGCAAGCCGAACGGTCGCCTCCACAACCAGACCCAAGGTCCCTTCAGACCCCACGAACAAACGGACCAAATCGTATCCGGAGGAGGTCTTTGAAGCTCGGGTCCCGGTTTCGATGAGCTCCCCGCTTGCGAGCGCCATTGTCAACCGCAGGACGTAATCCCGGGTGGAGCCGTATTTCACGGTCCGGGTGCCGCTCGCGTTGTTTCCAATCATTCCACCGATGGTGGCGCGGGCGCCCGGATCCGGAGGAAAGAAGAGCCCCTTGTGCCTGAGCCGCTCATTCAGATCCTGGTAGATGACTCCCGGCTCCAGATCGGCCTGGAAGTCCTGCTCGCGGATCTGAAGGATCCGGTTCATCCTGGAAAAATCAAGAACGATCCCTCCTTTCACCGGAATCGGATTCCCCTCCATGCTCGTCCCTGAGCCCCAGCCGGTGACCGGTATCCGGTTCTCATCGGCGTATTTCAAAACAGCGCAGACCTCTTCCTTGAGGATCGGCCATATCACCACGTCCGGCCGGGAGGGGGGATGAAACGATTGATCCCTGGAGTGAAGATTCAAAACCGAATCTCCGGTCGAAAAACGATCCTCCGGGATCATCTTACGAAGGGATTCCATCTGTTTTGCATCAACGGATCGCAAGGTCATCGGATGCCTCTTTAAAACCGATCGGATTTTGATCCTTTTATCACCTCCAAAATCTTTTGAACACCCCTTTTAAAGGATTGACACGTCTTTCTCTTTTTCATATAAGATTTCCTATCGAATTGGTTGGAATCAGGCACAATATGCAAATGAGGACTTTAAAACCCAAGCATCTCGAAATCCCTTTTGAGATCGATTCAGAAAAGGAGGAGATATGACACACAAAAAGAAAGATTTTCTTGCCGTAATTCTTGCGGGGGTAAGCGCATTGCTGCTGATCTCCCCTCTGGCCATGACCGGAACCGCTCAGGCCAGAAATATTAAAGTCGGCATCATCGACTGTTACAGCGGACCAGCGGCCGTTTACGGAAACGACGCTCTGAACGGCTTTAAACTGGCGCTTGAAGAGATCAATAAACAGGGGGTTCTGGGTGGAAAGATCGAATACACCACCCGCGATACCAAGTTCAAGGTGGACATCGCCCTGAACATGGCCAAAGAACTGGTGATGCGGGAAGAGGTCGATCTTCTGGTCGGAACCATCAACAGCGCCGCCGCACTGGCGGTATCCAAAACCATAGCCAAAGAACAGAAGATTCCGTTCATCGTCTGGATCTCCAAGGACGAAAAAATAACCGGCGCCGAAGGGCATCGGTATGTCTTTTCCACGGCTGACAACACGGCGATGGGGGGGACAGCCGGCGGCGTGGGACTTTCAAAAAAGCCGTATAAAAAATACTGGATCGCCGGGGATGATTACGCCTATGGGCATGCCATTGCCGATGCGGCATGGAGGAATTTAAAAGCCCTGAAACCGGATGTCGAGAAGATCGGGGAATCATGGTGGAAGGTCGGGGAACCTGATCTTGTCCCCTATCTCACTTCCATCATGGGGGCCAAGCCGGATGCGGTCATTTTTTGCACCGGAGGGGCCAGCATGACCAACACTCTGAAGGCGCTCAAGACCACGGGGATGGCGGCTAAAATTCCGTCCTGGATCCACACGGCGATCGATCATGCGGTTCTGAAGCCTCTGGCGGCGGAAGGACCGGAGGGGGTTACGGGGACCATCCAGTATCTTTTCTATTATCCGGAGACCCCTGAAAACAAGGCGTTTGTGGATTCATTCCAAAAGGCGTATGGAACCCCCCCCGGCTTTCCGGCCTTTAATGCCTATCTGACGGCTCATTTCATCGCGGAAGCCTTCAAAAAGGCCGGGAAGATCGACAAAGAAAAATTCATTGACGCCCTCGAAGGATTGAAGGTGAAAAATCCGGTGGGCGGGATGGTGGAAATGAGAGCTTGTGACCACCAGGCGGTTTACCCGATGTATTTCGGAACCACAAAAAAAGTCCCGCAATATGACTTCGTGATCGCAACCGACATCACGACACTCAAAGGCGATGAAGTCCTGCCGACGTGCGATGAGATCACAAAGTCCCGGGGCAAGTAAGCGAGTCTAACCGTTTTGCTGCCGTTTTCACCGGCGGCCAAACGGTTTCTTAAAAGGATAATCATGGGTGCGCCGGTCAAGCATTTAGGGTCTTCGTGCCGGCGCGCCCATTCTCTTTAAGGAAACACGTTTCTTTCTTATCCAATTATTAAGAGATCAGGCCTGATCATGGATGCCGGACACACAATAACCTTTGCCGTCATTGCAAGCCATTTCCTTGTCGGCATCAGCCGGGCGATGATCCTTTTTGTGGTATCTTCCGGGTTGAGTTTTGTGCTCGGCGTTCTCCGCGTTCCCAACGTCGCCCACGGGTCCCTTTATATGCTCGGCGCATTTGTCGCCCACACCATCGCCACTTATTTCGGAGGCGGGTCCGTTGCTTTCTGGTTCGCTCTGATCGCTTCTCCCTTTGTAGTCGCTCTCATAGGTCTAGTGGCGGAACGGGCGCTTTTCTGTCATCTCTATGAGCGGGAGCATTTGATGCTGCTCCTCTTCACGTTTGCCCTTATGCTCATTTTCGGCGATCTGGTAAAGATTTTCTGGGGAGCCGATTACCGCTCTCTCATGGCCCCGGATCTCCTCCGAGGGGCGGTAACGATTTTCAGCTCCCCCATCCCCCGATACAATCTGTTTCTCCTCATTGCCGGCCCCATCATTGCGGTAGCGCTCTATCTCTTTTCGAATAACACCCTGATCGGAAAAATCGCCCGCGCCGCCGCCGTGGACCGGGAAATGGTGGGCGCCATCGGCATCAATGTGAGCTGGGTATTCGCTTTTGCCTTTGTTCTGGGATGTTTTCTGGCCGGACTCGGAGGAGCGCTCGTTTCACCGACGGTGAGCGTTACCCTCGGCATGGATCACGACATCATCATCGAAACGTTTCTCATCGTCACCATCGGCGGACTCGGGAATATGTGGGGGGCCATGGTGGGATCCCTTATTTTCGGGATTACCCAATCGTTCGGCGTCCTCTTTTTGCCGCAATTTGCCATCGTATTTCCGTATATTGCAGTGGTTCTTGTCCTGATGTGGCGGCCGCGGGGCATTCTGAAATCGGTTTGGTAGGATCGGATCGACCCTTGGCAACCGTTGATGAAAAAAGAAAACGGATCCTGGGATATGCCGCCGTCGTACTGTTTCTTCTTTTTCTTCCGATCCTTGTTCCCAGATTTTATATCTATATTTTAACCGTTATCTTTGTCACCTCCATCCTGGCGATGAGCCTGAACCTGGTAGCCGGTCACGGCGGTCTTTTTCAATTTCATCACGGCGTTTTTTACGGTATCGGCGCCTATACCGCGGCCCTCATTCTCGCCAAGACCTCTCTTCCTCCGCTGGTTGGCTTCATCGCCGGACCGATTGCCGCTGCTGCAGCGGGGCTGATCATCGGATTGTTCTGTGTGAGGCTTTCCCGACTTTATTTCGGGATGCTTCAGATTTCATTGGGTTCCCTTGTCTGGGCCATTACCTTCCGGTGGTACGACTTTACCGGCGGAGATGACGGAATCCACGGTATCCCCATACCGGCACTCCTCTCTTCCATCAACCGTTCATACTATTTCATCCTGACGATTCTGGTGATCGTAATGATTCTTCTCTACCTGATCCTCAAATCCCCCTTTGGCGGGATTCTCCAGGCGATCCGGGACAATCCGGACCGGTGTGCGGCGGTCGGAATCAATGTGCGCCGCCACCAGCTCGTTGCCATCGTCATCGCCACTTTTTTTGCCGGAGTAGCCGGCGTGATGTTCGTTGTGGTGGAAGGGACTGTTTTCCCGGATCTCATGTTCTGGGTGTTGTCTCTGGAGATCTTCATCATGTGCCTGTTAGGCGGCTGGTTTACCTTTTCAGGCCCAATTCTGGGGGCCGCCATAATCGTTTCGCTTAGGACATTTGCCGGCGTCTATACCGAATATTGGACTTTGATTCTAGGAATTATTTTGATTTTACTCATTTTCTTTCTTCCAGAAGGGGTCATGGGGTTTATTACCGAAAAAATGAAGGGGAAAGAGCCGGAGGCCTTAAGATCCACGGAAAAGGAAGTCGATCAATAATGCTGACGGTGAAAAACCTCGAAAAATCCTTTGATGATTTCAAGGCGGTCAACCGTGCGAACTTAGATGTCGCCGAAGGTGAGATTGTCGCCGTCATCGGACCGAACGGCGCCGGAAAGACGACCCTTTTCAATCTGATCACCGGCATGCTGAAACCAAACGGCGGAACGATTCAATTTAAGGGCGAGGAGATCTCCTCACTTCCGCCCCACCGGATCTGTAAAAAGGGGGTAGCCCGGTCGTTCCAGGTCGCCAATATTTTTCACCGGCTGAGCGCTTTTCGTAATGTGCAGGTATCGGTTTTATCCCAGCAAAACAAAAGCATGACCTTATTCCATCCGGCAAAACGGATCGCCGTGCAAGAAACCTACCAGATCCTGGAAAACGTCGGATTGCTGGATAAAAGTCACAAGATCGCGGGCTCTCTTTCCCATGGAGACCAGCGGATCCTTGAAATCGCCATCGCTTTGGGCAATAAACCGAGCCTTCTGATCCTGGATGAACCCACAGCAGGCATGTCGCCGGAGGAGACAGCCACCACCATTGCACTGGTAAAAAATTTGGCCGATGCCCAGGGGCTCACCATCCTGTTCTGCGAGCATGATATGGATGTTGTTTTCGGGGTCGCAAACCGCATCATGGTCATGGAACACGGGCGGACGATCACTCAGGGAAAACCAGACGAAGTGAAAAAAAACCAGGAGGTCCAACGGGCCTATCTGGGAGAAGAATGATGCTCATCGTCGATGCCATTCATACGTTTTACGGATTAAGCCATATCCTTTTTGATGTTTCCCTGAAAATTAATAAAGGGCAAGTCGTGTGCCTCCTTGGAAGAAACGGCGCCGGCAAAACCACGACGTTAAAAAGCATCATGGGTCTGACGCCGCCCCGCAGCGGAAAGGTCATTTTTAAAGATGAGGTCGTTTCCGGAAAAGCCCCGTATCTTCTTGCCAGAAAAGGGATCGGCTATGTTCCGGATACGCGGCGCATCTTCGCGGATCTCACCGTTTCAGAAAATCTGGAAATCGCCGCCAGGAGCCGGGGAGGGAAAGAAGAGTGGAACCAGGAGCGCGTTTTTGAACTTTTCCAGGCACTTAAAGACCTGTCCGGCAGAAAAGGCGGCCTTCTGAGCGGCGGGGAACAGAAAATGCTGGCCATAGCCCGGGCACTCATGGGGAACCCTGAACTTCTGCTTCTCGACGAACCCACGGAAGGGCTGGCGCCGGCCATGGTGCAGGTTTTCAGAGACCGTATCCGGTTGCTCAAGGAAACCGGCCTTACGGTTCTTCTGGCTGAACAAAATGTCAAATTCACATTAGGATTAAGCGAATATGCCTACATTATCGACGACGGCCGCATATGTTACCAGGGAACGGTTAAGGAAATCCAGGAAAATGAAGATGTCCGGAAAATATGCGGCATCTGACGATTGATTTTTATGTTTAATTTGCGTTATAAGCGCATTGAATCGGATCAGTTGCAAAGAGAGGAAGGGTGATAATGGGATACCTTGTCTTGAATAAACTCGAGCAGCACGAAATGACCGAAGGGGTCAAGCTCAGGCTGATTTCGGGCGATCAGATGACTATGGCCTTTTTTCATCTGGCGCCCGGCGCCGTCATACCCGAGCATGCCCATCCCAACGAACAGATGGGAACCGTCCTTAAAGGATCGATCCTGCTGACCATCGGAGGAGAAGAAAAGACGGTAGCTGCCGGCATCGTGTATCGGGTCCCGTCCAATGTTCCCCACAGCGGTAGGTGTCTCGGCGTTTCTTCGGAAGTGCTTGAGATCTTTTCACCGCCGAGAGAAGATCTTTTACAAAAGTTTAAAATAAAAAAACAACCCTAGCCTTAGAAAATCGGAATGAAAAATTATCTTTATAATCTGATCATCAACAGCGTCACCGACTACTGTTACCAAAACTGTCTGGAGTATGTCTCGGAAAATGCTTCCATCCTCGATGTCGGAATCGGAAACGGCGTCATGATGAACAACTTCCATTCCCTGATCAAATCGAAAAACCTCAACATTACCGGCATCGATATCAACAGACACTACCTGAACCGCTGTGAGAGCATCATCCGGAACTACAATCTACAGGACCACGTGGAAATCCACTGCAAACCGGTTGAAGATTATGAACCGTCCAAAGACTGCCGTTTCGATTTTATTTTGTTTACCATGAGTTTTATGCTTTTTAAGGATCAGGAGATGGTTCTCGACCGGATTAAAAGCTGGCTCAAACCCGGCGGAGAAATCGTCTTTTTCCAAACCATGTTCAAAGAAAAAGTCGGAATACTGGAATTGATCAAACCCAAATTAAAATACGTCACCACCGTCGATTTCGGAAGGGTCACCTACGAGGATGATTTTTTAGCATTGTTGAAATCAAAGCAGCTTTCTATCACCGAAGACCGACTGATTGAACGAAAAAAATGGTTTAAGGGGGAGTACCGGATGCTCGCCACAACCATTAACGGATGTTCTGATGC
>MGQD01000136.1:135-204 GCA_001797695.1 Deltaproteobacteria bacterium RBG_13_49_15 | reverse complement strand
AAGCCCCGCTCTTCAGAACGGGGAGCTTCACTTCTTATGAGGATCGCCATGCATAAAAGAATGTTTATC
>MGQD01000136.1:0-119 GCA_001797695.1 Deltaproteobacteria bacterium RBG_13_49_15 | reverse complement strand
TTTCAGGTTTAGGGATCGCCTTTGCCGAAGGTCAGTTCGAGACAGATACCATCAAAACCGCTTCCGGTGATCTGAAAATCACGTTTATCGGGCATGGAACGTTGATGTTTTCATTCGAT
>MGQD01000135.1:1519-15210 GCA_001797695.1 Deltaproteobacteria bacterium RBG_13_49_15 | reverse complement strand
ATCGAGATAAAAATGTCGAAAAATACGCCGAAATTTTCAAGGCCCTTTCCAATCCTAACCGGCTGAAAATTTTTTTGCGTTTAATTATCTGCTGCCGTCCGGGAACGATCATGAGCGTCAACCCCGAAAATTGCGAAGAAGGGTGCGCCTGTGTCGGTGAACTGGGACAGGATCTGGGCATCGTGCCTTCCACGCTGTCGCATCATATCAAGGAGTTGCGTCAGGCCGGGCTTATCCGCATGGAACGGCGGGGACAAAAAATAGATTGCTGGATCGATCCGGGAACTCTGAAGGCGGTGCAGCAATTCTTTTCTTAACTATAAAGGACTTTATTTTTAGCCTATATCTTCGATAGTTTTCGAAAATTCAAATCGACCGGCGAAAATCCCATTTTGCCGGATTAAAAGGAGGAAAACATGTCTGTTCAAGATCAGGAAAAAGTGCGTCAAAGCGTTCGAGAAAAGTACGGCCGTATTGCAAGCAGCAGCAAGACGGGGTGCGGAATGGATCCTGCACCGTCTTGTTGCGGGAAACCCGGCGACCTTTTAACAGGGAATCCGACGATATCCTGCTGCGGAGGCCCGGACTTAAACCCGGAACAACTGTCTAAATTCATGGGCTATGCGAAAGACCAACTCTGCGGAATTCCGGAGGGCGCCAACATGGGATTGGGCTGTGGAAACCCCGTGGCCATTTCTTCTCTGAAACCGGGAGAAACGGTTCTCGATTTAGGCTCCGGCGGCGGATTCGACTGCTTCCTGGCGGCCCGGCAGGTGGGTGAAACCGGGCATGTCATTGGTGTGGACATGACCCCTGAAATGGTCTCAAAGGCCCGCCTCAATGCCGAAAAAGCGGTGGTAAAAAACGTCGAGTTCCGGTTGGGAGAGATTGAACATCTGCCTGTGGCGGACAATGCGGTGGACATTATCCTCTCCAACTGCGTCATCAATCTTTCCCCGGACAAAGCCCTTGTCTTTCGGGAAACGTTTCGAGTGCTGAAGCCGGGAGGCCGTTTGGCCGTTTCGGACATCGTCGCAACGGCCGAACTTCCCGATGAAATTCGAAGAAATATGGCTCTGGTGACGTCCTGCATCGGCGGCGCTGCAACCATGGAGGATCTCCAGACGATGCTTGCGGAAGCCGGTTTTGAAAAGATTCGAATCAGTCCTAAAGCGGAAAGCCGGGAACTCATCCGTCAATGGGATCCGCATCCTGATAAAAACATGGCCGATTATGTGGTCTCTGCCTCTATCGAGGCGGTAAAACCGATGCGAGAATAGAAAAAAGGCTTAAATGCCTATCGATTCATGAAAGACCTTGAAATTAATATTGGGGTCGATTTTGAAGATCGAGGATATCTTTATCATTCTGCAAAAGTCAGATCAAACTGGGAAAAACTTTTCTTGATGCGAAGTTTACCCTGTTGTTGCAAAAGCCGAGGGCGCCCCAGATCCAAGGCGTCCAAGGGCGAAGCCGTAGTATTTTACTGCGAGTCCTTGGCAACGAAGGAGATGGGGCATCATCGGCTTTCCCTCCGGGTAAAAAACATGACGAATTTTTTATTTGTTTTAGAAGTCACCAAAAGTTTATTCGCGAACCATGCCTAAACGTATTCAAATGCCCTGTTATCATTCTTTTTTTCTATACCTTGTCATGTTTTTTATGCAACTGCAGGGTTTAGGAGCAAAGCAAAGTTATTTGGGAGAGCATGCGAAGAGACTTTATTTCCGGACATTAATAGGTTGGCGAGAGATATGGCACGGGTAAAGGCGCCATCGCGAGATAAAATGCTTGATTATTCTGTTCAGACCGAACTGGGAAGGGACGCGGGGATCTCCCAGCCCCAGGTCCACCGTTTCCTCAACCTCATGGAAGCAAGCTTTCAGGCGGTAAGGCTTTCCGCTTATACCGTCAACCGGACCCGTCGCCTCATCAAGTCGCCCAAACTCTACTGGAGCGATACAGGGCTTGCACTCTTTTTGGCCGGGGAGCGTGAACCGAGAGGAGCGCACATGGAAAATCTGGTGCTCACCGATCTTTTGGCCTGGCGGGACCAGCAAGCCCGCCGTCCCGAGGTACTCTACTGGCGGACGGCGTCGGGTCTTGAAGTCGATTTCGTCGTCGAAACACCGGAACGGCTCCTTCCTATTGAAATCAAAGCGGCTGCCCGAGTCACGGTGGCCGACGCCAAGGGGCTGGAAGCCTTCCTGCAGGAATATTCTGACCTGTCGGATGGCGCTTTGCTTATTTATGACGGTAAGGATGTTTTTCCGTTGACGCGGCGGGTGTTGGCAACGCCCTGGTGGAGGGCGATCTGAAAGGCCCCGTGAAAAAAAAGAGATCAGGCATTTTGTAACAAATCAAAAACAGGAGGTGTTTGATGGCAAACTTTTTATTCACTCTTGGGAAAGGCGATGCGGAATCGGCCACTCGATGTTTTCAGTTAGCAAAAGTGGCCCATTCCAAAGGACACTCTGTAAACATTTTCTTACATGAAGATGGTGTGTTATGGGCCAATTCAAAACGGAATTTAACCGTAAAAACCCGAACCGGGGATTGTCCCGGTGATTATTTGCCCTATTTGGTTGAAAAGGAAGTGCCCATAGGGGTCTGAATCCCTTGTGCGTCTGCTCGTCAGGTTGACGAGGCAAGTTTTTTCTCAAACATGGTGTTGGATGGAGCCCCACACCTTATCGACATGGCTGCTGAATCCAAGATTTTTAACTTTTGACAGGATCTATTGCATTTTCAAAGAGGCAACCATATGGAAGACCTTTTTACTTCTGAAGAAAATGAACAGATACAAAGTCAAATCCGTGACAAATATCGAAAGGTTTCACTAAACCCCGGTGGTTTTTTCAATTATCCCACAGGTCGGGCCGGCCTTGAGATTTTAGGTTACGATCCCTCTTTTACAAGCGACCTTCCGGATGAAGTCAGCCAATTTTACTGCGGCGTCGGGAACCCTTTTTCGATGGGAAAAATTAAGGAAGGAGAAACCGTTTTAGACCTCGGGTGCGGTGTAGGCATAGACGCTGTCTTTGCAGCAAAAATTGTCGGCTCAAAAGGAAAAGTTTTCGGTGTCGATCTTGTTCCGGAAATGTTGGATCGTGCTAAAAAAAATGTTCAGATCCTTGGCATTGCCAATGTGTCGTTCATAGAGGGATCTGCTGAAAAATTGGATTTTCCGAAGGATAGTTTTCATTCTGTGATATCCAATGGAGCAATAAACCTGATTCCGGATAAAAAAAGAGCGATCGCGGAAGTCTTTCGTGTTTTAAAGCCGAATGGGCGATTCATGGTGGCAGATCAGGTTCTGACCGACCGAATTGAAAAAGATCTGAAAGCCAGAATTAGTACATGGTTTCAGTGAGAGGGCGGCGCTATACCGGGGGAGGATTTCCTGGCAATACTACAAGAAGTCGGATTTAAAGATGTGGAACTTGTTGCAGAAACGGGTTTTAACAGCTCACCTAAAACCAAGGGCGTACTTATTCGGGCGATCAAACCTGATTCGATATCCGTCAATCAGAAAGAACAAAAATCTTTGGAAAGAAATGAGAATAAATTGCAACCCGGGGAGTATCTATTGAAAAAGGCGACTGAACTGGGAGCGAAAAGGGCAAAAATAATTGATGCGGACACAATCGTTGTGGAGAAATGGGTTCGATGGAAATGCCGATATGGATGCCCTATGTACGAAAAGGACCCTTATCATCCACCTCAAGCACCAGATGTCAAGGATACAAAAGAAATGTTAAGAGAATATAAAACCGCTATTCTCCTAAACGGTCCGGATGGAAAGAAAATAACCGAAATTGCCGTGCAGCTTGAAGGTGAGGCTTACCACATGGGCTATTATAAAGCATTTGCCATGACGGCGCTTCCTTCGGATTTTGGAAAGCGCGAGTCAAACCCAGGTGCAACATGACCGACGGGAGATAATTCGGCTTCGTGCAAGCCGCAGCAATCCGAAAAGACCGATCAAAGAATCCGACCCATGATGGAGGCATGCGGGATAGATGTTTTTAAAACAGCTAGAAGAAATGGATTCGAAATCGATACGCGCAAGGAAACCTATGGTCAGTGGAACTTCTTTTCCATGGTTCTGATTGAATAAATTCCAATTTCCCATCCGTAAAAGGTTTGAAAATCTCCTGATTCGGGTTTCTATCCTCACCTATGGCGGCGACATATCCGCTTTTAAGTAACGCCTGTCGCATCTGGTCAGGTGAAACCAGGGCAGGGTTATAAATAACCACAACGCTTTTTTCAGAATGACTCGCTTCAATTGGCTCCAATGCCCCTTTTTTTTAACAGAGCGTATCCCACTATTCATGTCTTAATTACATCATTGATTATATTGATCTTGTTCATGATTTATAAATATTTGATATTTTTTAAATTATTTGAGATATCTCTTTGACAACGATACCACATTGTCGTATATTTAAACAGAGTGGATTAAATCTTGCTATCCTTTAACTCGCACAACGGGGGGGGGAAATTATGGAAAACATTTTGCTGTTATTACATCCTGTCTTCGGCGGGCTGGCAACCCTTGCCGCGTTGTGGGTTTTCGTCGACACCCTAAACGCAGGTGAATCCTCGGTTGCCCGTATAAGAAACGTTAGTCTATTTGTTGCGATTTTGATGTGGCTCACCTACTTTCTAGGAGGTTATTTTTACATCGTCTATTACGGTGTTGACAAAGCATTTATCAAAGGGGGACCGTGGGCTTTCGGCCATAACTTTTTCATGGAAGTAAAAGAACACGTCTTTCTGATGCTCCTCTTGCTGGCTACCTACCTCCCGATTGCCGCGTCCGGCTATCTTCCTTCCAACAAACCCGTAAGAAAGGTCATTCTTTGGGTTACGGGTCTGATTGTGCCTACCTCCCTTGCAATGGAGGGCTCAGGAGCCATCATCAGCGTCGCCGTAAAAATTGCTTTGCTTTTAAAGATGAAAGGAATCTAACCATGGAAACCATTGAAATTGGGAAATATACCAAATCGTTCGGCTTATCTTTTGCGATAACCAGCTTTATTAGTGCCCTGCTGGTCATACTAAAAGAAACAAATGAAGATACTGTCCTTAAGGGGATGGCAGCGATTACAGGGCATCATTGGATAACTCATGGGCTTTTTGACATTATTCTATTTGCGGTGCTGGGCTTGGCATTTTCCAAGTTCCACAGCGGACGGGGATTACAAATATCCACAAATGCGTTGATCGGGAGTATCGTTGGGTCGGTTATAATTAGCGGTCTGCTGATTGCCGGTTTCTATGCTTAAACTAAGTGCGAATCTATAAAAAAGCCTTTGGGATGCAGTTAATGAAGTTCTGTTTCATTGCAGGCCAATTACTCAAAACTATGAGCCGTGTTTCCCATCATCTGCATCACAAGATATAAGGAGATACAGGAGATGCAGTTGTTAGGGCCGAATGTATTTTTGTTAGAACGGTGCATGTAGATCGAAATTTCATCTTTAATTTTTATCCCCAAAAACCATTTCGCGCTCATTTCGCTAAAAAACGATTTATTATACTATATGAGCGCCTTACGGATTGCGGTCGCCATGTCTTTCTGCACAAACGGTTTGAAAATAAACTCCCGAATTCCGATGGCTTTCGCCTTTTCTTCGGACATGCCATAACTGAAACCGGTGCAAAGGATGATGGGTATATTCGGACGAACCTGTAGAAGCGCCATTGCCAGCTCCGAGCCGGTCATTGCGGGCATGGTCATGTCGGTGATGATCAAATCAAAACGCTCAGGTTTTTTCCGGAACAAATCCAAGGCGTCAGTAGCGCTCGTGCACACTTCCACCCGGTAACCCAGTATCTCCAGCATCCGCTTTCCAAGATTCGCCAGAGTAGGCTCATCATCGACGAAAAGAATATGCTCGGTTCCGGTCGGCAAAGGCGCTTCATGCGATTCCCTTTCAGCTCCGGCGCCATGTTCGATTTGCGGAAAATAGACTGTAAAGACCGAACCTCTTCCCGGTTCGCTTGAGACGGTGATGGTGCCATGGTGGTTTTTTATGATCCCATTGACAACGGCCAGCCCCAGGCCGGTTCCTTCCCCTTCAGACTTTGTTGTGAAGTAAGGATCGAAAATCCGGTTTGCCACCTCGGAAGGCATGCCGCAACCGGTATCCTCTACGGTGAGCCTGACATATTTTCCCGCAGTCAGATCGGAATCGGCCTTCTTCAGGCTTGAATCCAGGGCCACAGGTTTCATTCTGACTTCCAGAGTTCCTCCTTTCTCCCTCATGGCATGATACGCATTGGTACACAGATTCATGATGACTTGATGGATCTGGGTCGGATCGGCGAGAATCGTCCCCGAAGGAGTTAAATCTTGGTGGATTTCGATGGTTGTCGGCAGGGTTGAACGCAAGAGTTTCAATGCCTCTTTGACTACCAGATGCGGTTCTATGGGGATTTGATCCTGATCCGCCTGCCGGCTGAAGGTCAGTATCTGTTTGACCAGCTCTTTGGCACGAAGTCCTGCGGTCAACACCTGCGTGAGGTTTTGAGACGCTTTGCTGCCGGCAGGCAAATCGAATCGTATCAATTCGGCATACCCGATCACCGCCGATAAAATATTGTTGAAATCATGGGCAATCCCTCCGGCAAGGGTGGCAATAGCTTCCATTTTTTGCGCTTGTCGCAATTTATTTTCCAGGTGAATTTGCTCGGATATGTCTTCATAGGTGACCACATGGTCCCCGTCGGCCAGAAAGGCGGCTCGGATTTGAACCGCTTTCTCTGTGCCGTCCTTGCACGTTACGGTAAATGTTCTTGTGCGGAAAACGCCGGGATCATCTCTTCGCTTGGCTTCTTTCCACATCGCGATGATTTCTTCTCTGTATTTCGGGTCTGGATAGGCCTTTACCAGCCAATCCTGTTGGGAAGGGATATGATTCAGATTGTAACCGAAAAGCTCCACGAATTTCGGATTCAGATAGCGGAACCGTTCATCTTTTCCGGCCAAGGCGATGCCTAGAGGAGATGCATCCACCAGAACCTGGAAATTCCCCTTTTCCGCCTCGAGGGCCTGGATGACCTCTTTGAGGGGCGTGATGTCAAGGTGACACCCGGTCATTCTTCCGGACTTTCCACCGGCGTTGTGTATTTTCTCTCCTTGCGCATGAATCCAGCGATATGCGCCGTTCCGGTGTCGGAAGCGAAATTCAACGCTATAAACGGGGATACGCCCCTCAAGGTAGGCATTTAGCTCGGCCAAAACCAGCGGACGATCCTCCGGATGAAGCCGGGTCTCCCACTCTTCATAACGGTTCACCATCTCACGATCTTCATAGCCGATCTGGCCCTTCCACTCCGGCGAAAACCACACCGCATTGGTTTCCAGATTCCAGTCCCACAACCCGATATTTGAAGCTGCAAGCGCCAGTTGCAGCCGGAGGTTGCTGATCCGAAGGGCGTCTTCGGCTTCTTTTCGCGCCTGAGATTCTTTCTCCACCTCCAACATCTTTTGCTCTAGCTTTCGGATCAGCCGTGCATTGTACAGCTTCAGGACTTCTTCTTCAGGGGCTGATGCTTCGACGGTAGAAAGCCGATGTTTTTTTGCCGACGCCGTCACATTTTGGATCGCTTCCAGGAAAACATCCGGCTCGCAGGGCTTACGGATGAACCGGTCCGCGCCGACTTTCAAAGCGAATTCCTCATCCTGCGGGCCGGTATAGGTTGCCGTATAAAAAACGAAAGGAATCTCCCGCCATTCCGGATTGATCTTGCATTCCCGGCAGAACTGGAAACCATCCATGACCGGCATCAAAATGTCCGCAACGATCAGGGCAAATGTCTCCTCCCGCAAACGCTCGAGGGCCTCTTTGCCGTTTCGTGCTGAGACGACCCCATAACCTGCACCCTCAAGCATGGCCTGAAGAAGGTAAATGCTCTCGGCCATATCGTCTACGATCAGAATGTTCATATGTCCTCCTTTGTTCTCCTTTCCATCGGCTATGACCGTCTCAGACGTACTTGCCGATCTCGCCCAGAAAGGTTTCCGGGTTGATAGGTTTTTCGATGTAGCCGTTGCATCCCGCCTCCAAGGCTTTCTCCCGGTCCCCAGCCATGGCAAAGGATGTGACGGCGACGATAGGTATCCTGCCTTCCGCTTCCGACGCCCGGATCATGCGGGTGGCCTCTAGGCCGTCCATGTCCGGGAGTTGAATATCCATCAGGATCAGATCCGGCTTTTTCTGCACAACCATAGCGACGGCCTCAGCGCCACTGTCCGCCGTGAGGACGTTATAACCGTTTTGTTCCAGCATGTACCGCAGGAGATAGCGGTTTTGTTCGTTGTCCTCAACGACCAATATTTTTTTCATTTCTTTTCCTCCGGATATTTCTGCGGTAGGGAAAGGATGAATTCGCTTCCCTGTCCGGGTTCACTTTCCGCCGTGATCTCGCCTCCCAGAAGCGCTGCGATCCTTCGGGACAGGTACAGCCCCAGACCAGTCCCCTCAACTAGCGGCCGGTTATGGATGTGGATTCGGGTGAAGGCTTCGAAGAGCTTCTCCATATCCGCGCGATGCATCCCGACCCCGGTGTCGCGCACCTTGATTGTCACCCCGCCGTCTGTCTTCGCGGCAAAGACTGCCACGGTCCCTGTTTCGGTGAACTTGACGGCGTTTCCCACCAGGTTGACAAGGATTTGCCTCACCCGCCGCCGATCGCTCGTCACTTTTACTTCCGAGCCTGCTTGAAATTCGAGATTCAAGCCCTTCCCCGAAGCGGCGACGGCGAAGGATTCCTTCACCTCCAGGGCAAGGTCCGACAGATCGAAGGTATCGATGCTCAGGTCGGTCTTTCCCGCCTCGATCTTGCTCACGTCGATCACATCGTTGATCAGGTCAAGCAGATGGTTGGCGCTGCTCTTGACCATACCGAGCTGTTTCTTCTGGACGGCGTTGATTTCACCCGACATTCCCATCAGGATGATCCCGGTGAAGCCAATGATCGAGTTCAGGGGAGTCCTGAGCTCATGGCTCATCGAGGCAATGAACATGGATTTGAGGCGATCCAATTCCTGGAGGCGAAGGTTGGCTTGCGCCAGATCTTCCGTCCTTTTCTGCACGAGATCTTCCAGATGATCCCGGTATTTTCGGAGTTCCTCTTCGGCCCGCTTGCGTTCCGTGATATCCGTCACAATGACCTGAATAGCAGGCTCATTGTTATAAGTGAGTAGTGTAGCGATAACCTCAACATCAATGATAATTCCATCCAATCGGACATATTTATCTTCAGCCGGATAAAGCCCCTGCTCACCCGCCATCATTCTCTGGATTCTTTTTCGAGAGTTTTCAAGATTGCCGGGTTGTATGATCGTGGTTATGTCTTTTCCTATAAGCTGGTCGTACGATTCAGCGCCCAAGAGACGAAGTCCGGCCGGGTTGGTGAAAACAATCTTTCCGTTTTGATGAACAGCAATACCGACCGGTGCAACAATTAAAATGTTGCGATAGCGTTCCTCGCTTTCCTGGAGCGCTTTTTCGGCCAGCTTGCGCTCGGTGACGTCAAGTAAAAATCCATACCAGACAGTGCCTCCGTCGACTTCACGCGAAGGGATGAAGCGACCTTCCATCCAAACTTCACCCTTTTTCGGATGTTCATAACGAAACTCGCTTTGCCAGGGGGTCAGCGCACGTGCCGATGCCGTTATTTCTTCGCGAACACGCCCCAGGTCGCCTGGATGAATCATAGCGCGCATGATGGACGCATCCCGCGCCAGTTCTTCCGGTTTGAGTCCATAAATGTCTTCGATAGCGGGGCTGGCATACGGGAAGTAAGCTGAACCGTCAGGTCTCAGGCAAAACATACAAATGGCGCCGGGTGCGGTATCCACGGTTTTGGCGAACCTGTCTCTTTCTTCCTGCAGCTCCTCCTCCGCCTTCTTGCGCTTGGTCATGTCACGAATGATCATGCTGGTCCGGAGATTTCCGTTGCGATCGGTAAAGATAGCCGATGAAATCTCCCCGGGAAAGGATGTGCCATCCTTGCGCATAAATTTCAGTTCTCCTCTGAAACGACCGGTACGCTCACGTTCTTCCAGAGCAGAAGCCAGACGGGGGTCCGTCGAGTCGATCACGCCTGCCCTTCCGACTTGGAAAATCTCTTCTTCGGTGCGACCGAAGATTTTGCATGCTTCAGGATTAGCCTGAAGTATTTTTCCATCCGGTGCGGTGAGCAAAACGGCGTCGATGCTGTGATTGAAGAAAGAACGATAACGCTCCTCGCTTTCCTGCAGCTCCATCTCGAAGCGCTGCCGCTTTTCCGCCGACTTGTCGAGAATGCGTCGCACATCGGCTATTTCGACGATGTCCGGGGGAGGCGCCCCTGGTGTGGGCGTCTCCGCCAGCGATGCGACGGCCCTTCCCATCCGACGCCCGGTCAGCATGCCGCCCAGGAGACTCAACAGAGTGACACCCAGGATAGCGATTGCCAGGGCTGCTGCCGCCTCGACCATCGGCTTGCGATAGATGTTGCGCGGAATCTCAAGCACCACGGACCACGGCGATACTGCCGATTTGATAACAAAGCGTCCCGAAGCATCGACATCTGCTGCGGAGTTCAGGTCTGGAGGGGCATGACGTGCAATCGCCTCATTCTTACCGTCGAGAAGGGCCAGCGACCAGCCGGAAGGCAGGGCTACATGGTCAAGGCGCTCCTGGAACTGGCGGGTCTCAAAGATGGTAAGAAGGAGGAAGACAACATTTCCTTCGCGCAGAGCCGGTACCGCGATAGCGACCAGCGGTTCCTTGGCGATCGGCCCGAAGAAGATATCGCCGACGGCAGGTTTTCCGGTATTCAACACAGTTGGCGCTGCAGCATGGCCTTTAGGACGTGGCAGCATAGGCAATTTGGCGCCGAAGGGCACACGTGTGTTGAGCAACATGTGCATCTCCGGGTCGGCGAGGATGACATGGCTGCCGAAACCCTGTTGAAAGCCTTGTGCTTCCCTATAGAGATCATGCCAGCGCGAGGCATCGTCAACCAACGGCGATGCGGCCAACATGTGCAGAGCGCTGATACGCGCATGCAAGTGCTGGTCGATTACGGTGGCGAAACTTTTCACAAGGTTGGCGGCCTCGATGTCCCGTTCGGTCTGTTTATTTTTTACACTGGAGATGGCCAGAAAGATCGATAGAAGAATCAGCGGAACAACACACAGCAAAATTAACTGCGATAGTAAGTTTCGCAATGACATACGCACCTCCCCCCGTTCTTTCGTGGTGATCTAGTGGTTGATGAGAGTTGCGATTTCAATAACTTACATTATTGTTGATGTGTTTTAATTTAATATAACAGTCTTTGAGATTAATAACAAACGGGAATTATTGGCAATGGACACGAAATAAGTTTTCGCTGTCATATTGATGGGGATGTGGTGGGGAATCAGGGCGGAGCGAAAATTTAGCGCCCATGTTGATGAAATTTCGGCCGATTTGACCATAAGTTGCAGCATCGACTCTGCCTGATTTTTTCAGAAGTAAATATCCCGGCGTTAAAACGCGGGGATATTTACTATCTCATTTTAAATTTTTGTGCACTTTTTTTGGAGATCGTACGGCGATTTTGATCAGAAATCAATGTTATTGGTGTTAACGGGAAATAGAATCAAAGTCTATAAAAACCTTGATAGGGGGACGAGGGGCCTGCAAAAGAATCCCAACAAATCCGAATCAGGAAAGACATTCACCCTCCCGGCAGGTGTTCTGCGGGCAGAGAAATACGAGGATTTAGGTCATGCGTTAATCTTCTAGCTCCGACTGATCATCGAACAACAATCCCGTAAACGAAAAATCCGAGAAACGGATACGACGATAGCGGACTGGTTGAAGACGCCCAGAACTACGGTAAGCGGTTATAAACGGTTTTTATTTGAACTGGGATATCTTAAGATCAATGCCACTGTCAGACCTCAAGTACTGTCGGTTGTTGACTTTCCAAAGCCAATTCCATCTGATTCATAATCCATATAGCCATAGCCGGAGGATTTGGATTTACCCTTTTGCCTCATTCATGACTTTTCGCACCGCATTATAGCTTTCTTGCAAAGCTTGTTATTGAGAGATTTCTTTCTGATCCAACACCTCTCGCACCTTGCCGGCTAGAGAATTGACCGTGAAGGGTTTCTGGAGGAAGTGGACATCACTTTCAAGAATGCCCCGGTGCATGATGACATTGGCTGTGTAACCGGACATGAAAAGGGCTTTGATATTCGGCTTGATTTTTTCGATGCGCTCTTTTAACTCTTTTCCGTTCATCTCGGGCATCACCACGTCCGTAACCAAGAGATGGATCGAGCCTTCGTAATGTTCGGCTGTGGCCATGGCCTCCCGCGGAGCACGGGCGTCAAGGACCGTGTAGCCGAAGCGTTCGAGCACGGTTTTGCCCAGGCGCAGGATCGACTCTTCATCTTCCACCAACAGCACGGTTTCGGTGCCTCGGTCGATTGTTTTCACGCCTGATTGTTTTTCTTCCTCTTTAATATTATGGGTCCGGGGAAGATAAATCTTGAACATGGCTCCCTGTCCAGGTTCGCTGTAGATGCTGATGAACCCGTTGTTCTGTTTAACGATCCCGTAGACCGTGGCTAAACCCAGTCCCGTTCCCTCTCCGACATCCTTGGTGGTGAAAAAGGGCTCGAAGAGGTTCATAAGTGTCTCCTTGTCCATACCACACCCGTCGTCACTCACCGACAGCATCACATAATCTCCTGGAACAGCCTCCGTTTGATCCGAGCAATAGGTTTCATCGAGGGTGACGTTTTGGGTTTCAATGGTGACTTTGCCCACTCCTCCGATAGCATCCCTGGCGTTGACACACAGATTCGCTAGAATCTGATCGATCTGGGCAGGATCGATCTTGACCGGCCATAGGCTTGCCTGTGGCATCCAGGCCAGATCAATGTCTTCGCCGATTAGCCGTCCGAGCATGTTGAGCATCCCGCTGATGGTGTCGTTGAGATCGAGAATCCGGGGAGCCGCGGTCTGCCTGCGGGCAAAAGCTAAAAGTTGTCGCGTGAGATCTGCCGAACGTTGGGCTGCCTTTCTAATTTCTGTGAGATCGGCATATAGCGGCTGTACCGGGACCACCTGCTCCATGGCTAGTTCTGCATGCCCGATGATCACCCCCAGCATGTTGTTAAAATCATGGGCCACCCCTCCGGCTAACCTTCCCACAGACTCCATCTTCTGCGCCTGCTGAAGCTGCGCCTCGAGTTTTCTTAGATCCTCGGCCTTTTTCTTGGATTCGGTGATATCCCGAGATATCCCCTGCACCCCCAGGATATTTCCCGCATCGTCTTTAAAAAAATGGGCATGCGTGGAAATCCATATGGCCGTGCCGTCTTTTCTCCGCATCAAGGCCTCATACCCCTTGGCTTCCCCTTTTTCGTTTAAAAACTCTAAAAAGTCTTTTCGCTGCTCTTGATTAATATAGAATTTTGCAAGTTTTTCGCCAATGATTTCTTCGGGGGCATAACCGAATATTTCTTTCACCGAGGGGGAAACAATTTGAATCCTGCCTTCAGTATCTGTTCGGTAAAAGACATCTGTGATGCTGTTGAAGATATCCCTGAATTTTTTCTCGCTATCTTGCAGGTCCTTCTCCCTTCGCCGCTGATCGGTGATGTCATGGGCAATACCGCGCACGAT
>MGQD01000135.1:0-1380 GCA_001797695.1 Deltaproteobacteria bacterium RBG_13_49_15 | reverse complement strand
AGTGATCACCTCGGAAAAAAGGATGATGCCACTGATCTCGCCGTTTGCCTCATACCATGGCTGAATTTCCCATCGCACCCAATCCAATCTTCCATCGGCGCGGGGAAAGGGATCTTCCTGGGCCCTTTCTGTCGCTCCTGCCAGGCACCGGCGATGGGCCTCTTTCCATCGCTCCGGGATTTCCGGAAAGACTTCATAATGCGAGAGACCGATGATGTCTTTCTCCTTCAGATGGTAATCCGTAATGTAACGCCTACTAGCCATAATGTATCTCATATCCCGGTCGAACATAGCGACCGGCGCCGGGGTATGCTCCACAAACTGGAGAAGCAAATCCCTGCTTCTTTCCAAGGAGGTTTGAGGCTGTTTTTTGTGGTTATTCATACGACACCTCGATCTGATATAATGAGACTGGGTGAAATCACTTGGTACCGTTTCTCATCTCACTTCAACCCTGCCTTGCGAAGGGCTGCAATGAGTTTGTCTATTTCACTCCGATCCTTAAATCCGGATACCTTTGCCCAGAAATCCAACGAGAACTTGGGATTCAATCTTAGCACTTCTCCTGCTTCAGCCCGGGCATCCTTCTCAAGGCCCAACATACTGTATGTACCAGCTAAGTTGAGATGGGCAAAAAAGTTGTTAGGCTCACGCTGAATTGCTTTCTTATATGCGGAGGCTGCCTCCTCAAGACGGCCTGTCACTCGCAGCGCGTGGCCGTAACTTAAGAAGTAACGGCTCGGACCAAATGGGTTGAGCCGAATCGCTTTTTCGAACAACGGAGTGGCTTCCTCTGCTCTGCCCGCGAAGGTAAGGATCGCCGCATACCAGTATTTGACATCCGCCCCACTCGGATTGAGTGCCATACCCCTTTCCCCCTCAGCAATCGCTTTGTCCCACTCCTTTTTCAAGCAATAGAGTTGACCCAAGAGAGCGTGAACCTCAGCACGAGTATCATCCACTGCAAGAGATTTTTGAGCCAGTTCAATAGCCTTATCAATAGACTCCTGAGGAGACTTACTCGTGCCAAACCAATAATCCAACATGTGAAACATAGCCAGAGCAGTGTAAGGCTTTAATCGCTCTGGGCACATACCGATAGCTTCCTCGGCTATTCGCCTAGCCACGTTGTTGTCCTCTATATTCGCTCGTGTAAGGCGCCCCTGCGCGTCCATGGTCTTCAACAGGCAATCGAGATCTTGTTTGTCATACTTAAGGGTCCCAAAGGATCGTTCCCCTTCCGTCAACTTCACTCTGATGGCATTCAAAATCCTAATGGTGATCTCATCTTGCAGGGCGAATAGGTCCGTCAGATCACGATCGTAGCGCTCTGCCCAAAGATGATGACCCTTGAGAGCATCGATCAACTGGGCTGTGATT
>MGQD01000134.1:5309-6945 GCA_001797695.1 Deltaproteobacteria bacterium RBG_13_49_15 | reverse complement strand
TTCAAACCAAAAATCCTTTATCCTTATCATTTCGGAGAGACGGACGCGACGATACTTACCGGATTGCTCAAGTCCGACAAGCAAATCGAAGTGCGCATCCGAAACATGAAATAATCGGGCGGAGTTTATGAAAAAGGAACGGCGTGCCTTGCCGCTCTGAAACACGCTTTGCCTGATTCAACATTTTGCCGAATTTATTTGTTTGCAATTTAAGCCTTGATCGTATATTGTGGTGACTAGACCATCAGGCAGCGTGTCGAGCAAGCTTTCTTATTACTCATACACCCTTTTTTCGATGATCCGCCTTATGTATGATTATTAATAAAGCTTCTTGGCACTATCAAAAGGAGGGGTATTGCCACGAATCTTTATACCTTTCTCTTTTTATTGATGATGATTTAACACCATATTGATCTCTTTGCCGGCTTTTTCCGAAAAAGAAAGAGGGCAGCTTAAAACGCCCGGTATTTCTTTTTTTATCGATTTATTTTTTTATCAATGGGAAGAATGAACTGATCAAAAAACATCCGAATGAACCATAACAAGATGAAAGGAGATTCACCATGAATATTTATGTCGGCAATCTGTCCTATAATATGACCGAGGACGGATTGAAAACCATGTTTTCAGAATTCGGTAAAATTGAAACCGTTAAAATCATTATGGATCGCTTCACAGGTAAAGCAAAAGGGTTCGGGTTTATAGAAATGCCGGATAACTCCGAGGCCGATCAGGCGATTAAGGCGTTAAACGGCAAATTTATCGATGGACGGAATATTAAAGTGAATCCGGCAAGCCCCGGAGGAAAACGTTCCAAAAACACATTTCGCCGAAAACGGTATTAAGAGATTTGAAATGACCTTTCGCCGAATACCGAAAATGATGATCCCTCCCCCCTGTTAAGCCTGGCCTGTCAGGGCCGTCTCGGCATTGGGCCAGGCTTTTCTCTTGTTTTCCGCCTCAAAAGATTATATCGATAGATACGATCGTTTTGTTGTTTGTGGAACTCGATAATGAAATACGACTTCGATAAAGAACTCAGCCGGAAAAAAACCCAATCCCTGAAATGGGAATTTCTTCAGACAGGACCTGACCTGCTCCATCGGAAACATACGGATGAATGCTTCGGTGAAAACCGTATTTTGCCGATGTGGGTGGCGGACATGGATTTTCCGTGCCCTGAGCCGGTAGTCACGGCCCTGATGGAGAGGGCGAAACATGGAATTTACGGATATACGGCCCCTACCGGTCCGTTTTACCGATCAGTCGTGAACTGGATGAAAAAGCGTCACGGATGGAGCATCTCTCCCGAATGGATTTGCATCACCCCGGGCGTCGTGCCGGCTCTTCATATGCTGGTCCGGACATTCATTTCTCCGGGAGAGAACGTCCTCGTCCAGACACCGGTTTATTACCCTTTTTTCAGCGCAATTAAGAACAACAGCAGTGAAATCACAGCCAATCCTCTTGTATTTGATCAGAACCGTTATCGGATGGATGTTTCCGACCTTGAAAAAAAGCTGAGCAATCCGAAAGTTAAAATGGCCGTCTTGTGCAGTCCGCATAACCCCGTGGGCCGGGTCTGGACGAAGGATGAACTCTCACGTTTCGGCGAGATATGCATGGACCGGGATCT
>MGQD01000134.1:4041-5300 GCA_001797695.1 Deltaproteobacteria bacterium RBG_13_49_15 | reverse complement strand
ATCCGATGAAATCCACGGCGACCTGATTTATCGTGGGTCGGTGTTCACCCCTTTTGCCGGTATCAGCGACAATTTCGCGCAACATGCCGTTGTGTGCACGGCGCCGAGCAAAACATTTAATCTGGCAGGCCTTCATACTTCATGCATTATCATTCCAAACGACGACCTCCGTTTCAGGTTTAAGCGTACGCTTCAAAGCAACGGACTTTCCGGCATCAATCCTTTCGGCGCCGTGGCGCTCCAGGCGGCATACGACCATGGTGAAGAATGGCTCGATCAGGTGCTGGGATACATTGAGGGAAATCGGGATTTCCTGGAGGAATATATCCGAACGCACATCCCAAAAATAACGGTCGTTCACCCCGAAGGGACTTACCTCGTCTGGCTTGATTGTCGGCGCCTGGAACTCGACAAACAGGGTTTGAGAGATCTGATGTTTAACCGGGCCAGGATTCACCTGGATGATGGTTTTATCTTCGGAGCTGAGGGTGAAGGGTTTGTGCGGATCAATATCGCCAGCCCTCGATCCATCCTTGTTGACGCGCTGGATCGAATGAGGCTTGCGACGATGAACAGAACAGGAAACTAAATCCGAAATGGAATCATGGCTTGCCTGCTCCATCGCCGCGACCGTCTTGTGGGGATGCTGGGGTTTTATCGCGAAACTGGCATCCCGAACGCTTTCCTGGCAAAATTTACTGCTCCTGAGTTACGGTGGAAGCCTTGTCGTTTTTCCGGTTTATCTTATCTATTTTTCCAGGCATCTCAGCTTTTTCCCGGTAAGGCCTGACTATCTGTTTGCCGTATCGGGAGGTATTTTTTCCTCTCTCGCGGGGCTCTTTTTTTATCATGCACTGTCCAAGCAAGAGGCATCGCGTATCGTCGTGATCACATCGATGTACCCGGCTATAACCGTTCTTTTGGCTTGCGTGTTTCTGCAAGAACCATTCACAATCAAAAAAACGATCGGGGTCATCCTTGCCGTTGCGGCGGTTTATTTATTATCCGTCTGACATGACTGCTTACCGGGAAGTCCCACTTTTTAGAGCGGGGAGCTTCACAAACTTAAAATAACCCTGCAGTTGCATAAAAAACGTGACAAGATATAAAAAAAATAATGATAACAGGGCATTTGAATACGTTTAGGCATAGTTCGCGAATAAACTTTTGGTGACTTCTAAAATAAATAAAAAATTTGTCATGTTTTTTACCCGGAGAGAAAGCCGATGATGACCCATCTCCTTCGTTGCCCAGGACTC
>MGQD01000134.1:0-3894 GCA_001797695.1 Deltaproteobacteria bacterium RBG_13_49_15 | reverse complement strand
GATTCATAATGACACGCCGGCAATTTCTTGCCGCCGGTACGATGACTGCCGCAGCGTTGGTACTTCCTGCCTTGGATCGGGGATCGCAAGCATCTGATATCCGCCTGCTTCCGCCGCTTCCTTACCCTGAAAATGCCCTCGAACCGGTAATCAGCTCAAAAACCATCGGGATCCATTACGGGAAACACCACAAAGGGTATGCCGATAATCTGAATAAATTAATCTCCGGAACCGAGTTGGACACGTTGACTCTCGAGAAAATAATTACGGCAACCGCCGGGAAACCGGAAAAGACGGCCATTTACAACAACGCGGCGCAAACCTGGAATCACCGGTTTTACTGGAACAGCCTTCGCCCGAACGGCGGCCAAGCCCCCCCGGATATCCTTAGTAAAAAAATCAAGGATTCTTTTGGCAGCTTTGTTGAATGTAAAAAACAATTATCCGATGCAGCCGTTACCCAATTTGCCAGCGGATGGGGATGGCTGGTCAGCGATGGGGATCATCTTCGCATCGTAAAGACGGGAAATGCGGACAATCCTCTGACTCAAGGGCTTCACCCTCTTTTAACCATCGATGTATGGGAACATGCATATTATCTTGACTATCAAAATCGGCGCGCTGAGTACGTGAACACTCTTATCGATAAATTGATCAACTGGGAATTCGCAGCCGCGAACCTGGAACGTATATAAATCGGATCCGAGGGTTCGATCATTGAATCGGGGTCCTCATGCCGGCTCTTGAAACTTTCGAAAAAGCGCTCACCCGCTCAGAACAAAGGATCATCAACAGCCTTACGACGCCATTTCAAATCCAGGCATTTTTAGATACTCTCGAATACAGCACCGATGATACGTATCGCTCCCCCCTTCGGGTATTAAGGGATCGCCGGGGTCATTGTTTCGATGGTGCGTTGTTTGCCGCAGCCATTTTCCATCGCATCGGGTATCCCCCCCTGATCCTGGATATGCTTCCCAATGACCGTGACGACGACCACCTTCTTGCGCTCTATAAGTGCGAAGGCTTTTGGGGAGCGGTGGCAAAATCGAATTTTGTGGGGCTTCGCTTCCGCGAGCCGATCTTTCGTAACCTAAGAGAATTAGTCCTTTCCTATTTCGAGCAATATTACAACATATCCCGTGAAAAAACGCTGAGAGGGTACACCCGCCCATTAAATTTAAACCAGTTTGATATATTCGACTGGATGACTCAGGAAAAACCGCTGCAAGCGATTGCGGGACGGCTGGATGAAATCCGGAGGACATCTCTCTTAACCGGCCCGATGATTTCAAGGTTATCGAAGCTTGACGAACTCACCTATCAAGCCGGTCTGACCGGTTCAAATAAAGCCGGCCTCTACAAGCCCGATCGCATAAAGAAACCGCCGTCCGGATCAGCGGATCGCAGTTTATAAAAAGAAGGGGGGATGATGTTTTCCGGAATCGAGATACTCGACATCGCCATCCGACTGGAAGAAAATGGTGAAAAACGATACCGGAATGCGGCGCAACTTACCGGCAATCCGATCCTGATCAATCTTCTGGAGTCGATGGCCGAGGAAGAGAAAAAGCATGGCCGGTTTTTTTCAGATCTGAAAAAAAAGATCGAAATCAGGGAAGACAATCATATCATTCAAGAAATGAGCAACGCCCTGGTGAAAGATATTGTCGGGGACCAGATTTTTTCTCTTGCCGAAACGGATTTTGGAAAAATTGAAATGGTTGGTGAACTGATCCGGATTTTTATCGGATTTGAAAACGATACGATACTTTTTTACGAAATGCTTAAATCCTTTATCACCGATGATGCCGTTGCCGGGAAATTAAACGAAATCATCAGCGAAGAGAAAAAGCATATAGAGTCTTTCCGGAAACTGGCCCCGTCGGAAAAAGACAGCCGCTATCCCGTTTTCGGAACGGCTTGTTGAGAAATAGCTACTCAGACGCACCGGGAAAAAGCCATGAAAAAGGATGGATCGTTTCATTGGGCCTGGATCATTCTGGGAACCTGTTTTGTCAATCTTTTCATCAATTACTCCATTCGCCTCGGGTATGGAGTTATCCTTCCAGAGATGATCCGGTCCCTAAATTTCAGCCGCACCTCCGGAGGATCCATTTACAATGCCTACCTCTTTTCCTATATCGTTTTGACCCCCATTGCCGGCTTCCTGACAGATAAACTGGGCGCTCGCCGGGTTATCGCCTGCTGCAGCCTCATTTTAGGGATCGGAGTGCTTCTCATGGCAAGGGCTTCTACCCTGTGGGAAGCCTGCGTTTTCTATTCCATTGTGGGGGCCGGCGCCGCCGGCATGTGGACGCCTCTTGTGACCGTGGTTCAGCGGTGGTTTGCTCCAAATCGAAGGGGATTCGCACTCGGTATCATGTCCACCGGTTACGGCCTTGGGTTCGCCGCCATGGGGGCCGTCTTTCCCTGGATCGTTCATCATTTCAACTGGAGATACGCCTGGTATTTTCTCGGCGCCGGCGCCCTTGCCATGACGGCGGTCAATGCATTCCTGCTTCGGAGCGACCCTGAGGAATCGGGGCAGCATCCCTGGGGAGAGCATGGTTCGAACCCTTCCGGCCCGCTTAAAAAGGCTCCACCCAAAAAGCCGGCCTTATGGTTTCATATTGTAAAAAACAGATCCTTCTGGCTCATCGGTCTTTCTTATTTTTCGATTTCGTATTCGCTTTACGGCATCACTACGTTCATGGTGGATTTTGCCAAATCACAGATGGGACTCCCTTTGGAAAAAGCGAGCCTCCTGGCCACGATCCACGGTGTTTCACAGGTAGCCGGGGTGTTGACGATCCTCCCTCTTTCGGATCGGATCGGCCGGAGGAATACGATCGCCCTTTCCAATGGCTTTATCACCATCGCTCTGACCGGCCTCCTGTTCGCCAAAACTCCTATGACGCTCTATCTCATCGTCGGACTTCTCGCTGTTTTTTATGGAGCGACGTTTCCCGTGTATGGCGCCAGTGCCGGCGACTATTTTCCAAAGGAAGTGCTGGGGACGGTAATCGGCGCATGGACCCCATTCTATGGAATTGGCGCCATTTTATCTCATTGGGCTACCGGACTGCTTAGGGATCGGACGGGGGTTTATGATCAGGCGTTCATGCTCACTGCAATGATGGCGGGAACGGCTTTCGTACTGATTCTCTTTCTCCGAAAGACGTTCCCAGGCCAGGAGGCAGGGAAGGATTGAGCGGATATGGAAAGGCCGGTTCCCGATCGCTTATTGCAAGGACCGGATTTGACCTGGATTGCCGTCCATCATCTGGAGAAAGAAAAAAGCGAGCAAGGCCATTCCGTGAACGATCTCCTTTTTCTTAATCTTTATAGGAATCTCGGCGATAGGGACTCTGATTACTTCGATATCTTCACCTGCATCAAGCCTTGGATCCCTGATCTGAATTGCATCTTTTGCCAGGTAGAAAAAGCCGCGGTTGTTGAGAATTGCCGGTTGGGGATAAGACCATCCCATCGGAATGAATTCATAAGCATCATACCCGGTCTCCTCCATCAGTTCCCGCCTTGCCGAGAGTTCCGGGGAATCATCTGTTCCGTCAACCAGTCCACCGGGCAGTTCCAGGCAGAACTCCTCGATGCCGTGGCGGTATTGACGGACCATAACCACCTCCTGCTCCGGTGTAATGGGTAATACCATGACCCAATCCGGAGTTAATATCGCCTGGACTTTCAGCGTTTCTCCTGTTCTTGGGTTTGTTACTGTTTTTTGCTCAATCTTCAGTACACGAAAGGTGCAAGGGTATTCACGCTTAAGGATATTCCATCCATTCCTCATCGTCTTTTCCTTTCCGAAATCATCGAACCAGGCTTCACCCGCGTTTCCGCTTTCGAACCTGAATCAGTTGCGCCACGATA
>MGQD01000133.1:5422-5954 GCA_001797695.1 Deltaproteobacteria bacterium RBG_13_49_15 | reverse complement strand
GCTGCGAAATATGTCCAAAGCGCCGATAAGTCCGTTGGATACGCTGCTTGCCGATGAAGCATGCGGTAAAAACGCTGAAGAGGCATGAAGAGAATCGAGTGTGGGCGAATCCGGTAATCGGTTTAAGAACGTTCCCTGAGAATTGCTGCAATGGATGCCCCGACCTCATGGGTTTTGCTGCGACCTCCGATATCGGGTGTCCGGATGGTTCCTTCCTTTAGGTTGATTGCTACGGCTTGAAGCAGAAGGGCGGCCGCTTCCGTTTCACCCAAAAAGTCAAGCAACATCTTGGCTGTCAGGATCGCGGCGATCGGATTTGCCAGCCCCTTTCCGGCGATATCCGGCGCCGAGCCGTGGACCGGATCGAAAAAGCCCGGCAGATCCGGTCGTCCCGGGTGGAAACTCGCCCCGGGCGCCAGTCCGAGCCCTCCGGTAACCGCAGCGGTGAGATCGGAAAGGATATCGGCAAATAGGTTTGAGGCAACGATGACATCATACCCTTTGGGATTTCGGACGACCTCCATACATGCTG
>MGQD01000133.1:5060-5204 GCA_001797695.1 Deltaproteobacteria bacterium RBG_13_49_15 | reverse complement strand
TCCTGCCGGTCAAAAATACCTCCAACCGGCGAATATTCTCCCTCGGTGTTCTCCCTGACGACGACGATGTCGATCTCCTTTTCATGGATCCCGGCCAATGGAGATGTCACTCCCGGAAAAAGGTATACCGGTCGCAACCCGACA
>MGQD01000133.1:508-5041 GCA_001797695.1 Deltaproteobacteria bacterium RBG_13_49_15 | reverse complement strand
TGATGGGAATCAGCAACCCATGGAGGGTGACGTCGTCCGGGACCCGAGGGTCGCCGACAGCTCCTAAGTAAATAGCCTGGAAGTTTCTTAGAGTCTCCAGTCCATTTTCAGGCATCATTCGGATATTTTTCAGATAGTATTCACTTCCCCAGTCAAAATAAACCCAATGAAAAGCAAAACTTCCGAAAAGATCGGCCAGGGCTTCCATGCATTTGCGCCCCTCCTCCACCACCTCGGACCCAATCCCGTCACCCGGAATGATACTTATCTCGTAAATCTTTCCCACGTTTTCACAATGTTTTAAAATTTGGAATTTTCTAAGATGCTTTTTTTATTTTGCTGAACTGCCACAGGGAGATCAATGCTAACAGGCATAAACCGATCAAATCGGTGATCCATCCCGGCTTGATGAGGCTAAGCGCGGCCACCAGTAAAATGAACCTCTCTAAAACGCTGGTCTTGGTCACCAGCCATCCTTGCACTGCTGCAGCTAATGCGAGAGAACCGATAATGCCGGTTGCGGCAGCCAGGGCTATTTCACTCCCTGTTCCAACGAGTACTATGGCCGGTCCGAAGACGAACATGTAAGGGATTATAAATCCGGCGATGGCAAACCTCATTCCTTCCCAGCCTACGTCCCATGTTTTGGCATTGGCAATGGCAGCAGCGGCAAAGGATGCCAGGGCAACCGGCGGCGTAAGCGCTGAAAGGCAGGCAAAATAAAATATAAACATGTGAGCGGCGAGAGCTGGGACCTTAAGTTGGATGAGAGCAGGCGCAAGGACGGATGCGGAAATGGCGTAAGCGGCGGTAGTCGGCATTCCCATCCCCAGGACGATGGCGATAAGCATGGTAAAAATCAGCGCCAGCAACAGATTCCCCCCGGAATAATTGATGATGATCATAGCGAATTTCATTCCCAGGCCGGTCTGGGTCATGACACCGACAATAATCCCTGCGGCTGCGCAAGTAGCGGCGATCTCAATAGACCCTCGGGCGCCTTTGGACAGGGTCTTGATGATGCTCTTGAATCCCATGCGTGTGCTTTTCCTAAACCAACTGACGATGATCAGGGAAATGATCCCGTAAAGGGCGCTTCGGTAGGGTGACAACATCAGGACCATCAGGGAAAAAAGCAGGACGAGTATCGGGATTAAAAGATACCCTTTTTCGGCCATGATCTTTTTGAAATTCGGAAGGTCTTCGCGGCTCAATCCCTTAAGGCCCGACGAAGCGGAATAAAAATCGATCATGAAATAAGCGGCGAAATAGTACAAAACCGCAGGTATGATCGCGGCCAGAGCCACCTTGGAATACGGCACACCGAGAATCTCCGCCATCAGAAAGGCTCCGGCTCCCATGACCGGCGGGACAATCTGGCCTCCGGTGGAGTTCATGGCTTCAATAGCACCGGCGGTTTGAGGTCGGAATCCGCTGGCTTTCATTAAAGGGATATTGAATATGCCGTCAACCACCACGTTCGCCACCGAGGATCCTGAAGCGGTTCCGATCAGGGCGCTTGAGAGAATGGACACCTTGGCAGGACCGCCCCGGAATCTGCCGGCGATGCAACGGGCGAAATCCACGAAAAACCGCCCGGCGCCGGATGCCTCCACGAAGGCCCCGAATATGACAAAGAGAAAAATGTAATGGGCCGAGGCTAAAATGGGAAGGCTCAGAATCCCATCTAGGCTGAACAGATAGGTGATCATCCGGTCCAAGGAATATCCTCTGTGGTAAAAAAGGCCTGGCATGTGATTGCCGAAATACCCGTAAAGGATAAAAACAACGGATATGATGGTCAAAGGCAGGCCGGTGGTTCTGCGGGCCATTTCGATAACGGCGATGACAAAAAGGGCTGAAAAGAAAAAATCCCAACCGGTGGGCACCACGCCGACCCGGTAAATCCATTCGTCGAAGGTGATAAAGATGTAGGTCGCCGGTGCAATGATCAGAAAGATAAATACATAATCCAGAAGGTTTAAGCGGTCGGGGGCAGCCTTTTTCCAGCCGGGAACAACGGCGAAGACAAGCACTCCGGCAAAGACGACGTGGAGGGTTCGAAAATACCAGGGATCAATGGCGCGGATCGTCAGGACATAGAAATGAAAAAGGCTCATGGCCAGGCCGACGACAAAAACCGCATGGGAAACAAATCCCTTAAGTTGCCGACCGCCGGAGATTTCGATATCCTTGATTTTCATCTCCTCGAGTTTTTTTTCGACTTCTTTTATATCAACAACGAGTTCTTCTTTCATTGTCCTTCCCTCCCGGCGTTAATTGAACCATGCCTTTGATCCAAGGGGTTATAAACCAAAAGAAAAAAGATATTTTGGCAAAAAAAGTGCGGGTGCCCTGATAATGAAGAGGTCGGGCATCCGCACTTTATACACTGAATCATGTTTGATGCTTTCGCAAATAAGTCAATCGACTTATTGCAAGCCCTCGTATCTATTGAGCAAGTAGTTTTTCCGGGAGCTTAATCCCTTTTTCCTGATAATATTTAATGGCTCCGGGATGCAACGGGATGGGGCTGCTGACAATAAATTCAGCTTTCGTTTCCTTTGCCGAAGGATGGGCGGCTATGATGATATCCACATTCTCAAAGGTCTTTTTGACGACTTCGTAAACGAAATCTGCCGGAGCATCCTTATGGACCGTCATGAAATTCCATATGGTAATGGTATCTACCGGATAATCTTTGTTGCTCTTATAATATCCTGCAGGGATTGTCCCGGGAGCAAAGAGAGGATATTTGGCGATGAATTTTTCAGCTTCAGTCTTGGAAATCGGGATGAGATTAATTTCATGTGTGGTCTCAATCTCCGTAACAGTAACCCAGGGCAATCCGACGGATTGAGAGTTTGCATCCAGCATTCCGTCTTTTAATTGAGAATTCAAATCAGCGGATGAAGCGTTTACAATACGGGCAGGTTTAACCCCGTTGATTTCAAGGATCTTGGGCCAGTAAGTGGCCGGGGTTCCCCCCACCGGACCGACGCCGATGCTTTTTCCATTAAGATCGGAAAGTGATTTGATCCCTGTCTTTTTTGCCGCATACATTTGGAACCAGGTGGCATACATGGGGAAAATAACCCGGGGATTTTGATGTTTTTTTCCTTTAGCCCATCCTTCACCGGTCCATCCTTCATAAACCGGAGCGGAAGTAACCATGCCGAAATCGAGTTTCCCTGCATCAACAAGCTGGGTGTTGTGAACAGGGCCTCCGGTCACTTCAACATTTCCAGGGATTCCGACCTTTTCATATAGAAGTCTTGCAAAACCACCCCCCCAGATATAATAGGTGCCTCCGACAGGCGCTGCTCCGATAGTAACCGACTTGGGCCAACCGGGTTTGGCCTGGGCTTGGACCATGCCGGAGGAAAGTAAAACCATTCCGAACAGAACGAGTACGATTACAGCTACTTTTTTCATTGTTCCTCCTTAAAGTTAAATTAGTCGAACGGTTGTATCATGTGAAAATGTTTCTATTGATAAGGGGCTTAAATGTCAAGCGAATTTCCTAAGCATAGACGCAATCTAAATAATACCCATCCCTTGCAAAACGGACAACATGATGGCCGCGGCCATGACTGATCCCACCTGCCCACCGGTGTTGGCCCCCACGGCGTGCATGAGCAGGAAATTGAACTTGTTGTATTTGACGCCTTCCCTCTGGACAACCCGTGCGGCCATGGGATAGGCTGAAATTCCTGCCGCACCGATCAAGGGATTGATTTTTCCGCCGGATAGTACACACATGAGCTTTCCGAAGAGGACGCCGCAGACCGTGTCGAGGCAAATGGCGACGAATCCGAATGCCAGTATCAAAAGGGTTTGAAATTTGAGGAAGGCGCGGCCATCCATTGTTGCTCCGATGGATATCCCCAACAGCAGGGTCACGACATTGGCGATCTCATTCTCAGATGCCTTGGCAAGCCGGCTCACGGCGCCGCACTCTTTCATTAAGTTCCCCAGCATGATCGTTCCTAAAAGCGGTAATCCTTTCGGTGCGATGAGTCCGCCGACGATGGTGACAAGAATCGGAAAAAGAATCTTTGCCGTTTTGGAGGCGGGTTTGGTTTCGGTTCCCATGTTAATTACCCGCTCTTTTGGTGTTGTGAGGGCTCTCATGATCGGCGGCTGAATGACAGGGACAAGGCTCATGTAGGAATACGCCGCCACCGAAACCGCTCCGAGCAGGTGAGGGGCGTATTTTGAGGTGACGTAGATCGCCGTCGGGCCGTCGCAGGCCCCGATGACTCCGATCGCCACCGAATCGAGTTGTGAAAAACCAAAAAACAATGCAAGGCCGATGGTTAAAAAAATCCCGAATTGACCGGCGGCTCCGAGCAGAAAAATCTTTGGATTTTCCAGAAGCGGAGCGAAATCGGTCATAGCGCCAATGCCGATAAAAATAAGGAGCGGGAACAATTCGGTAGCGATACCCATATCATAGATGGTCCTCAGGAAGCCTTCTTCTTCCATAAGTCCTGCAGATGGAATGTTGACGAGAATGGCGCCGAAGCCGAT
>MGQD01000133.1:0-456 GCA_001797695.1 Deltaproteobacteria bacterium RBG_13_49_15 | reverse complement strand
CCGCATCCGATGACGATCATCACCGGATTCGACCAATGAAGGGAAGTAAGTCCGGATGTCAACCCTAATAGTCCATTAAGCATCGCATCGATCATATCGAATTCCTTTACTCCGCAAACTGCCGACTTCAGCCGGTATGCAATTTATTTGGCATCTTCTTCCGATTTCTTGAATGGAAAAATCTTTTTTAAAAATACCATGGCCAGACTGAACATCCCCAGGGTTAATAGCGTCCCCCCCATCCCGACGATGATCATTGTTATTCCAAAAGTGAGGTTATCCATGCCGATTCCCCTAAAAAGTCGAGAGTTACATTTAATTATGCCTTCACACGAACGCCGTATAAAGTCAACCGTTCAAATATAAAAATGGTTGCGGGTTGTCAATGGGGATTGATCTTGAGAAAAAGCATAATCCGGTTCTACCATAAGCACAGGAGTTCATGAACCGGAACCG
>MGQD01000132.1:10944-11009 GCA_001797695.1 Deltaproteobacteria bacterium RBG_13_49_15 | reverse complement strand
TCGCCTCTTGGAAACAAAGCTTTGACGACTTCGTAAAAAGTCCGGATGCTGCGTTGCGCTTCATC
>MGQD01000132.1:0-10912 GCA_001797695.1 Deltaproteobacteria bacterium RBG_13_49_15 | reverse complement strand
GGCCTTTTCTTCGTGAGCGGGCGTAATTCAGCGGTAGAATGTCAGCTTCCCAAGCTGGACGTCGTGGGTTCGAGTCCCATCGCCCGCTCCAAACTAAATCAGGTGGTTACGAAAATATTCGTGACCACCTTTCTTTTTTAAAAAACCATTTCCAACCGTATTTCCAACCTACAGGAATAAAAAAAGGCGGATGTCTCACACCCGCCCCAGTAATAAAAAACCCGCCGAAGCGGATTAGGGTGGGTGGGTAATAAAAAAGGCCCTCGTAGAAATGCGAGGGCCTCAGAGATCAGACGCCATACATGGATTGCAATCTCCCCTTGTATGGCGGCCACCGAAGTGGACTTAAGCCCGATGCATTATGCAGAGCGGGTACGGCTCTATATTACACATTAAAGATGCCCTGTCAATAGGGAAAGAGCAAGGGCATGTAATATACATTCCCTGACTTTTCGGAGATCAATATCCTCTATAACCTTAATAACATACTCTCGTTTTCCGTTGGCGTGTTGATGCGTCCGAGGGAGAAAAAGCCTGCTGAATGATACGGTTGCCAACATATCCCCCTTTACCCAGTGGAACGGAGAATCGTATGGCGGGGGAAGTGGTTTATCAAGTTTTAGCTTGTAGTGATATGGCATTACGGGATTTGGCGGCGTAGTGCTCAATGGAACTATCGTACATAACCCCTCTCTATTCCGAAGCCTGGGGGAAACGATAATTACAGGTCTCCGCTTAACCATTTCGGGCTCAATGAATCCAGTAAAATCACAAATAACGATGGTTCCAATTTCAGGATGATAACGAAGGGCCATAATCGATTTATTCCCGCCACGCTTGTCAAGGGGAAATTAAATCACCACCCGCGCTTTTGCTGCGATTCAAACGGATTCGGATTCGTCGGGTACGTCTCGCGTGGGCTACTGCTTGGCGGCGTCACCAGGCCCGTGTTTGGATTGAGGTTTCCTGGATAGCTGTAATTATCCGTCCTTGTATTGTTCGGGTTTGTCCGCTCATACGGCTGGACGTAGGTGTCTTTCACGCCGTCATGGTTCGTGTCTTTCCAGTATCCCCGGACACTGGCCGCTTGGGATATTGCCGGGAAAAGAAGAAACGCTAAAACGATCACGATCTTTTTTATGGCTTACCTCCTGAGGGTTCAGGTAAAGATATGCTATGGATGAACAGTAAGCGCATCTGCCTGGGGTGTCAAGAATAATTAATATGATTCGTTGATTTCCCCGGTATCGAATGTTCCGGATCGAAAAAACAAACCGGGCAGCCCGAAGCTACCCGGTCGTTTCATTTGATGGCGCCAGCCGTTTATTCTTTCTTTCCCTGGCGCTCCGCCTCTTTCTTGCGCTCCTCCTTCCGGGCCTGCCTTTCCCGAAATCTTTCCACTGTACTTTCTGCCATTCGCCGGAGCTCGAGTGTAGTCCGTTGCCGCGGCCCCAGTCCCAATTGGTGATGGATCTCCTTCACCATGACATACATCTCCCGGAGCTCTTCAGGGGTCAGCGGGGTAGACATAGGATCACCCTTCGCCGGGCCGGCCTTGATTTCCAGGGGCTTCTTTTCAGATTTTTTCATGTCCCGGACCTCTGATTCACATTTCCTTTACCGGAAAGGGCCGGGGCAACCCGGCCCCTGGTTGACGTTATGCTCCTTCTTTTGGCGAAGGTGCCTTGATCCTCGCGCCCACAACACGCCCGTTGCGATAAACGACGCTTCCATTGCCCATAACATCCATCTCAACATGACCGACGACTTCATCCAGGAAGTGAAAAACCTCTCCATAAAGCCGTTCTGCCGCTTCTGTGATTCCCTGTGCAAGAAACCCAAATCGGGCATGATCTTCATCATCAAGAAGTTCAACTAATGCCTCGACTCGGCGTATTGGCGTCATTATCACCTCATATAAACTTTCGCCTCTCACCGGCTCCGGGTTATCATCATCAAGAGGATGATGATAATGCACTGACCCGTCTTCCTGGATTTCCCGCTCGATCGTATAATCATCCCGGGGTGTAATTCCTTCCAATTCTTCCCGCACGACTTTCTTCTCCTCTACCGCTTTTTTCATCTCACCCCTCCTTCTGCCGGGGAAGATACCGCCCGGCTCTTACGATGATAAGCCACTAAGATGTCTGATGCTCGGTGATCTTGACCCCCAATATGCATCCTTTCTTCATCCCCCAATATGGATCGTCTGTTATATCCAGTCGTATTTCACCGATCTTTTTCTCGACCTCGTGGCAAACTGTTGCTATTTTCTCATCTGCCTCATCCAGCAGGTGTTTCAACAGGAAATAAAGGGGAGGGGGATCATCTTCGTCTGCGCTTTCAATCACACCTGCCAGGTTATCAAGCGGATGTAATATCCGATGGAGGACGTTGATTAAACAATCGCTCTGGAAGTCTAATTCGAGAGGTCCTCCCTCTTCCCCACACCTGCCAAAATACTTTACATCTTCTCCGTTTACTTGTCTTATTATCTCCACCATGTTTGTTTCCGTTGCGATCTCGAAACTATCTACTTTCTCTGCCATTCCTTCAAATCGCCCAACTTTCTTTTCCTGTCCTGCTCCCTCTTGCTTTTTCATCGCTCAATCCTCCATAAAAAACGCCCGAAGATTTCTCCCGGATCATGAGCAGGCCGCCCGGCCGTCGCCAGCTCGGGAATCTTCAGGCATTGTTTTAAGGTCGTCTGTTTCATGGCTCACGGTTCGGAAATAACCTTTACTTCTATGTATCAATGTATATAGACGATGTCAAGCATTTTTATCTTTGAAAATTGCTTTCTATGTAAACATGTGATAGTGATCCCCTATGGAATCGAATCGGAAAAACTACAACACAACCCTGAAGGCGGATCTCATCAAGAAATTGAAGATCCTCTCCGCCGAAACCGATAGGCGTCAAAATGATCTTCTCGAAGAGGCTATCGAGGACCTCTTGAAGAAGTACGAAAAGAAGGCTAAAAAATGAGCCGAAAAAAGAAAGTAACACAGGGAACCCCTTATTTTTTTGAAAGAGTTAGCATTGATGAAGCATTTCCCACGATACAAGATGTGTCTGCCGAGGTTTCGGAATCTTTTGATGGAGTCAGGGACGATTGGCCGCAGGCAGCACACTATGATAAGCTACTTCTCCAGATTTCCGGTGAAGAAATAAAATGTGATAATCGACAGTGTAAGGGGGGTTTACGAATAGGGAACATTCTACGTAAAATGGTTTCTGCTAAACTGACAGTATTCGAGAGCATTGAACTCTGCAACGGATATGAGGTCTATGGCAAAAGCAAGTATAAGTGTTGCCACGCATTCAAAGTTAACGTGTCTATCAAATACCGCGAAGACAAGGCGTAGATTATCAAAGAAATAACCTCCCCCTTCAAATTTCGCCTACAAACGATTTTCTTTCTGTCGGTCGTCTCTTCCTTCGTCTCAAAGGGAAATATTGCCACAGCGTCCCCGAAGCGCCCGCCGCTTTGGGTCTGTTTTCAATGATCCGGCCCTTTCATTTCAGTGCCTTCATTTTTCAGGGGAAGAAAGCTCTCTCATTGAAATTCCACAAAAATAGGTTTAAAGATACATGCATATTGATGGGCTTACGCCTTGGGCAGGTCTTTCCTCCCCATAGGAGGCATGTATGGAATTTGACGTTACCCGTAAGACCGAACAGGAATTGCGTGAGAAGATAGGCGGCATGAATCCGGGAACTGACTTCCGCGTAGCGTGCGAGATTGAGCTTGATCGGCGTAAACGGTGGAAAGATTTTTGGACAAAAGGAATCGTTGCCTGGGTCGCGCTCCTCATTGCGTTAGCTTCCCTCATCTGGCAAATAGTAAAAGAGCTACTATGATTATGGCCGTTGAAGCTGAAACCGCGATAAGGGCCTTTATGAAATTTCGCCGTCCCTGTTCCAAGAGCGCATCGAACATAAGATCCAAGTCGCTCTGCGGGACACCATTCTTGATTTCGAGGAGCTTTTTTGTGCTCAAAAGCACCGGGCTTATATTCATCGCTCTTTCTCCTTTTTGCCCCAGAAGGCATCTCCTTCCCCCGTCCCATGTAGAGAAAACGGCGCGCACCCGGCAAAGCCCAAGCCACCGGGGGTAGATTTCACAATTCCCGGCCCTCGTTCCAATTTTTCGGCTCAACGAAAAGCCTTATTGCGATATCCACAACCTTTCCCATGGCCCGGCAGAGGATCAAAAACAACCGGGAAACTATCCAGGATGACCGTAGCGCCCTTGACGGCTTCCGGCCCAAGACAACCTCGCCATAATCAACAAGTCTGTCCACAAGCCACTTTTTGACGGCTTTCCTGGCTGTCGGGTGAGTTTCAAGGAACGGGGCAATATAAATCGCCATGAAATAATACCCGGCAAGCTGCTCTTCATCCATGAAGCGGTCCCGGTACTCGCGGGCGATTTTCACTTCGGGAGAATGGCGATCAGTGCAGGCGGTTATGATGATGCAGCCGCCCCCGCCGGTTAGTAATCCAACAATACCGCCCACTGCCACACCGACCCCCATACCAACGGGACCAGCAGGAGCACCCATCATCGCACCCGCAGCCCAGGCCGCCCCTGCACCGCCTACTGCACCGCCAACCGCGCCGCGTTCTTTTTCGCCGCCGACACCGATTGCTTCGCCGATAGGTTGCGCCAATTGACCGCCAAGATACCCACCCGCCGCCCCTGCTAATCCGGCAGCGCCGAGGCCGAGGGATGCCGCCCCCGACGCCTTCAAGGACGCTGCCACCGGAATGGCCTCCCCCGCGCCTCCCATACCAGCAGAAACACCGCCTACAGTCGCTGCCGGAAGTGTAGATACCGCCGGTGGGGCCATCAGCAAATACGCCCCCCCGAGGGTTGCCCCCGTTTGTACTAAGTTTCCCGTGAGCGCCTTCGTCGCGCCCGTTTTCGCGGCATCAATCTGCGCCTGGGTGAGAAATACGTTTTGTTCTCTCGCGCGTGCCGCCAAATCCTTCTCCTGATTCAGCGTGTTTGTCCAGTTCGTCTGTTGAGCAGAAAGATTTTTCTCCGCCAGGTCTGCCGAGCGTTCCCCAAGTGCAGCCGAGCGCTCTCCGGAAGTCCGTTCCGCCGCCCCTTCCATGTATCCGGATTGAAGATTCATAACGTCCCGCGTCGAGAACGGGACCCCCCGCAACTGAGCGGCCCGTTTTGCCTGCATCAAAGCGTCGGTGAAAGTTATGGATCCGGTTTGAAAAGGAATATTCATGTTCTTGACCCCCTATTTTATTTTCTCTCGCATCGTCTTCTCCAAAACGGCAACACGCCTTTCGAGGTCTTCAAGCTCCTTTCCTCGTAAAACACTCTCGATGATGTCGTTTGCTACGGATCTCCGTAAATATTCGTTTTTAGTGGGCAGAAGACCAACCAGCGCTTCGACGGCGCCGCTAATGTGTCCCTTTAGCAGATCAAGAGCGCCCTCGATCACCTGGTCTCTTTGAGACTTGAATTCAGCCTTGAAGGAGGGGTCCTTGAGCCATTCATGCAATGTACCCCGAGAAATTCCGGCCGCCTTGCACCCCTTATCCTGGCTGGTTGATGCGACAAGATGGGGAATCGCCTTCAACTGGCGATCGGTGAGCCCCCCCTCCTGTTTGTTCTTTTTCGTCAATTTTCGTTCACCTTTTCTTCGGCATTCCCTTTTTTGATCGCTTCTACAAAGTGGTCTATGAGCTCATCGGGTAATCTCTTCCCTCGTAAGGGTTCCCCGCTCCCGCCATTGGATAGAATCGATGCCGTGATGGACGCTACGCTGACAGGTCCATAAGCGCCGCGCTCCATGGATCTGAACATCTCCTCGATGGTTTCCGGCTTGTCAGATTTGCTTAAATGTTCCTCTAATTTTTCAACCCTCCGTTCTATGTTTTGTGTGGCCATTGCCCTCTCCTTTTCAGCTGAATTTTCCATGCCTCAATCCCTCCAATCAGTAACAGGTATGAACCTGCTACCCCTGACGAGCTTATAAGTGCGATACATTCCGCGTGGATTCCTGTCTGTTCGCCATGCCTTTGCATCGGTGATCTTGATCCGGTTCATCTTCTCATCGTGGAGATAATCAAGGCTCAGATAGAGCCGCGCCTTTTCCTTGGAGAAGTCGCCCCCGCGCCCAGCGTCCCTGCCCTCTGACTTCTGCAATGCAATGATGCAGATACCCGCTTTCAGCTTCTTGTGGATCTCCTGAATGTATTGTGCCACCTTCCAGAAGTCCGTGGTCACCTCCAAGAAATCAACGATGAAGATTTTCTTTTCCGGGGTGATAAGGTCTGAAAAGGTTGACGCCCGGTGATAGGCTCGGAAATTCCAGGAAGAGAGGGGCACATCCTCAAAAAGCTCCAGGCGCTTCCTGAATTCGGTGTCGCCCATCTCTGAATTGAGATAGACGATCTCATGCTGGTGCATGTTCTTTTTAACGACATTCAAGAGGAATGATGTTTTACCGGCGCTCTTTGATCCGGCGACAATGACAATGTTCCCCGGATAGATGATGCAATGGTCATCAATATCCATCGGCCAGGTGATAGGAAATTCTCCTGTGGGCGCTGTGAGGAAATTCACGGGCTCAATGTCGGTTTCGATACGGCGGTAGCAGCCACGCTTGTTTCCGTACTTCTCAATCAATGGGTTCGGTCCGTCGCATAATCGAGACAAAGCCATGACCGCCGCCTTCATGTGGTCTCTTGTGGTCAATTGTAGTTCCCTGTGGACATCTGTGGTCATGAAGTTGCCTTCTGTGGTCATGATCCAGTCCCGGATCTCCGCTGCAAGGTTTCTCTCCCGACTCTCGGCACGCTTCAGGGCGCTGTCAATTTTGGCTCTGATTTCACTTTCAGGGAATGGCGGATCTGAATATCTTGCAAGAATATCAATAACATGTTCGGCAAAAGTAAGCTCACAACCGCCTTTAATCAGACAGTTTGCAGCATGAAAAAGATCGTTATCACGGCGTCCCTGGTGAAAGAAATTGTGGTCTTCTGTGGTCTTTGTGGTCTCTTGTGGTCTGTGTTGACCACACCCCTCTATATATAAAGAAAAAATATTATATAAAGAAGCAGGCAGCGGCGCTGGCTCGACGTCTTCCAGGGAAAGCCCCTCTTGCCAGGTATAGCCCTTGCCGTCGCCATTGACCGATGGGGGCGCTATGATGTATCCACCTTCACCGCGATAATCGACACCCGGGATAATTCCAATTCCAACAGTGATCTTGCTCCCCACCGGGTAAAGAAACCAAAGGTGCCAACCGCCCCGTGGCGTTCGGGCGATAGGAAGGAGAAGGGCGTCCGGGAGAAGTTTCTGGATCGCCTCGTAACCTTCCCGCGTGTCGCAGTCGATAACGAGAATCCCGGATATTTCGCCCGTGACGATCCCGACACTGGCCCCGGGATATTTTGCAGCCCATTCCTGGATATCTTCCGCCGTCGCCCGGCGCTTCTGGTGCTCGGTCCAGGAAATGAAAGGTTTCTTGTCGCCCCGTACCGGGATCACTGAGTAGCCGCGCCCGGCATAGTCCAGTGCCGCTTGTAGGAAATTATTCTGCATGGGTAACACCTCCGCCGGCGAGCTCGGCCCGGATGATCTTTTCAACATTCTCCAGCGTCTCCTGCCTGCCGTGGCATTTATCGCATAGGCAATATCTGATCAGCCGGGTCTTGCCGTTCTTGGCACCCCAGGCAGTCGGATCTTCCGGCGTAAAGATCCCTATGATTGCCGGAGCTGCCCCGCAAATAAGGCAATGGTCACTGGGTAGCTTTTCGGTAAGTGCCTCAGGCTTCATGTTCGGGAGGAAAGGGCTGAAGGTGCTCATGGCTCCGGTCCCTCCAAAAGCGCCGCCTCTTCCCTCAGCCGCTTCGCTTCGACCTCGTGGCGGTCAGCGTCCTGTCGAAGAAGGGTCGCCGCCTGGTCGTGAAGCAAAGCCTTCCGGTTGAGCTCTGCGCGGGGTGTCATCGGCTGGCCTCTTCAAAGCTGATCCGCCGCGCCTCCATGGAGGTGAGAACGTCCGTCAGTTTGTACCGGACAGACCGACGCCCGATTTTGAAATAGGGAAACCCCCGCCGAAGGTGTCTCTCGTTTCTGAGGGTAGAGACTGCCCGGCCGGTGACCGCCGCCACTTCCTTTTCATTCAAAAAAGGTTTCTTCAAAAGTTCGCCTACGTTTTCCATGTTCTCTGCCTCCCTGTTAATGTTGAGTACAAAAACTCCATAAGACGATTATAGGGTAAGACAGGGTTAAAATAATGTCAAGTATTTGTTTTAATAGGGAAAATTGTTTTTAGAGATTGGTTTTTCTATAGATAAACGAGTAAAAAAGAGGTTTGTTTTCGCTGGCTTTTAGATGGGAAAGTTTTTTTAAATCTTCAAAAGATCACACTTGCATTCTGATTTGAAGGTACCGCACAGCTCACACAAAGGGTCTTGTGCAACCTTTTGTTGCAGATCCGCTTCTTCCCGTCGCTTAAGTTCAGCAGCAGGAAAGCGCTTTCGCATTCTTTCATATGCTTGATCTCGATCTTGATTCGGCCAGAGGTTACATTCCGTGAAAATCGAAGATATTATTTCTGATTTCCAGTTGGGAAATAAGCCCGGATTATATTTATCGAGCAAATCTTGTATTTTAAAAATGAGTTCATTTTCCCTGTCTATCCACGCATGAGATAGGGGATTGAACTGAAGAAATCCTTTCACATCTTCATGATAGTTTTTAAGGTCAAATTGCTTTTTAAGGTCGTCTCTCAGAATCTTCATTACTTTTCTAATCGCAGGGCCACTGTATTGTCGGCTGCTTGATAGGATTTCACCTTTAGCGTCTCGCTGAATGTCTTGTATTCGATCTGCCGTGCGTTTCAGATACTCATCATTCCTGGCGTGGGCATCTTGGAGTAAAGCCTTTTTTCCATCCTCTTTGGTATGTTGCTGATGCATCCAAACTGTTTCGGCTATTTTTAAAGTAAGGCTATCACGTGAATTAGAATCGATAATATTTGGATTTCGGGCCTTCAATATCCGGCCTATAACGCCCCTAATTGCTTCAATTTCTGAATCGCGCTCTTTCTTCCAATACATCGCCGCCCCTCGCAATCATCCCGTGGTTATGAAGGGGAAGCCGGCGGGACTCTCCGGCTTTTCGGGTGGCCTCCCTATCCCCCTCAATCTTGAATTGGTGCGCTTCCCTATGCTCCTATAACGTTGCTGTCCTGATCCTCTGCCTTCGCTGCCTGCTCAATGATGTTGCCAGCTAATGTCGACGCCTTCCTCAAGGTCTCATCCCTCAAGTGGGCGTACCGTTGCGTCATCAAAGGGGACTTGTGAGTAAGCAGCTTTTGCAGGGTGTACATATCGACTTGTCCGGAGGATGCCAACATAGAGGCGTACACGTGCCGCAGACCATGCAAGGCCCTGAAGTTGTCCGGTATCCCTGCCGCTTTTTTAATAGAATTAACCCGCCTGCAGATGTCGACAAATGGTTTCCCCTTGCTGGTAACAAAGACGTGATCTGCGGTTTGAGGGTGCTTCTTCAGGACGTCGCGTGTTTGGTCATTCATTGGGATCTTCTGGCTTACCCCGCCTTTAGGATCATGGCGGATCGTGATAAAGCCCCGATCAAAGTCAAGGTCACTCCATTGCAGTTTGAATAATTCTCCTCTACGCATGCCAGTAAATAGGGCCATGCGGAGCATATTAGTTGCCTCTATGTCCTTCGATTCGCCCATGGCCTTCAGAAGGTGTTTGAGCTGATCCGGTGCGAGGTCCTCGGTTTTTTGATTGTCAACCTTTGGCATTTCAATCTTGAAACCGATTCCGGGGCATAGTTGTCGTTTTACCCCAAAATTAATCAAACGCCGAAGCAAGGCCATCACGTGCTTGACGGTTTGTGGTTTCAGTTTCTTTAAAAGCCCGATTCGCAGCCGGTCGACATCGAGGCGGATGATCTCATTGGGTTCCCTGTAGCCCAAGGATGAACTCAGGTGCTTTTGGAAAAACCCACTGTCCACTCGCTTTCCCTTGGATGGAGCTCGTTGCGCTTCATATTCATCGTGCAACCGGGATAGAGTCCACTTCCCTGCTTCTCCCATCTTTTTTGCCTTTTCGGATTCGCGCTTTTCCTTCCGAGACTCCCGGCGTCCCTCAATTCTATCGGCTCTGATCCTGGCCGCCTTTGCCGCCGTCATGTCATCTGCATATTGACGGCCCGCCTTTTCTTCCAAGACTTTCCCATCCTTCTTGAAGACGATATAATAAACTTTTTCTTTTCCCTTGCCACCGATCCTCATGGCTTCACGATAGAAGACACCCGGATATTCTGTCTTTATGCGCTTCATATTCCACCCCCACAAAAGCTGGACACCAAAATTCCAACCGTATTTCCAACCTTCGAGACCAATATACAAGTATTTTATGGTATGTCAAGGGAAATAATTAAACTGTAACTTATTGAAATTAGGTGATCATAAAGACGCGCAAGTAAAAGCGGGTAAATATATGCTTTCAGCTTCCCAAGCTGGACGTCGTGGGTTCGAGTCCCATCGCCCGCTCCATTTTCATGCTCCCTTCGGCCCTGGGGGCGGGGCGCCGGGAAAATCCGTTTTTCCCCTTGCAATCGCGGTAGCAGTGTGTTAGTAAGCGCGAAAATCATCGGCAGGTTTTGATGAGTGGGCTAAAGCCCACTTTTTTTTTGATAAGGGTGTATTTTTATGCAGCCTCATGAAGAACAGATCTGGCAACTGGCGGAACCGCTCCTCGCTTCGGTAGGGATGGAGCTGGTTAAGGTGGAGTGCGTGAAGATGAAAACCCGCTGGCTGGTGCGGATCTACATGGACCGGGAGAGGGGGGTGACCCTGGATGACTGCGCCGAGGTCAGCCATCAATTGGGGGACCTGCT
>MGQD01000131.1:13451-19966 GCA_001797695.1 Deltaproteobacteria bacterium RBG_13_49_15 | reverse complement strand
AATGCCCTGTTATCATTCTTTTTTTCTATACCTTGTCATGTTTTTATACAACTTCAGGGTTAATTTGAGTACACAACTGCCGGAGGGGTTTTAAAAAATCCCCGCCAGCAGCTTACTTTTGACAATACAAGCATCGGAAAATCATCCTTTCTTGACAGACATCTCAACTTTGGCCATACTGTTTACACTATATTCCTGTTTTCGGGATTCGATTCCGAAGCAGCTCGGCTTACCAAGAAGGCTTAACGCCAATTTTGAAAAGGAGGTGATGGTAAATCAGAAACCATCGGTTTTTCCGGCATTGTAATTCCACAATACAGGAGGTCAAAATGAGAAAAAATCTTTTGAGCGCCGCAATCATCGCTATCGTTTCCATGGCAATTCTGCTGCCGATTTTACCTAATAACGTGCAGGCTGCGGATAAAGTCGGCTGGGTCGGTCCCGTCTACAAAGAACTGGCCGACAGCCTGATGAAGGGGTTCAAGGAGTATTACAAGAAGACTTATAATAAGGATGTGGAGATCACATTCGTGCATCCGGGCGGATGGCCGGTCTGCGTGGATAAAGTTAGAGCCTGGGGTGACAAGCCGGATGCCGACATCTTCTTGGGCGCAGGCGCTCCGGCGCATGAAGTGTTAAAAAAAGAGGGGCGCATCATCCCTTACAAACCCAAGGATTGGGATAAAATTCCCGCCGAATGGCACGGCATGAAGGTAAAAGATGATGCCGGCTTATGGACCTGCTTTTCCCCTTGGATCGTCACCAACCTATACAACGAGAAAGTCCTGAAAGCCCTGAAGCTTCCTCCCCCGAAAACATGGAAGGAACTGCAGAATCCGATATACAGAGGCAACATCGTTCAGACACTGCCGTATGCTTCTGGTACAGTGCATGAGGTTGTTGAGATACTCCTGCAGGGATTCGGTGATAAAGAGGGCTGGGCGATGAACAGGTTGCTTGCGGCTCAATTGGCCCGGTTTTCCACGGGCAGCACCGATACTTCCCAGCTTGTGAGTCGTGGAGAGGTCCCCATTGGGATTGCGGTGCCCCAATTTACCGCGATGACCGCGCGCAGGGACGGCTACCCTGTCCGCGATTTGCTTCCTGATAAAACCACTCTGGTTCCTGAGGCCGTAGCGCTGCTCAAAAATGCGCCCAATGAGGCCGTAGGGAAGATCTTTTTGGATTGGCTTTTCAGCATGGAGGGTCAGAAATACGTGCTGGAAGGGGGCTATTTCCCGGGTAGGACGGACATCAAATTTTCCGTTTGGGAAAAAGAAGGGGTTGCCATGGCCAAGCATGCCAGGGAGGCACTGGGCGTTGACACTTTCTGGGATCTGAAAGTGGGCTTCATCCAATACGACCTTGATTTCGCCACAAAGAGATGGGACGAAGTCAACCGTTACTATGAATACGAGATCTACAGGAAATGGGGCGAATTGAAAAGCAGTCTGTTCCTGATTGAAGAAGTCGAGGGAGAAGTCAATGCAGCAAAAGCCAATAAAGTGAACGTTACAACGGCTGAGGCGAAAATTAAAGAAGCCAGAAAACTCTTTGAGGCGGATGGCGCTTATGCGGCAGCCCGCATAGCCGCCTCTCAGGCACGCGCCATACTTGCCAAGCCCTGAAACCTTTCCGGGTTTGAAATGCGGGCGGGTTCTACCCCGTCCGCATTTCTTGTAATCGTTTGAAAGGATGCAACATGTCCCGCGGCAATCTATTTTTGACGTCGTCTCTATGGCTGATCATCGCCTTTCTTGTGATTTACCCGTTATCCATTCTCGTCCTCGAAAGTTTCAAAATCGCAGGATCCACCGGTTGGGGCATACACAACTTCCTCGAATTTTTCCAGGATACATATTACCTTAAAACCTTTGGAAACACTCTGGTCTTGAGCTCGCTGGTGCTCCTGGCGACCACCCTCTTCGGGATACCTCTATCCTACATTCTGGCACGATACAGACAGCGGGGGAAAACCTTTTTCACGGCGCTTATCCTTTTACCGATCGTTTTGCCCGCTTACGCCGGCGTTTTTGCATTCGTCATTTTTTTGGGCAAATTTGGAACCCTGAACCTGTTGCTGATGGATGCGGGGTTGATCCAGAAGCCGATTAATTGGATCTACGGGCTTCACGGCCTGGTGTTTATTCAATCCTTACACCTTCTCCCGTTTATCGTCTTGAGCCTCTCCGCCGGGTTCACCACCATAGACCCTTCTTTTGAAGAAGCCGCCGAAGTCGAAGGAGCAAGCGGATTCCGGAGATTTATCACCGTTACCTTGCCTCTTTGCACCCCGACTTATCTGGCGGGCGCCGTGATCGTCTTTCTGTGGCCGTTTACAGACTGGCTCACCCCTTTGATTCTGGGGCAGATCGATTTTCTCCCCTCGGTCGCCTACATCAACATCGCCTACCATTTCACGGATATGCATCGAAAATATATGGGGATCGTGGCGGTCGTTATTTCCTCCCTTGTCTGCATCATGCTCTTTCTGCTTGCCAGGTGGTGGGTTGAGCGGAAAAAGTATACCGGACTTTCAAAAGGTACAACGTCTGAAGGAAGGGTAATCGAGCCGGGTGCAACCATAAAATTCCTCTCTTACCTGTACATGCTTTTTCTTGCCGCGCTCGTTTTACTGATTCCGATCGTGTTGGGCTTGGCCGCTTTTTCACGACGGTGGGTATTTGAGCCGTTTCCGACCTATTGGACTCTCGACAACTTCAGAGTCATCCTCATGGAAACACCTCTTTTGCTGCAAAACTCTTTTGTTTTTAGTGGATTAGCCCTGATTTTCGGGATCGCCTTCGGGCTTCCGGCCGCCTATCTCATTGTCCGCACCCGTATTCGGGGGAAAGATGCCCTCGATTTTGTGATTACGCTGATGCTCGCCTTCCCGGGAATGGCGGTCGGCGTAAGCTACCTTTTGGCCTTCTGGAAAGGAATCCCCCTGGCAACACACTGGATCATCATGCCGCTGGCTCTGTTTGCACGAAGACTCCCCTATTTTTTGCGGATGGCTCACTCCTCATACCTGCAGTTGGATATTTCGCTTGAAGAGGCCTCGGAAGTATCGGGCGCGGGAAAATTCAGAACGTTTCTAAACATTTCTCTCCCTTTGTTGATCAAAGGCGTGCTCGTCGGCGTAGTGATGTTTTTCATTATGGCCTTCCAGGAGATATCAACCGCGATATTCCTTTATCGGGGAGGTTGGGAAACGCTCCCCATCGGAATTTTTCTAAACTGGCACCGCGGCATGGAGTTCGGAATCGCCGCTGCTATGGCGTTTCTGATGATCGTGATCACGTTTATCCTACTGCTGATTATCGCCAGAATCGGCGGAGGGATTCTAAAAGCGGCCTGGGGTCCGGGCGTTCGATGAAGAATCAAATATCATTCGGCCTTGGCAATTTGGATAAAAGTTAGGAGTGCGGATTAAGGAGATCAAGTCAATGGCATTTATAGAGATCCAAAACCTGTTCAAGCGGTACAGGAAAGTTGTGGCGGTCAACCATATCCGGCTCGAAGTGAAACAAGGAGAAATGCTGACGCTCCTTGGGCCGAGCGGATGCGGTAAGACAACGACTTTGCGATGTATCGCCGGATTGGAGAGGCCTGAAGAGGGAGACATCCTGATCGACGGAAAATCGATGATTCTTGGAGGATTTGTTCAGCCTTCAAAAAGAGGAATCGGCATGGTGTTCCAAAATTACGCCGTATGGCCGCATATGAAGGTATATAACAATATCATCTATGGGTTGAAACTTCAAAAAATATCAAAGCAAAAAATCCGGGAAAGGGCCCAACAGGTGTTGGAGTTGGTCGGGCTGGCCGGACTGGAAGATCGATACCCGGGCCAATTGAGCGGCGGACAACAGCAGCGGGTGGCGCTTGCCAGGGCCCTTGTAAGAAATCCGAAAGTGCTTCTTCTGGACGAACCGCTGAGCAACCTGGATGCCAAGCTCAGAGAAAAAATGAGATTTGAAATTAAAAGCCTGGTCAAGCGGATGGGTATCACTTCGGTCTATGTCACGCACGATCAGGCAGAGGCGATGGTTATTTCAGATCGAATCGTCGTCATGAATTCAGGAAACATCGTACAGATCGGCACTCCGCTCGCAATCTATGAAGCACCCGCCAATCGATTCGTCGCCGATTTCATCGGAACCATGAATTTCATTTCCGGGGAAATTGTTGATATGCCGAGGGACTCGGATACCGTATATGTACGAACCGAATTTTGCGAAAAGATGCGGTGTCGGACGAACGTCATCGCGGATACAACCCTGGGAGCGAAGGTAAATGCCTCCATTCGCCCTGAAGACGTGGAAGCATTTACAGAAGCGCCGCACGCCGGAGAGAACCTGTTCAAGGGTGTCATCGCCCACAAGGCCTATCTTGGAAACTTTTTATACTTGTTTGTAACAATCGGCAACTCGATGATCAGGGTTCAGATTCCCCATCATATACCTCAGGAAGAAGGGGAAGAGCTTTACCTGTTTTTAAATCCGGAAAAATGTATGATCCTGCGCTGATGATTTCCCGCGTTTGTTGCCCCTTCCGCCCGGTGAACCCCTTTTACATCCCCGGGAAATTTGAGCCTTGATTCCTTTCGCATTTGTGGTATGGGAAAACCATCATCTACTCTGTTTTTATGCTCATGAACATCGTCGCACCGTACAACACTGGAAGACGCTTTGCCGGATTGCTTCCGGAAGGTGAAGACCTGATAGCATCCGTCATTCGGATGTGCATTCAACATTCCGTCCGGATGGGCGTTTTCAGCATCATCGGAGCGGTGCGGTCAGCCACGTTCGGAATCTTTGACCAGAGACAAAAGGTATACGTCACCCGAACAGTGGAAGGATCTTTTGACATTTTAACCTGCACCGGGAACGTCTCGCCAAAAGATGGAAAACCCTTTGTGCACGCCAAAATCATCCTTGGAGATGAGAAAGGAAACCTCACCGGGGGGCATCTTTTTTCGGAAACCCTGGTGTTCTACGCTGAATTCGATCTTCTGGAAATGATTATGGAACCTTATGAAAGAACCTATGATGAACGTACCGGCCTTTTTTTGTGGCCGTACGCATAACCGTGCCACTCAAGACACACCCGTCTGAATTCAATGGACCTAACCCCCATTGAAAATTACCTCCCGGCCCTTGTTTTGAAAATGCAAAACGAGGGTCTCCCTAAAATCGCCATCGATACGTTCTCGTATTACTACAACCAGATTGCATCCGGCGAAACCGGATTAATCTGTGACGCCGATATCCGCCCCATCGACCCGGCTGAAATTGAAGATTACCGGAATATTGCCGATTATTCCAACGCCGGACGAAAAGCCCTCCCCCGATCGGTCAGAATGGTGCTAAACGGCGGTCTCGGGACCAGCATGGGGCTCAAGACGACCAAATCGCTCATCAACATAAAAGACGGGAAATCCTTTTTGGAAATTATCATTATACAATCCGAATTGCAGAATGTTCAATTGGTCCTGATGAACAGCTTTAATACCCACCGGGAAACCGTTGAGGCTGTTTTATCCCTTCATCCGGTCCGCCCCCCCATTTTTTTCGTGCAGCATAAATTTCCGAAAATTTTGCAGGAAACCCTTGCTCCGGCCAGTTGGCCGAACAACCCGGATCTGGAGTGGAGCCCGTCCGGGCACGGAAACCTCTTTATCGCCCTTGCCGAATCAGGAACCCTTTCCCGTTTGACGGATTCCGGGATCGAGTATGCTTTTGTCTCGAATTCGGACAACCTGGGCGCCGACATGGATGAAGCCCTGCTCGGATATTTTGCGTCAAACGGATTTCCGTTTATGATGGAAGTCGCCCAGAGAACACCTGCGGACATCAAGGGAGGGCATCTGGCAAAACATGTCAACAGCCGATTGATCCTGCGTGAATCGGCCCAGTGTCCGAAAGATGAACTCGCGGCATTCCAGGACATCCGCTTCTACCGGTACTTCAATACCAACAACATCTGGATCAACCTGAAATTTTTTAGCCGTCTTCTTCAAAAAGAGGGAAATGTGGCGCTCCCGCTTATTCTTAACCGGAAGACACTGGATCCGCGCGACGACCGGAGTCCGATGGTCTATCAGGTCGAAAGCGCGATCGGAGCTGCTATCTCACTCTTTGAGGGGGCCACCGCCGTCATCGTCCCGAAAAACCGTCTCGTTCCGGTGAAAAAATGCAACGATCTTTTTCTGGTTGCTTCCGACTGCTTTATCCTTAATTCCCAAAAGCGCCTGATCTGGAACCCGGAACGGACAACGGAAACGATCCGGATCGATCTTGATCCGGACTATTACGGAAAAATCGATCTCCTGGAGGAGCGGATTCCCAGCGGCGTTCCGTCGTTGTTGAATTGCGAATCCTTGACCATCCGAGGAGATGTGCGCTTTGAAAAAGGCGTGACGATTTGCGGAACCGTCCGGATCGAAAACCGGAATAAGGCGCAGGCGGTCATTATAGAAAAAAGCGTGGTCGATCGTGATCTCATTTTCT
>MGQD01000131.1:11179-13435 GCA_001797695.1 Deltaproteobacteria bacterium RBG_13_49_15 | reverse complement strand
ATACCGCATCACCCGCTCCACGTAATCTTCCGTTTCCCTGATGGGGGGTATCCCCCGATGCCGATCGACAGCCTCCGGTCCGGCATTATACGCCGCCAGGGCATGCTGGAGGTTCCCTTCAAAGCGGGTTAACATATCCTTGAAAAATTTAACCCCGGCAAAGATATTCTCCCTTGGATTGAACGGATCCTTTAGCCGGAGCGCCTGGAAATTATCAGGCATGATCTGCATGAGCCCTCTTGCCCCCTTATTCGACACCGCCCAGGGATTGAAATTCGACTCGGCCTTTATGATCGCTTTTATAAGGGGGATCGAAAGGCCGTGTTTTTCAGAAGCTTCCTGAATATAGTCGTCGTAGGGCTCTGCTGCGCTGGAAGCTTTTTCCGGAGCGGCCTTTTCCTTTAAATAAAGCGTGTAACCGCTTGTGGTCGGGACATTGGTAAAGTGCAGGACGCCGTCTTTGTCCACGTATTTATAAATATCGGCTGCCGGAGCCCCCGGGAAGATCAACCCGATAAGACAGACAATGATGCCGATCCATAACCGCGACACGTGCTGGTCAATTTTCATCATCAGAAAAAAAGCAGAGAGGTTAACCGGGTTCCACTTCCTTTTCAATCCACTTTAAAAACGGATCAAATCCTTCCATTATGGGAAGGCTGATCATGCAGGGGATTTCGTAGCCATGCTGTTGCTTAACCGCTTCGAAAACCTCTGGCAATCGCTCTCGGGTTGTTTTGGCGATCAGCACCGCTTCGGTATCGTCCTGAAGCTTTCCGTCCCAATAATAGATGGAGTTCATCCGGTCAAATATGTTGACGCAAGCCACCAGCTTAGAAGTCACGAGAACTTTTCCGATCCTTCTAGCTTCTTCCTTGCTGCCGACGGTGATATATACCCATCTTAAATCCATCCGATCCTCCCTTGACCGGTCTGCTTCCCGCAAGCCACGCCTTTTAATAAGCCTTAGGCTTATTAAGACGGGGTCAAGGGAAGCTATCTAAAATAGACATTTTCCTTGCCGGGAAGCCCCGCTCTTTAGAGCGGGGAGCTTCACTTCTCACAGGATATCATTTTTTTCCACGGTTTAGAAGAGCTGGAGCTGAGTGGACCGGTTTTTTCTTAAGGGGTTGTTTTTTGCTGAATGCCATTCCTTAAGATCCTGTTCCATTTCCATAATAAAAGGGGATATCTCCCGCGCATGGCGTATTCCGTAAATGGTGCGGTTTTTAGCCCAGCTTAACAGCAATCGGTCTTTGGCCCGGGTTACGGCAACGTAGAACAGCCGTCTCTCTTCATCCATGTCGATCCGTTGATGCTCCGTCCGACGATACGGGATCAATCCGTTCTCGCAACCGGCGATAAAAACCACGGGAAATTCCAATCCTTTGGCTCCGTGCATCGTCATCAGCGATACTTTTTCGGCGCGTGCATCATAGAGATCCGGATCCGATTTAAGGGCGATCGAAGCGATGAATTCCCCGGCATCGGCTGCATGCCTCCCGGCATGATCAAGAAGGATGTTTAAGGCGGTATCCGATGTTGGATCTTGATTAAATCCATTTTCAGGGAAAAATTGCTCCATCAGGAAACGGAGTTTTTCCTCAGATGAAAATGAAGTCATCCGTTCACGCGTTTGGCTGATCTTGTTGGCCAGAGAGATAAACTGAAGCTGTTCATTTCGCCTCATCCCCTCAACAGGGAAGCGGTTCAACTTTTCAAAGGCATCGAACATACCGAATTCTTTACGGAAGCACCAGTTGGTGAAGTCCGCCATTCCTTTCTTTCCGATTCCGGAGTTCAGCGTATCTTTCGTCCGTTCCAAATCGATAAAAGAACCCATATGTTCCATGATCTTGAAGAGCGAAACAAGCGCCGTCACCTGTTGAGGAGCCGATACTTTGCTGACGATCTGAAAGGGGATCCCCGCCTTTTCGAGTTCCCCGGCAATGATGGGACCCTGTCGTCCGGTCCGATAGAGAACAGCGATATCCGAAAAACCGACCGGATTTTCGGCATCGGTTCCATCTACCCTTCCCGAGTCTATGGAAAAATAACCGACACCTCCTGCCGTTTCTTCAATCTTTTGAGCGATGCGGCGGGCCTCTTCCTTTTCCGAACGCTGTTCGAGCACAGCAATCAGATGGGATCCCCGGCGCCGGCCGGAGGGTGGGGACAGAAACGGATGCAACTGGTGGTTTTTCATGATTTGAAAGGATGCACTGAGAATCGTCTGATTTGAGCGAAAATTCTCAT
>MGQD01000131.1:4739-11068 GCA_001797695.1 Deltaproteobacteria bacterium RBG_13_49_15 | reverse complement strand
TTCGTAAATCTTGTAAATATGTGGAAACGATTCCATTTCGCCGGGCAAGACGATTTCTGTCAGATCATCTTTCGACCCAAGCAATCGCTGTTTGGCTGCCGCCACCCGTTCCGATGCCGCTTCCGTCGTTATTTTCGTTTTATTCCCTTCCGCCACCCACAGCCGGATCGCTTCAGATACAAGCGATTTTCGCTCCAGATCATCAATGACCCGGATCAACATCGGTCCGCAAGAGCCTCTTTCGACTTCTTTAATGATGCCCAAACAAAAGGAATGGAAGGTCGCTGCCCGGGGAAGTCCATAAGATGCGCCCAACAGGAGTTGAAGTCTTTCCCTCATTTCATCTGCGGCTTTATTGGTAAACGTGATAGCCAGTATCTTATCCGGAGAAACCCCCTTGTTTTGGATCAGGTGGGCGATCCTTTTGGTAATGGTATGGGTCTTCCCCGTTCCAGGTCCGGCAACGATCATGAGCGATCCGCTTTCGTGACGCACGATCGCCTCCTGCTGCGGTGTCAATTCGCCGGTTAGGATCTCTTTTTCAGGTTCGGATTGTTTCGGTTTTTTGTAAGGCCTGTCCCGGTTAGAGGTTAAGGAGGTTCCGCTCTTTTTTGAATGTGATGGCCGGATTTTTTCCGCCCCTTCAACTAAAAAAAGAGGGTTTTGACCAAGGATCTCTTTTCGTTCCCCGGCGCTAAAAATGTGCAGGGTTCCGAATTCACCGTCAAAACCAGGGAGGATGTCGATTTCGTTTTCCCGCATCCGCCGAATCGCTTCTCCCAAAAGCGGAACCTTCAGAGCGTTGAACCCTTCCTCCGGGATGTCATATAAAACGGTCAATTCCGGCCCAAGTTTTCGGACAATGGTCCGGTAATGTTCCAAAACCGTTTTGGATGCCGGTCCTTTTTCCAAAACTTGCGCCAGGATGTCGGTTAATGGAAGCATCCGATAAAACGGACGGATTTTTTCCGGTCTTTCTCCTTCTTTCCGGTCGGCCAATTCTTCAACCCGGTGCAATACACCAAGCGTCAACGGCTTGTTACAGATCGGACATATTCCCTGATGAAGAACACTCTCTTCAGGTCTAAAGCGGATATTGCATTTTCTGTGCCCGTCAAGGTGGTATTTCCCTTCTTGCGGATAAAATTCGAAGGTTCCTAAAAATCCGCCGCTGTGTTGATTTGAGAGTGCGTTTCGGATTCCGTCAAAGGAAAGTTCGGTGTCGAATATATTGGCCTCACGGGCAAGCTTCGCCGGGGAGTGGGCATCCGAATTGGAGACAAGCGTGAAGGGATCCAGGCTTGAAACCCGCCGGTTCATTTCCGGATCCGACGAAAGGCCGGTTTCAACGGCAAATAGATATTTCGTCAGGTCTTCAAAGCAATCACGAAGAGAGTCGAATCCGGATTTGGAACCCAGAAGAGAAAACCATGGCGTCCATATATGGGCCGGAATCATAAATGCACGATCCGAAATTTCGAGCACGATTTCAAGCAGGTTCCGGGGATCCAACCCCAGGATCGGTCTTCCATCCGACCGGATATTTCCGATTTTATCGAGTTTTTTATTTAATTTTTCAGCTGTTTCGAGATCCGGGAAGAATATCAGATTGTGGTTTTTTCGGGTCTTACCCGCTTTCCTGTATATGTTGCTGATTTCGCTCTCTAAAATAAAGCGGACATCGCCGTTGCATGATGAAGGAATATCTTTTTTTGCTTCTTCTGAATACCGCTCTTTTAATTTGAAAAGCCCGTTTCCGGATGAAACAAGCTTTTCCTTTATTTCCGAGAACCATGCCGGATGTGTAAAATCGCCCGTTGCGACAACCGTTACCCCTTTGATATTGGCAGCGGCATATAGATGTTCCAGGTCAAGATGAGGCGCCGTAGCTCTCGAGAATTTGGAGTGGACGTGCAGGTCGGCGATAAATTTCATGGGATGGATTTTCAATCCTGTCAATCGGTCTTGATATCAGTCCTTAATAGAAAGAAATGATAGAAGGTGTCAAGAAAAGCCTGAATGGCTCAACACTTACCTGCCAGAGGCGGGCAAGCGACCCCTTCCTCTGCAGGCTACTGGTTTTAACCGGTATCCTACTTATTTTCGAAGGAATCTTTATGCTATTAAAAATATCCTTGTATTATATCTATTTTTGGGATATATAGAAACAGACATAAAAATGAACACAATATATGGTATTTAGATCAACTTTTTTTAATTGAGTTGAACCCTTAAGCGGCGAGACGGCAGCGAATTTTAGTTGAGTCAATCCCTGTTAATAATGTGTCAATGGTGAATCAAGTTATGTAACAACATCGGAAGGGTGTTAATAAGTGGCTTTTTTTGAACCTTTTATAAACACAACAATGTTCATTAGTCTTTTGTCATTATTCAATAAAAACAGATCAAAATCCGTTTATTGGAGTTATGAGCACTCCATATTATTTATTAATTCTATTTATTTTATAAATATAAGGAAATCCCATGAAATTCTCAGTTAAGAAAGGCGATATTCTTGAAGTCTTATCACGGCTGCAGGGGATTACCGGAAGAAAAAGCGGATTGGCCATCACCGAAAATCTCTTAATTCAGGCAAACGAGAATGACATTACCATAATGGCCACGGACCTTGAAACCGGCTTCTGGGGGCGGTATCCGGCAAGTATCGGATCGGCTGGAAAAGCCGCTATCAACTCTAGAAAACTATATGAAATTGTAAGGGATTTTCCAAGCGATGACGTAGATTTTTATGAGATTGAAAATCGTTGGATCGAGATTGGAAAACAGAAGGTGCAATACCGGATTGTCGGAATGAATCCGGACGATTTTCCGGAAATACCGCGGATCGAAGATACCAATGACTTTGAGATCGATTCTGTGGAATTGGGGCGCATGATCGATAAAACCATTATGATAGGATCCCCCGGAGACGACCGGCGGGCCCATATCAATGGGGTTTTCTTTGAAAAAATATCAAGGAAAAAAAAGACATTAAGGATGGTTTCCACAGACGGAAGCCGGCTTTCCACCGTGGACTATGAATTTGAAAAGGATTTTCCATTCCCTTCGGAAATCTGTATCCTCATACCAAAAAAAGGGCTAAATGAGGTTAAAAAATTTTTACCTTCCGCAGGCCCCCTTCGTATCGGTTTTATTCATAACCATTTCGTTGCCAAAAAGGAAAATGAAACCATTTTAATCCGGCTTCTGGAGGGGAGTTTTCCAAAATATGAAGACATTATCATCAAAGAAAATTGCCGGGAAATGGTCATCAACCGCCATGTTTTTTTAATGATGCTCAAGCGGATGTCCATCCTGTCGTCAGATGCGTATAAAGGGGTCATATTCAATATCACCGATGGACGATTTACCGTAACGACAACGAATCCGGATCTGGGTGAATCGAAGGAAGAGATGGATATCGTCTACGATGGGCCGAAATATGAAGCCGCTTTTAACCCGAAATATTTTATGGATATGCTGAGCGTCATTGATGAAGAAGAGATACGTCTTTGCATCATTAACGAAGAAAGACCCTGTTTTGTTGAAGGGAAGGCGGATAAGCGATTTTTAAGTGTTATCATGCCGATGAGATTGTAATGGAACCGGTTAATACGTACGACGCCGACAGCATTGAGGTCCTTGAAGGGCTTCAGCCCGTTCGAATGAGACCTTCCATGTATATCGGAAACATCGACATGGAGGGGCTTCATCATCTTGTCTATGAGGTTGTTGATAACAGCGTTGATGAAGCCATGGCGGGGTATTGCAATCAGATTAACGTGATCATTCATACCGACAACAGCATAACCGTGGAGGACAATGGAAGAGGGATTCCCGTAGGAATCCATAAAACGGAAAAGGTGCCGGCACTCGAGGTCGTAATGACCAAATTGCATGCCGGAGGAAAATTCAACGACAAATCCTATAAAGTCGCCGGCGGGCTTCACGGTGTCGGCGTTTCCGTCGTCAACGCTCTTTCGCGGTTTTTAGAAGTCAAGGTCTTCTCCGAGGGTCAGATTTACTATCAAACATTTGAGAGAGGCGGAAAAACCTGTGAAATGAAGGTGATCGGAACCACGAAAAAACAGGGGACAAGTGTTCATTTTAAACCCGACACCGATATTTTAAACACCGATAATTTTAATTATGAAACACTCAACCGCCGGTTGCGAGAACTCGCTTTTTTAAATAAAAGCCTGAAGATCATCCTTGAAGACGAGCGATCCGACAAGAAGGAAGAATTTTTATATAAAGGGGGGATCCGGTCCTTTGTCGAATATCTGAATAAAAGACACACCCCGCTTCACAAACCGATCATCATTGAAGGGGCGAAAAACGGCGCCGAAATCGAGGTCGCCATTCAATATAACGACACCTTTGTGGAAAAGCTTTTTTCATTTGCAAATAACATCAATACGATTGAAGGGGGGTTCCACCTGATCGGGTTCAAGGCGGCGCTGACCCGAACCATCAATCAATATTCTACAAATGGCATTCTCCCTAAAAACGTGCAGGCAAAAATAACCGGCGATGATGTGCGGGAAGGGCTTACGGCGATTATCAGCGTCAAGATTAAAAACCCCCAATTCGAAGGCCAAACCAAGACCAAACTCGGAAACACGGAAATCAAGGGGTTGGTAGAATCGCTGGTTAATGAAAAACTCGGCGCCTTTTTTGAAGAAAATCCTGCGATCGCCAAGCGCATCTTAGCAAAGGCGGTTGATGCTGCCCGCGCAAGGGATGCCGCCAAAAGAGCCAGAGACATTGCCAGGACAAAAGGGGCATTGATGGATTCCACGCTTCCGGGAAAGCTGGCCGATTGCCAGAACACCGAACCGTCCACCCGGGAACTGTTTCTTGTGGAAGGGGACTCCGCCGGAGGGAGCGCGAAACAGGGGAGAGATCGGCGATTCCAGGCGATTTTGCCTTTAAAAGGAAAAATATTAAACGTCGAAAAAGCCCGATTCGATAAAATATTGAGCAATGAAGAAATTAAAAACATCATCACCGCACTCGGGACCGGGGTCGGAAGCGAGGAGTACAGCATCGACAAGATCCGATACCATAAAGTCATCATCATGACCGATGCGGATGTGGACGGCTCGCATATCCGGACTCTGCTGTTGACCTTTTTTTACAGGCAGCTACATGAAATCATCGAAAAAGGGTTTCTATATATCGCTCAACCCCCCCTATTTCGAGTGGGAAAAGGGAAGGGCGAAACCTATCTCAAAGATGAAACCGGATTAAACGACCATATTTTAAAGCGGATCTGCGATCATATCAGCGTTCAAATCGAAAAAAGCGGGTCAACCCTTTCCGGACATCAGCTCTATCTATTTGTGGGATATTTAAGCGAATACTTTTCAAGCATCAAAAAACTGGAGCCGAAAGGGATTCCGGAATCCTTGACGGAGTTGTTGATCAAGGCGGGGATTGAAGAAAAGCGCTTTTTACAGGAACAGGAAACGATGGCCGGCCTAAGAGAGCAACTCATCCGCCAGGGATACGAAGCCGGAGACCTGTTATGGAGCGAAAAGAAAAATTCCTTTGAATTTTTAATCAAGCCATCGCAACCCCAGGGGAAAAGCGTAACCCCTTCAACGAATTCAAATGCCGGAGCGTCAACCGTTATGATCGGGAAAAGCCTGGTCTTTTCGTCGGACTTTCAAAAATGCCTCATTGCCGGAAAGAAGCTTTTTAAAGAAGATCATGGCATCTTTACGATTATCGATAAAGAAAAACAGATAGATCCGATCCGGATCGACACGAAAAAGGGGCTTTTTGACCATCTCATGGGAGAAGGAAAAAAAGGGTTGGTCATTCAGAGATACAAAGGGCTGGGGGAAATGAACCCCGAGCAATTGTGGAAAACCACCATGAATCCGGAAAGCCGCACGTTGCTTCAGGTCAAGGTGGAAGACGCCATGGACGCCGACGAAATTTTTACCATTCTCATGGGAGATTTGGTCGAGCCAAGGAGAGATTTTATTTATAGTCATGCACTTGAAGTCAGTGTCCTGGATATCTAGAAAGCACCGTCTTTTTTCATACCCGGATCAAATCAAGTTAAACCTAAAATGAGCGTTTTAAATAATGACAAAAGAAAATGACCATCATTTACACCCATTGGGAATTCTTCTAAACGATTTTCTAAAACGATAACGATTTATATGTATTTCTAAAAACCTGTTTGTCATTATTTAAAACGCTCAATTTAGGTAAAAATATTTATGAATATCCATCAAATAGAAGCAAGGGACCTTCCCGACCTTTGGTTTCAGGCGGTTTATGATATCCTGGAAGTCGGTCGGCGGTTTCAAATC
>MGQD01000131.1:0-4725 GCA_001797695.1 Deltaproteobacteria bacterium RBG_13_49_15 | reverse complement strand
TGCCGGCCAAACCCGTCTTGAATATGATTATTTTATCGGACATGTCGCATTTCCGGGAGCCCTCCCTTTAATTCCCGACATCCCCCCGTCCTGCGGCATCCCGAATCCGGTTGAACATGACTATATTTACGGAGGGGGGGCTTACGAACGCGGGTATATCGAATACCTTATGTCGCCGAGAAAAGAGGCGGGTGAATCTTATACCTATGGAGAAAGATTAACGAAGGTTCCGATTACCGGGGATAAACTGTCCTGGTGGTTGTCTAAAAAAACAGAAATCATCGACCGGCGCCATATCGACGGAAAGATCGTTTTTGAGGAAAACGGCACTCTATATTTGAATCAGATCGAATGGATAATCGAAACGTATCGGAAGTTCGGTGCGCGTAACAACCAAATGGTTTTGCAGGTAGCTCATCCATCCGACCAAACGCTTCTCGATCCTCCGTGCCTGAGGCATATCGATACCCGCATTCAGGACGACACCCTATATTTTTTTGTCTATTTCCGATCCTGGGACCTCTGGAATGCCCTTCCGGCAAATCTGGCCGCCATTCAGAACCTGAAGGAATATATGGCGTCTGAAATCGGCGTAAAAGACGGGGAGATGATCGTCGAAAGCAAGGGGTTACATCTTTATGGATATGCTGAAGATCTGGCAAAATTAAGATGCCTTAAAAAATAATGTCCACTGGTATCCTTTTGCGTAATCGAGAATCCGGCGAATCGTTGCGATAGAGGGTTCATTTTTAACGCCGCCGCTCTCGACCCTGATGATCGTCAATGAAGGAAAAGAACCAAAAACCGTTCAAGGGGCTGATACTTGTCTCGACCCCCTGGCCCCTGTATAACCGCCCCTCCATTCAGATCGGCGCCCTCAAATCCTATATCGGATCCCGGTTTCCGAAAATTCACATAGAGGCCCGCCATTCCTATCTGGCCGTAGCTGAAGGGGTCGGGTATCCGGTTTACCATGCGCTTTCGGAAAGGACATGGTTGGCGGAAACCGTTTATGCGGCCATGCTCTTCCCGGAAAAGTCGGATGATATTGAAAAATTATTTAGAAGTAAAAGGAGAGGGAGTGCTTCCCTTAAACGGTTGGCATTTGCCGGACTTGTGGAGCGGGTAAAAGAAATTACGGAGAGCGAAATCTCCCGGATTTGTTGGGAAGCGTTTGACCTTGCCGGATTTTCAATATGTCTGTGCCAGCTTTCCGCTTCCTTGTATTTTATCCGGCAAATCAAAAAAGCGCATCCAGGCATTCAGATCGTTGTGGGCGGATCCACATTTTCTGGGGTTGCTAATCGGAATTTTTTCAACGTATTTCCTGAAATCGACGGTATCATCAGCGGCGAAGGAGAACTTCCTTTAAGTAAAATGATCTCGCATCTCATTGATGGAAACGAAAGCCGATGGCCGGACGTCCCCGGAGTCAGCCGGAAAAACGATCCGGAAAACCGCGATCAGGCATCGTTCCAACAGATGAAGGATCTTGCCGCACTTCCAATTCCGGACTACAGTGACTATTTTGAAATGTTAAAAACGTTTACCCCGAAACAACGTTTCTTTCCAGTGCTTCCCGCCGAAATTTCGAGAGGGTGCCTGTGGAGGAAAGCTTCCCCTTTAAATGGTCAAAAAGGGTGCGCCTTTTGCAACTTGAACCTTCAATGGGCCGGATACCGGACGAAGGAAGCAAAACAGGTGGCCGCCGAAGTGAATTATTTAACTTCAACGCACAAGGTCCTATCCATTGCGTTTGCGGATAATCTCATTCCGGAGCGGATTTCGGCGGATCTATTTAAGAGTATCTCCGAACAGGAAAAAGATTATCATCTGTTTTGTGAGGTGCGGGCCACAACCCCTAAAAAACTTCTTACACTCATGAAGGAAGCGGGCGTTAGGGAACTTCAGGTGGGGATTGAAGCGTTGAGCAGCTCACTTTTAAAAAAAATCAACAAGGGGACAAGCGCCATTTTGAATCTTGAAATCATGAAGAGATGCGAAGAGCTCGGCATTCAGAATGTTTCAAATTTGATTTTATGTTTTCCCGGTAGCGACCGGATTGACGTGGAAGAGACCTTGCGATGCCTGGAAGTGGCATACCCTTACCGTCCGCTGAAAGGCGTTCACTTCTGGCTGGGGATCGGCAGCCCGGCTTGGAAGAATCCATCGGGGTTCGGCATCAGTGCGGTGTTTAACCACCCCAATTATGCGAGGTTGTTTCCATCACGAATCGCAAAAGGGGCGCCGATGATAATTCAGGGGTATCGTGGAGACCTCAATCATCAGCGGAAGCTGTGGCGTCCGGTCAGGGAGCGGCTAAGATGGTGGAAAAAAATATATGACAGGCTCAAAGAGGATCCGTCCGGAGAACCGATTCTCAGTTACCGGGACGGTCGGGATTTTTTACTGATCCGTCAAAAAACCCCGGATGCCCGGATTTTAATGCATCGATTGGTCAAAACCAGCCGGATGATTTACCTTTATTGCGACCGGCACCGAAGTCTTTCCGAGATCTTAAATCGATTTGAAGGATTTTCTCAACCTAAGGTGATGTTGTTTTTGAAATTGATGGTGGACCAAAAATTGATGTTTTGTGAAGCGGATCGGTATCTTAGCCTTGCGATTCCTGTACGATCGCACCCTGCGATGAATTCTAGAGAGTTGTGATCTTTTCGAATTGAGTTTCGAGGGGTTTCGATTCTTCTTCCCGCCCGAGCTCCTTTAACCGTTTTTTCAAATCTTCAAGTTCCTTTTTAAGCTGGGGAAGGAGTTCCTTTTTAACCGTTTCCCGAACGGTTTCGCTGGACCCTTTCATGACATCATATATATGCTGGAGCTCTTTTTCAAAATTTTTTACCGCATTTTTTTCAGGGAGGGAGCGCAACTCCTTTGAAAAGCGTTCGATCTTTTCCTTGATGATCTCCATCCCGGATTTTACGTCGTTTTGCATTCGATCCAGAAGGGCCGACATGCGGTTGGAACCGATAACAAGCGAATTTTTTTTCAGAGAAACCCCTCCGTCTTTTGATTGAAAAACCTCAATCGCTTTTTTTCCGGGGAATCCGGGATCATGGGAGACCACAAACTTCGAATATTCCGTAACGCTTGGCGCAAACTCGCTTTTAATAATCACATCGGCGATATGCCGTCTCTCGTTATCCAGGGAGATCGCTTCGACTTTTCCGATGACGTTGTCGTTGAAATAGACTGGACATCCCTTTTCCAACCCCTCGAGCTGGTCGAATCGGACTTGAATCCGAAGGTCGGTGTTGATGCATCCCATAAATAAGAGTATCGCTGGAATCAATGAAAAAAGTCGATTCATCGGCCTCTCATATGATTAGGGTGAATCCGGTGAAAAAATGCCTATTTATAAAGAGAATAATTTGGGTGCCAAACCAAGTCAAGCTCAAAGTGGGATTGACAGGTCGAAAAAGATTTCTTAGTGTTAGATCAGAACAAGGGAATCCATTAATTTGATATTTTAAACCGTGGAGGAGAATATGATCAATCAAAAAAAGCGGGTGATGGTTGCAATGCTGTTCTGCATGACCGTGTTTTTTGCGGCACAGGCAGCGGCTGAACAAAAAGGGATGCGCTATTCGATCATGGTTTCAAGGTTTGAAAACCGGTCCAACTGGCGGGGACAGTGGGATCTGGGGGACGCCTGGGGAGCGGTTTTGACGGACAGTCTGAACAATTCGGGGAAATTCATTGTTCTGGGGGAAAAGGACATGCGCCAGGATGCGCTCGATGAACAGGATTTTGCTGCAAGCGGCAGGGCGGCCGGAGGCGGCAAGAAGGTCGTGAAAGGGCAGATGACACCGGCGCAGCTTTTAGTTAAGGGAGAAATCACCCATTTTGATCCCGGAACATCAGGAGGAGGGGCCGGGGTCGGTTTTGGCGGTATCCGATTGGGTGTCAGCGGAGGTACGGCTGAAATCAATACGGTCATGTACATCATCGATTCGAGCACCGGCCAGGTGCTTGCTTCTAAAAAATGTATCGGAAAGGTTACCAAACAAGGGCTTTCCGTGGGGATTGACAAGGGGGGATTTTCAGGAGATGTGGGTGGTTTCCGGAAGACCAATACCGGAAAAGCCGTTGAAATGGCCGTGGATGAAGGGGTTTTATTTCTGATTTCCAAGCTCGAGGATATCCCCTGGACGGCAGATGTGATTACCGTTAAAGACGGTAAGGCCTATATCAACCGGGGGACGCGAGAGGGTGTGGCGGAAGGGCAGACCTTTAACGTCGGGAAACTGGAAGTCATGAGAGATCCGGGGACCGGTGAAGTGCTCGATCAGGAGATCGAGGTTTTAGGGAAGATCAAGGTTTCCAAGGTTAAGGAGAAGTTGGCTATCTGCGATGTGATTCAAGGGAGCGTGAAACAGGGAATGACGGTGATGTTGCTGGAATAGTTACCGGTTCAAGTTTTTTTGAAAAACATCAAACAGGGGCTTTCACGGATGCAATAGACAGGAAAGCCCCTGTTGTTAACGCTATCCGTCGGCTTCTGCTCTACTTCAAGTGGCCGTGAATCCAGCGCCCGCGAGGGGCGTAATGTCCCGGAACCCACGCTTTTCCCGGGGCATGATGTTTTCGCCGGAATCCATCCACCCAGATTCCTTTATGATCGACATATCCCTTTTTACCCTGCAGTTGCATAAAAAACATGACAAGGTATAGAAAAAAAGAATGATAACAGGGCATTTGAATACG
>MGQD01000130.1:6607-6711 GCA_001797695.1 Deltaproteobacteria bacterium RBG_13_49_15 | reverse complement strand
CTTTGGGTTCATGAGAGGAAGCCGACAAGCTGAAAATGAAAAAAAGCTCCAGGAGGTTATCCGAAAACTCCAAATCGACATCATTCCGGTAACCCGAACCGTGG
>MGQD01000130.1:4705-6592 GCA_001797695.1 Deltaproteobacteria bacterium RBG_13_49_15 | reverse complement strand
TCATCTATTTTTCTTTATCGAGAAAAGGAACGAGGATCCCCATCAATGATGTCTGGATCGCCGCATGCTGCATGGAGTCCGGAGGAACGCTTGTCACCCGGGATCGGCACTTTCAACAAGTGGAACAGATCGAAACGATTCTAATCAAAACCTAATCTCTTAGATTTTCTTGGTCGGGGCGATTGGATTTGAACCAACGACCCCTTGAACCCCATTCAAGTGCGCTACCAGTCTGCGCCACGCCCCGACGACGGGCAAGCTAACACTTTGATCTTGTCATGTCAAGACGGGATGTGCTATCCAAAGAAAATTTTTCGATACAATAATTAATTGATTTGCTTATACATTTGCACTCCAAGGATCGTATGATTCATCATGAGCAAAAGACGTTGTTTCCGGTTCGGCTAAGGCCCGGGGATGCCATCGGCATCGCCGCGCCATCCGGCTCTTTTGACAAGGAATCGATTCAATCCGGCATTGATGTTCTAAATGACATGGGCTTTCGTACGGTCATCCCTGAAGGGCTTTATGAGAAAAACGGATACCTTGCCGGTTCGGATGCGCATCGGGCCGGTTTGCTGAACGATCTTTTCGCCGATCCGGGAATCCAGGGGATCATGTGCGCCAGGGGAGGATTCGGGTCCATGAAAATCCTTTCACTGCTGGATTACGATTTGATCCGCCGTCATCCGAAAGCAGTGGTGGGGTTCAGCGATATTTCGGCGATTCTTTATGCTCTATACGACGCATGCGGGCTGGTCACGTTCCATGGGCCGGTGTTGACTACTTTGGGGGAAGCGGATCTGAAAACAAAGGAAAGTCTCTTATCGGCCTTATCATCGGATAAGGCGATTGACATATTCCCCGGAAAAGGAAAAGTGATCCGCCACGGGCGCGCATCAGGAAGGGTTTTGGGAGGAAACCTCACGACCCTGTGTCATCTGGTCGGAACGCCTTTTTCGCCCCGTTTCGGAGGGTCTATTCTGGTTTTGGAAGATAAAGGGGAACAGGACTATCGAATCGACCGGATGCTGACCCAGATGAGGCTTGCCGGATGTTTTGACGGCGTTTCAGGGATAGTCCTGGGGTCATTCATCGATTGCGGGGAACAAGACCGGATTTTTCGGATCGTGGAAGAGATTTTTGGGGGTGAACCGATCCCAATCATGGCCGGGTTCGAGATCGGCCACCAAAAAGAAAACATGACGATTCCTATAGGCGCCCAGGCCGCTATCGATTCGGAAAAAGGATCGGTGCAATTTGCACAATGCGCCACCCTGCCGGATTCAAATGAGTGATATCCGGCAAATGAAAGAAGTCGACAACCTCATGAGTCAGGGGGTTGCGGACGGTGTTTTTCCGGGTGCGGTGCTTCTGGTTTCGATAAGGAACGAAATTCGGTTTTTTCAAGCCTACGGGATTTCAAATCTTTTTTCCGGAAAGAAAATGACAGTCGATACTGTTTTCGATCTCGCGTCGCTGACCAAGCCTCTGGCAACCACCCTGGCGATCATTCATCTCATTCAAAGTTCGAAGATCGATTTCGATACTCCCGTTGCATCGGTTCTAAATGATTTTAAGAGAGAAGACAAAAATGCGATCACTATCCGTCATCTCCTGGCTCACCGCTCGGGTTTTCCGGATTATCGCCCGTACTTTCTGAAACTGGCTGATGAGCCGCCATCAAATAGGAAAGAAAAACTGAGAGCATTTTTGATAGATGAAAAATTGGTTTATCCCATCGGTTCGAATTGCATTTACAGCGATCTTGGATTTATGGTGCTCGAATGGGTGGCCGAGACCATTGCCGGGCTTACCCTAGATCGATTTTTAAACAAAAAAATCTACAGCCGGATCTGCCTTGATCACAACGCAACAGGCGGGCTG
>MGQD01000130.1:4553-4677 GCA_001797695.1 Deltaproteobacteria bacterium RBG_13_49_15 | reverse complement strand
TGAAAAAGAATTTTGCTGCAACCGAGGTTTGCGCCTGGCGAAATCAGCTCATCATCGGCAAGGTGCATGATGAAAATGCTTATGCCTCCGGAGGTGTGGGCGGGCATGCGGGTCTTTTCGGCCG
>MGQD01000130.1:1571-4537 GCA_001797695.1 Deltaproteobacteria bacterium RBG_13_49_15 | reverse complement strand
GCCCTTCTTATGGCTCTCCTGCTTGATTTTTATGGCGTCGCCACAACCCGTTTATTTAACCGCGAGCTTCTGAAGGCATGTTTCAGCGGCGGAACAAGGGGGGAGCGCGGGCTTGGGTTTGATACCCCTTCGCCTTCGGAGTCTAGCTGCGGCCGGTATTTTTCAAGAAACAGCATCGGGCATCTTGGATTTACGGGAACTTCATTCTGGGTGGATCTTCATCGCCATATCGCGGTCGTCCTGATGACCAATCGCATTCACCCCTCGAGAGGAAATGTGAAGATCAAAGCATTCCGGCCGAAGCTGCACGATGCAGTCATCAAGGCGATCGGTTAGAATTTCAAATCTTTTTTCTTGTGTTAACCCTTGCTTTCTGTTAACAAATAAAATTTATCAAAGGAATTATAAAGTTACGTGTATTTTGCCCATGAGCCGGATACCTGTTTCGGGTTCGGATAAATAAAAGTAACCGGATGCCTCACACCAGCGACGGTGTATGGAATAATGAGGGAATATGAATTTCATAATGGATTCGATATTAGGCTTTTTTTCAAATGATCTGGCCATCGATCTGGGTACTGCTAACACCTTGGTATATGTAAAAGGGAAAGGGATCGTTTTAAGAGAGCCTTCCGTCGTGGCGGTCCGGACCGACAACCGGTCCAAGAACCGGGTGCTGGCGGTCGGTCAGGAAGCCAAGAACATGCTGGGAAGGACACCGGGAAACATTGTGGCCATCCGGCCGATGAGGGACGGCGTCATCGCTGATTTCGAAGTTACCGAGGCCATGTTGAGGCACTTCATCCGAAAGGTGCACAATCGCCGCACCTTTGTTCGGCCGAGAATCATCGTGGCGGTTCCATCCGGCATCACCCAGGTGGAAAAACGGGCGGTCAGGGAATCCGCCGAATCGGCGGGCGCCAGAGAAGTGTTCCTTATCGAAGAGCCGATGGCGGCTGCCATCGGAGCCGGATTACCGATTACCGAACCCACCTGCAACATGGTTGTGGATATCGGCGGAGGCACCACGGAGGTGGCGGTTATTTCACTGGCCGGCATCGTTTACAGCCGCTCGATCCGTGTGGCCGGTGATAAGATGGATGAAGCCATCGTCCAGTACATCAAACGAAAGTACAACCTGCTGATCGGCGAGACGACCGCTGAGTTGATCAAAAAGGCCATTGGGAATGCCTACCCGGATCCGGACAATATGGAAACCGTTGAAGTCAAAGGAAGGGATCTGGTATCCGGGATTCCGAAAATTTTGGCCATCGACTCGGAAGAGGTTCGAATCGCCATTTCAGAACAGATCGATGCCATTGTCGAGAACGTCAAAATAGCCCTTGAACAGACGCCGCCGGAATTGTCGGCCGATATCGTCGATAGAGGAATCGTGCTAACCGGCGGAGGGGCGCTGTTGAAGAATTTCGATAAATTGCTGAGGGAGGAAACCGGACTTCCGATCACCATAACCGAGGACCCGCTTTCCACGGTGGCCCTGGGTTCAGGGATGGCTCTCGATTCCATTGAAATTCTCAAACAGGTGACGATCGAATAGTGGCATGTTCTCAAAAAGGACGGCGATAATTGTTGGCGTGATTCTCGTCATTGCCGTAAATATTATCGTTCTTTCCATTGCCGCTAAAAGCCCTCACCGCTTTTACGGCCTCAAGACTCCCGCTTTATATATCATTACCCCTTTCCAGAGTATGGTCAGCCGGATTATCGTATTTATGAAAGGAATCTGGAACAATTATTTCTTTCTGGTTTCCGTTTCAAGAGAAAATTCGGATCTCAGTCGCGCATTGGAAAAAGCGTTGGAAAAAAACAGGCATCTTGCCGAAATTGAACTGTCCAATGCCCGTCTAAGAGAGCTTCTCAAACTCCAGGAGACAAGAGATTTCAAGCTGCTGGCCGCGGAGGTTATCGGAAAGGGACATTCCCCATGGTATAGGTCAATTATCATTGATAAGGGGACGGCAAACGGGGTTGAAAAGGGGCTCCCCATCATCATTCCCGGCGGAATCGTCGGCCAGGTGGTTGAAACCACCAGGCGGTATTCAAAGATACTCCTGATCACCGATCAGAACAGTGCGGTTGACGCCATCGTTCAAAGAACGCGGGCCAGAGGAATCATTGAAGGAGAGCCCGGAGGCGGCTTTGTCTTTAAATATGTGTTACGAAAAGAGGATATAAAAGCGGGTGATACGGTGGTGTCGTCCGGTATGGACGGCGTTTATCCGAAAGGATTGTCCATCGGTTGGGTTTCAGGCGTCATCAAACCCATTTCCGGCATTTTTCAGGAAGTATCGGTCCTCCCTCTTGTCGATTTTAATACGCTTGAGGAGGTTATCATCATCTTGAACCCTCCAAAGCGGGAATTTGTGAGCCGGCGGTGAAATACCTTCTGCATGGAGCGGATTGCCTTTTCCTCGTGTTGTTTCAGACGACGATCATGAGGGAACTTCCGTATGCCGTCTATGTTTTCGACATGTCAATCCCTTATATTATCTATCTGAGCCTTTTTTTGCCCCTGAAAAGCTCCTTGCCCTTTGTTCTTTTACTGGGCTATTTCATGGACAGCCTCTCCGGAGGCCCTTTTGGACTCTACTTATCGATCTATTTTTGGCTGGCCGTGGCGTTTCGACAAATAACCGACTACCTTCAAATCAACAGCATCGCCATTATCCCATTTGCCGTGGGATTAGCCGTTTTTTTAGAAGATTTGCTCCTTATGATCGCGGTTTCATCCACGAAGGCGCAACACGGGGTTGATCCGTCTTCGGTTCCAATCATCGGATGGCATCTGATGCTGGCCTTGCTGATTGGCCCGCTCGTCTTTCTTTTGATTCAATGGGTTCATTCCAGGCGGGATCTGCAGTCTGTCAACGGTTCAGCATCTGAGCTGAGGAGGCTCCTTTGGCCAACTACTTAAAAGCGATCGACGGTGAATGGTTCAAACACCG
>MGQD01000130.1:0-1512 GCA_001797695.1 Deltaproteobacteria bacterium RBG_13_49_15 | reverse complement strand
TTTATCTCCAGATCATCGAGGGTGAATCATTCCGGGCGCTTTCCGAAAATAACAGCATTCGGATTCAGGAGGTCATCGCCGAAAGAGGGCTGATTTTCGACCGAAAAGGCGAGCTGCTTGTTGATAATCGGCCATCTTTTGATCTTAACATGATCGCAAAAGATGCCAAACCCATCCATGAAACGGCAAATAAATTATTGAGATGCCTTAATGTCCCTCCTGAAGAATTGACGGCCAGAATTGAAAGCAGCAGGGGAACCCCATCGTTTAAGCCGATCGTCCTCAAGCAGGACATCAACCGGGATATGGTTGCCGCTGTGGAAGTGAATCAGTTCGATCTTCCGGGTGTTTATATCGAAGTTGCAACACGACGCCAGTACATGGACCATTTCGGAGCCGCCCACCTGATCGGGTATCTGAGCGAGATTGATTCAGAGGAACTGAAAAAGGGAAAATATCTGGGGCTCAAAGCAGGGGACCTGGTCGGTAAATCGGGGATCGAAAAAACCTATGATCAGGTGTTAAGGGGAGATCGTGGAGGACGTCAGGTGGAAGTCAACGCTTCCGGCCAGGTCAGGCGGGTGCTGAATAAAATCGATGCTGTCCCGGGGCATAATTTGGTTCTCACCATCGATTATCGGGTTCAAAAACAAGCCGAGCTTTCTCTTATGGGCTTGAGTGGAGCGGTCGTGGCTCTGGATCCTCAGAATGGGCAAATTCTCGCAATCGCCAGCAGCCCGTCCTTTGACCAGAACGCATTTGTTTCGGGTTTGACGTATGATCGGTGGAAGGCGCTGATGACAAACCCCTCTCATCCCATGACGAACAAAGCGATCCAGGGTGAATATCCGCCGGCATCCACATATAAAATCATAACAGCGATTGCGGGGTTGGAAGAAGGGGTGATCGATGAGCATACGATGTTTTACTGTCCGGGTCACTATACGTTCGGAAATCGAACTTACCGATGTTGGAAAAAGGAAGGACACGGTTACCTTGCGGTGGAAGATGCCATCACCCAGTCCTGCGATGTTTTTTTCTATCAGGTGGGGCAGAGGCTTGGGGTTGACCGAATTGCAAAATACGCGATGAAGTTCGGCCTGGGATCTCAGACCGGAATCGAACTTGACCACGAAACACGCGGGCTGATCCCCACATCCGAGTGGAAAAAGAAAAGATTCGGGATTCCATGGCAGAGTGGAGAAACCCTATCGGTGGCGATCGGTCAGGGATACAATCTGACCACACCCATTCAACTTGCGGTCATGATCGCTGCTGTGGCCAATGAAGGGATCAGGTATAAGCCGGCATTCATCAAGTCCATCGAAACGCCGGAAGGGAGGATCATCGATCAGCCGAAGGAAGAAGTCATCGGCCGGTTTTCATTGAGTAAACGCACATTTGAAATCGTAAAAAACGGCTTGTGGAAAGTGGTCAATACCCAGAAAGGAACCGCCTGGCGGAGCAAGATCGAAGGAATTGATATGTGCGGTAAAACCGGAACGGTCCAGG
>MGQD01000129.1:8048-10871 GCA_001797695.1 Deltaproteobacteria bacterium RBG_13_49_15 | reverse complement strand
AAGGCTTTTGTCTCAGGAGCTCCAAACCTTCCTCGCCGCCGGCAACTCCCCATGCTTCAAATAGGCGTTTCTTCAACCGTTTGACAATGGTCTCAAGAAAATCGATTTCGTCATCGATGATCAACACTTTCATGGATTCCATAACATGTCCCGATTTTCAAATCCTATATTTTTTCAGGGAGCCGGATCGGGAGCCTCAACATAAACGTGGTTCCCTTGCCTTCCTCGCTGGTAAACGTGATTTTTCCTCCAAGCTTTTCGATGATATTATAGCTTATGGAAAGCCCCAAACCCGCCCCTTTTCCGCTTTGCTTGGTTGTAAAAAACGGATCGAAAATGCGTTGCTGGTGGGATTTTGGAATACCGGGACCATCATCTTTAATGTCGATTTCGATAAATGAATCGGCCTTTCGTGATGTGATTTCGATCCTTCCGTCTTTTCCGGTCGCGTCGATGGCGTTATTGATCAGATTCAGAAAAACCTGCTGGAGCTGGGACTGATCGCTTGCGATCACCGGCAATTCCGGCTGCAGGTTCCGATGGATTTCGATATTGTTGATACGGGTATGGTTCTGCAACAGTTCCAGGGTTTGATTCACAACCGCATTGATGTCCACCTCGTCCAAATGCGGCTCCGTACGTCTGGCAAAACCAAGCATGTTATGGATAATTTTTCGAATCCGCTCTACATGCTCCTCTATTTTTTCTATCGATTTTCCGTATTCCGTCAGGTTTTCACTTTGCTGAAATCCCTCGTCAGACAATAAATCGCGCATCCAGCCCGCTTTTTCACCGATGACGGCAATGGGGTTATTGATTTCGTGGGCAATGCCCGCCGCCATTTTCCCAAGGGCGGCCAATTTGTCGGACTGCATCAACCGGGCATTGAGTTCGTCCATTTTGGCGCCGGCCGCCTCCAGTTGATTGACCACATAATTGCTCATAAAAATGGTGGTCAGCACAATCATCAGGACTCCAAATCCGATGATGGAGACCTGAAGGTTGCGGGTTGCCATCAACTTTTTCATTTCCTCATCAGATTCCTGAGCGATGACCAGCAGCCAATTCTTGTTTTTCAGCCAGGTTCCGGCCATCAACAAATTCCGCCCGCCGGAGGTGATATGCTCAATAACATTAACGCTGTCGCCGAACAGGTTGGTATCAATATGCGATTCCCGGAGCACCTCTCCCTGGAAACGCGGCCTCGTCTGATAAACCCCATCCCGGTTGATAAGGAATGCATCGCCGGCTTTCCCCACTTTAGAGCTTGCCACGATGTCCCGTAAAATATCCTGGTCGATAGTCGCCCTGATGATCCAACTCTGTTCGTTTTCCTGGTGGAGCACGGCAATAATAAAATGCGGGAGGCGACGGACCCCCATATACATGTCACTAATATAAATGCCTTTAGTCATCACCTGCCCAAACCATTCCTGATCGCAATAGTTAAGCCCTTTGAGGTTATATGGCCCCACGTATGCCTGATGATTTCCTTTGCTGTCGATCACTCCGATATCGACAAAAGCACCGGCACGGGTGTTAATAACGCTCAGGAGTTGCCCAAGTTTCTGCTCCTTCAACAAGTCTTCGTAACGATGCGTGTCTGCCAAAGCAAAAAGGATGGCCGTGCGTTCTTTTAAAAACAGATCCACCGTTTCAGCCTGTGCATTAGCGCGATGCCGGACCTGCTCTTCCATTTTTTGCCGGTACATTTTCGTCAACTGATAATAGGCGACCCCTCCCAGTACCAGGAGAGGGGCAAACGAAACCATCAGCGTCAGGATAATTACTTTTTGTCTCAGATTTCGATAACTCTTTCGATTCATTTCTTTTATTTCTGACTTCCGACCACGACCTTGGTGTGGTTTTTTGATACGGATCACATCACTCCTGAGTTACCCGTAATTCCAGATCGTCCCGGCCGGCATCGGCTTGCAGAATGGATTCGATATCTTTTTTTAATTTGGTTCGATAATAACCGACCTGATTTGGATTGGCCATGATCATGTCAAGTTGTCGGGTATGCAGGATCAGATATCCCGCCATTTCCAGGCGTTTTGTCATATAACCGATATCCCCGCCTTCGATCCGGGAAGATAGATGGTCTTCTTTGACAGTCACCCGAAAGCCGATATATTCAAGGAGCTCCTGAATAAAGTGAACGCGTTTTAGCCGTCTTTTAAAATCGGCAGCCCCTCCCTTGAATTGAAAACTGATGTAGTTTTCACTCGACCGTTCGCTCACCATCGCCTCCAATGTGGAGAAGTGAAATCCGAGGCGAGATGAAAGGCTGCAAAAGTATTTGGAAATCATGAAATAGTTCCGTTCGGCATACTTTGAACGAACACCGGTGTTTAACGAACGATCGGCAGTGGCCCGGAAAATCACGGACATCATCCCTTTCCCGTCCAGAGCGGGCGGGCCATCCCAGGGGATAGCGGTGAACCCCCGCCATAAAGCCCGCATCGGGATGGAAGAAATGTTTTCCAGCTTGACGTAACTTCCGTCCACCTCTTCTTTAAATCCGTCATCAAGATTTAAGATCCACCATTGCATCGGAACCTTATAAAATAATTGCTTGCTGGAACGTTCGGCAAAGTTGTGATCCTTTCCGAAATTGAACATCTCCTGAACGGACTTCTCGTGGACAAACCGGGTAATGTCGTGAAACGTCCGGCAATGTTGCGGCGCAAACTCGGGTAAATCCGGATCCAGCAAATAGAGCGAAACAATATGTTCACTCACGGCTTTGAGGGCATTGTAAACAGGGCTTCCCTCCATCATGTTTTTCCGGACACTGGTCTCTGTCAACAACTCATCCAC
>MGQD01000129.1:797-7842 GCA_001797695.1 Deltaproteobacteria bacterium RBG_13_49_15 | reverse complement strand
GAATGCGAACGGACCCTTCGGCATCGACAGCCCATTCGATGTCCTGGGCGATTCCGTAATGCTCCTCCAGCCGGATGGCGATCTTGGCAAGCGTTTTGGCCGTCTCGTGGGAAATGGCCGGAAGGTCCTGGAATTCGCCCGTCAGGTCCATGCGGCAGACGCCTTCCTCCGGATAGCAGATGAATTTGCGCTGCTTTCGTTTGATCTCTTCTCGAACCACCGGGAATCCGTCCTGTCGTGAAACCACAAAAAGGTCGCACATATCACTCCCGTCCACCACCGATTTCGGCAGGCCCCAGGCGGCATTGATCAATACCGCCTCATCGTGAATATTCATGGGGTTTCGGGAATAGACGACGCCGCCGGACCTTGCATCCACCATCATCAGGCACCCCACGCACATGGGGATATCCTCGTCTCGAAAACCTCTGTTTAAGCGGTAAGTGATGGCCGGAAGGCTGTATTTGCTGGCCACCACCTCCTTATATGAGTGGAAAAAGGCATCCTCTGCGACATTCAACTCCGATTGGTATTGGCCGGCAAAGGAGCTTTCCGCGACATCTTCACCCACGGCACTGCTTCGAAGAGCAACCGTTATTCGTCCTTTTGCCCGGTTTTCGAGTATCTTCCAGGCATCGGAAATAGATTGGCGGAGATCTTCCGGTATGCCGGAGCGGATGATCAATTGCTGGATTTCAGCGCTAAGTCCGTAAAGCGCCTCAATGTGATCGGCTTCGGCACTTTGAATTCTCCGGTTGATCTCCGTCTGAAGGTCGTTGTAGTCGATAAACCGCTGGTATGCAGCGGCGGTTAAGGCAAACCCATCCGGAACCTTCAATCCCAACCGGTTTCGAATCTCTCCGAGGTTTGCCATTTTGCTCCCCACCTGATCCACCATGTCTTTATCAACATCATCCAGAAAGATGAGGAGACGACTGTCGGAGATTGTTTTTTTTTGAGATAAAACGGATTCGATTCGGCCCTGAATCTCATCAAACCGGCCAAACAACGGAGTATATTTTTGCGGTGCAAGCCGATCGATATTCTGAATCATGCGGAAGACATTTACGGCAACTGACGTGCAGCCGGCGCGGATGAACGCCATGCCGAATGGCCGCTGGCCGTGGAGTGCCTGCTCCATGCCGGCCATTATTTCAAGAGCCTGGTTGTTGGCGTTCAGAAGGAGCTTGAAATGATGATACCGTTCCTTGAAATCAAGACGCAACCGTTCCACATCTTCGATGTGACCGGTCCTGTTTTTAGAAAACAGCCTGTCGAAAATTCGGCGCACCACATTCATGCAGAGTTGCCGGAAATCACGAAAGGCCAAAAGCTAGCGGGATGCCGTCAGCCTTTCACCAGGATTTGTCCGTTTTATCCGGAACCATGGAAGCATTCGCCCCAAGGCTCCGGCACTTGGCATTGAAAGCATGACCAAATCAATGTTCAAGCTTCAGGCCCCATCCCTCGAAGAGAAACATGATCGCAAAACCGTACCATATCGTGTAAATAACATAAAAAGCCAGAGAGAATATAACGACGCCCATGCGCTTGCCGATTTTCTGAGGTTCAACCTTATAGTAGTTATAAGAGGGTTCCACAGCCTTGCTCTTCACCATGGAAACGACCTTTGCCTCCCTGAATTTTTTCTGCTTGGCGAGGTCCTTATCCATTTCCGAGAGGGCATTCCACCAGTTGAAAAGGACGTTTTTTTCATTATAGCCGTATTTGGTCGAAACACTCTGCCCGTCGTTGACATACATTTTATCGGAATCCTCCAGGCAGTTGTTCAGGATTTTACCCAAATCTCCGCTGACCTTCAACTTTGCTCCGGACGCTTCGGCCGTTGAACCGGATTGAGTGAACAAAAGTGCCGTCTGTTTGGCGCGCCCCTCTGTTTTCAACTCCAGATTCACCTCGATGGAATTGCCTGAAAATTTATCGGCTTCGGCCTTGCTTGCCGGAATGTAATAGGCCGATCCCTTGGAAATCGAATTGTAGAGATCGTCGAGATAATCCAGCCCGTTCTTTCCCTTGAAGACCGGAGAAAAAAAGACGAAAAGTACCACGAAAAAAGCCACAAGCATCACCAGGCCGAGTGTAAAGATTTTCTTTTTTGCTATCATCAGTGCACCTCCTCTCCCTTCAGTTTCCTGATATTGGTCAAAAAGGTCCCGATGACCCAGACGGAGAATCCGCCGATGACGATAAAAAACGCCCAGATTCCGATCGTGTTCAGCAGATTTCCTGCCTGTTTGGATAAGGGAATGACTTCCAGGGCAGATAGCTTGGATGGAAGGGCGAAAATCCGGTTCACGAATCCGGCCAGCACCGCCATGGCATAAAAGCCCCGTATGGTGATACCGGCAACCACTTTGGTCGACATCGCCCCGATCTGAATCCCTAGCAAGGATCCGAGCAGCATGCCCATCGCCATGGTATAAAATATAAATCCGTAAACGGCGTACTGTGTAATTGAAGCATAACCGGCGGTAAAGACGATCTGGAAGATGTCGGTCCCGACGGTGGTCATCGAGGAGACGCCCAGCATATAGACAAAAATCGGAAAGGTTAAAAAACCTCCGCCAACACCCATGATACCGGCCGCAAGCCCCACCAGCGCTCCGCTCGCAACCAGAAACACCCAAGAGATGCTCCGGCCGCCCGGTATCAGGTCATAGTCGAACTTGACCATCGGTGGAATTTTCACGCCCTGCAGTTTGCGGGGAAGGTTTCCCATCTCCGCCCCTTCCACCTTAGCATGATGCGCGGCAGTTCCTTTGGGGGCTGTTTTTTTAGCCGCACTCAGCGATTTCAGATAGTCCACCATGGCATACAGGCCAAGAAAACCGAGCATCAGGGAATAGACGATGGTAATAAATGCATCGGAAAGGACCGGGTTGACCTCAAAGAGCGCCCGATTCACAAGACCGCCTGCGGTAGCGCCGACCATGGCCCCGATTAAAAAAACCACCGCCAGGGGAACCGACACATTTCCGAGCTTTCGATGGATGACGCTCCCCATAATCGCTTTGGCAAAGATATGAAACAGGTCTGTCCCGACAGCTAAAATCCCTTTAATGCCGGCACTCATCAGCGCAGGCGCAATAATGAAACCACCACCCGCTCCGATGCATCCGGTGATCAGTCCCGCGCCTACTCCGATAGCGATCGAAACCAGAAAAATGAATGTGCTGTAATAAGCAGGGCTGTACGCTGTTTTTCCGCCCAACAGATGTGGAAGGGCGCCGCCTATTTCATCGGCAAAAACAATCCCGATCAAAAGAACCGGCGCCGTCAGAAATGCGAGCGTCAACAGCCGCTTTTTGCTTTTTAAAATGGTTGTGGATACGTCGATCTCCCACTGTGCATGAGCTTTAGCTCCCAACATCATATAGCTACCCAACTGCCTGAACAATTTCATGACTTTAAGGCTCCTCTTTATTGATGAATTGGCATGACAGGAGACATCAATTGATGTTCACCTTCCTTCCGATGAATCGAACACCTCCTTTAACCCTTGAATTTTCTTTTCCTGGATCATTTTCTTTTCATTGGCATCCTGGAGCTTAAATAACAGCTCATCAATGTTGATTGGTTTTATCAGATAATCGAAAGCCCCCAGTTCCATCCCTTCCCGCGCCACTTCAAGACTGGCGTGGCCGGTCAGCATGATCACCTCTACGATGGGGAATTGTTGCTTAATGGCCCGAAGGGTTTCAATGCCTCCCATGCCTGGCATGCGAACATCGAGAACCACCACGTCGATTGGATTCTTTTCCATAAAGTCAAGCGCTTCTTCCCCGCTTCGGACTCCGGAAACACCAACATGCCTCTTTTTCATCCGCTTAACCAGCGTTTCCACATAATCGATTTCGTCATCCACAAGAAGAACGCTAAATGAGTTCATCGATTCTGCCTCCTTAGTCCGCCGGATTTCCACGGGAAAAGAAAAAAACAACTTTGTTAAAAAGATTTAATTTTGCCCCTAATTATTATAAATTTCAAGAAAAATAAGGCATTCCGCGTCTGCTTTTTTATTGCACCTCAAAACGAAGTGTGCCATGTCCCATTTCGGAATCAACAATCATGAGGGAGGCGAGAGCCTTTAGTTGTTAAAAACCCAAATTAAAAAATAGCCCTAATAATAGGAGACGGCTGATGCGTATTATTGACCTTAGGTCCGATACGATTACTCACCCGACATCGTCCATGAGAACAGCAATGGCAAAAGCCGAGGTGGGAGACGATGTCTTTGGTGAAGATCCGACCGTAAACCGCCTTGAGAAAATGGCGGCGGAGCGGATGGGAAAGGAAGCCGCTCTTTTCGTCGCCAGCGGGACAATGGCCAATATCGTTTCTCAGTTGACTCATTGCTTTCGCGGGGATGAAATGATCCTGGGCGATCAGTCCCATATTTTTTGTTACGAGCAGGGGGGATCAGCCTCGCTGGGAGGGATTCACCCGAGGACCGTCAAAAACCAGCCGGATGGAACCTTATCCATCGAAGATATCGAAGCGGTGATTCGGCCAGACAATGTCCACTTCCCCAAAAGCCGTCTCATCGTTGTGGAAAACACCCACAACCGGTGCGATGGGAATCCGATTGACGCACCTTACATGGCCGCCGTTCGAGCGCTCGCCGATCGCCATGGCCTCAAAATCCACGTGGACGGTGCGCGGATATTCAATGCCGCCGTCGCGTTGGAGAAAAAACCGCAGGACCTGACGGCACACGCGGATTCAGTCTCTTTCTGCCTGAGCAAAGGTCTGGCCTCTCCGGTCGGTTCGCTGGTCTGCGGGTCGAACGAGTTCATCGCTCGCGCGCGGAGAAACCGGAAAGTTCTGGGGGGAGGAATGCGGCAGGCCGGAATTCTGGCGGCTTCCGGCATTATTTCAATTACAGAAATGACGGACCGCCTGGTGGAAGATCATGAAAACGCCCATAGGCTTGCCGAAGGGTTGTCACAAATTCAGGGAATCTCCATCGATCCCGGACGGTTTCGAACGAATATCGTATATTTCGAAATTGCCCGCAAAGGGTTGACTCCATTGGAACTGGCCAGGCAATTGGAGAAAGAAGGAGTTCGGGTTATTCCGGTCGGTCCCCGAAGGATTCGGGCCGTTACCCATTATCATATCACAAAAAAGGATGTGGATCTGGCCTTAGTGATCGTTTCCAGACAAATGCGCGCTAGTGCTTGAAACTCCGCTGACCGGTGTAAACCATGGTCACTCCGGCTTCGTTGCATGCCTCAATGGATTGATAATCGTTTTCGGATCCGCCGGGCTGGATCACGCAAGAAACCCCCTCTCTGATTCCCACATCCACGCCGTCCCTGAACGGGAAAAAAGCGTCGCTCACCATGGCCGCGCCGATGAGACCTCCTTTTTCCGCCGCCACACGACCGTCGATCTCTTTTTTCTTCCCATGGTCTTTCAGGTCGTTATACGGTATGCCGAACGCTTCGAATGCATATCGATCCGCCAGTTTTCGATAGGCTTTGTCCCGGGCGATCTCCGCCACTCCGACCCGGTCCTGCTCTCCGGTCCCGATCCCGACAGTCGCCTCATCTTTAACATAAATGACCGAATTGGATGTGACACCCGACTCCACCAGCCAGCCGAAGATCATATCGTCATATTCCCGCGGAGTCGGCTCCCGGTCGATCCGGTATGTTTTTCCTCTGTATTCACACACAGCCAAAATCAGGTCCGACCGATTTCGGGCTTTGGGCACATAGGACCACTGGGCAATAATTCCCCCGTCGATGAGGTTCTTAAACTCCACGAAGCGGATTCCTACAAAGCTGCCGAGTCGAAAGATGTTTCCAATCCGAATCACCCGAAGGTTTTTCTTTTTTGAAAAGATGTCCATGACACCTTCTTCAAAATCAGGTGCAACGACGACTTCCGCATATTGATTGGAAACCGCTTCCGCCGTTTTCCGGTCCACCGCCCGGTTGAGTGCGATGCATCCTCCGAAGGCCGCCACGCGATCCGCCAGGTTCGCTTTGATATAGGCATCCTCAAGGGAGTCCGCCCGGGCAACACCGCAGGGATTGTTGTGCTTGACGATCACTACTGTGGGTTTATCCATAAAATATCTCAGGATGTTGAGCGCATTGTCCGCGTCCGTTAAATTCGTTTTTCCTGGGTGTTTTCCGGATTGCAGCAACTCCACATCGGATGCCAGGTAATTTCCCGGCCGGATGGTTTCAGTCTCCCCCAGTACCAGATTCCCGTTGATCAGCTTATAGAGGGCAGCTTCCTGCCCCGGGTTCTCCCCATACCGCAATCCTTTTCGTTCCCCATCGATCGTCCATCCGACTTTTTCATAAAAAAGGGTTTGTCTTCCCTTTTTTTCAATAAAGCTGATCTCCATCCGTTCCGGAAAATGATCCCCCATGATGGTCTTGTACATTTTTTTAAGATCTTCCGGCATCCGGCTCTCCTTTGCCAAATCGTTTTATAAAAAAGATAAACGATTTCCTGCTACATTCAGATAGGTGAAGCTCCCCGCTCCAAAGAGAGGGGCTTTCCGGGTTAGGGTATCAATAGTGTTGATCCGGTTGTCTTTCGACTCTCCAGGTCCGCATGGGCTTGAGCGGCATCTTTGAGAGGATACGTTTGACCGACGTTGATTTTAACTGCGCCGCTGGACGTCACTTCGAACAAATCCCGGGCATGGGCCAGCAGGTCCTCGCGTTTCTGGGTATAGGCCATGAGGCTCGGGCGGGTCAGGAACAAGGAGCCCTTTGCACTAAGGATACTCAGGTCAAACAGCGGAACCGAACCCGAGGATTGTCCGAAAGAGACCATCATCCCCATCGGTCTCAGGCAATCCAATGATTTCATAAAGGTGGACCGGCCCACCGAATCGTAAACCACATCGACACCGGCGCCCCCGGTGATCTCCTTGACGCGCGAAACGAAGTCTTCGCTGGTGTATAGAATGGGATAGTCGCATCCGAAAAGTTGAGCCAGGTCGGCCTTTTCACGAGAACCCACCGTGCCGATTACCGTCGCTCCGATCTGTCTTGCC
>MGQD01000129.1:648-776 GCA_001797695.1 Deltaproteobacteria bacterium RBG_13_49_15 | reverse complement strand
ACTCCTCCGGCTGCCGCATGAACCAGAATGCGATCTCCGGCCTTGACGGGATAGCACCCCTTTAAAAGGTATCTTGCCGTCATCCCTCTGAGCATCATGGCCGCCCCCTGAAAAGACGTGACGGCGTC
>MGQD01000129.1:192-634 GCA_001797695.1 Deltaproteobacteria bacterium RBG_13_49_15 | reverse complement strand
GGCGATGGGCCGGAATCCGCCGGATTTCCGCATAAGCTCCGGGAGGGATCCCTGCATACGCCACGCGATCTCCCTCTATTACTTCTTCAACCCCGCTTCCTACCGCCACAACAACACCCGCACCCTCCATCCCGATTACGGACGGCAAGGTCGGCAGCGGATAAAGCCCTGTCCGGTGATAAATATCGATGAAATTAACTCCGATGGCATCATGGCGCACCAGCGCCTCTCCTTTGCCGGGAAGCCCCGGATCGAACGGTTCCCATCGCATAACCTCAGTTCCACCGGTCTGGTGGATACGGATGGCATGAGTCATGATATTCCTCCTTACATGTAAGCGCTTTTCCTGTATGAAATAAAGCCGTCTCTCAGGTTACCCCTCATAAAGGACAGCCAGGATCGTCGCCTGCCCCTTTTTCGCCGCAATAAAGTGAGGGGTCGT
>MGQD01000129.1:0-131 GCA_001797695.1 Deltaproteobacteria bacterium RBG_13_49_15 | reverse complement strand
ACAGCCGTACCTTCAAGGGTAAAAATAAACTCCTCCCCTTCGTGTACGGAAATCTCTTTATCGGGATTTTCCTCGAGCTGGACTACCAACGCCTCCATGTGGCGTCCTTTTACTTCCGGGGCAAGGCTCAT
>MGQD01000128.1:1105-5594 GCA_001797695.1 Deltaproteobacteria bacterium RBG_13_49_15 | reverse complement strand
GCCTTTTTCGAAACCGCATTGAAGCATTGTGCGAAAAAACGGATTTGAAGCATGCCGACATCCTGCACTGGCCTCTATTCGGAGGGCGGATGATCACGGCAGGCGTCATGGGCCTGATCGGACGATTCCGCTACATTCTCGTCACCGATGCTCTTCTTCAACACCTTGAAACCCAGGAACTCGATGCAGTCATCTCCCATGAAATCGGGCATATCAAAAAAAACCATCTCCTTTTCTATCTATTCTTTTTTGCCGGGTATCTGCTCCTTTCCTACGCCACATTCGACCTCATCGTTTATGTGCTCATTTATGCCGAACCGGTATATCGATTTCTGGAAGAATCAGGCATTGCCGGAGGTTCGATCCATTCGGCCGTATTCAGTTTCTTCATCATCGCCATATTTTTATTCTACTTCCGTTTTGTCTTTGGTTATTTCATGCGGAATTTCGAAAGACAGGCGGATGTGTATGTTTACACGGTTTTGAAAAGCGGGCAACCCCTGATATCCACTTTGGAAAAAATCGCTGAGGTGAGCGGTCAGCCAATGGACAAGCCCAACTGGCATCATTTCAGCATCAGGGACCGAATCGATTATTTACAAAAATGCGAATCCGACAAGAGATGGATTTCACGCCAGGACCGGAAAATCAAAAAAAGCATCGCCGTCTACCTGTCCTTTATCATCATCATCGCCGGAATCGGGTATCACATGAACTTCGGAAAGACCGGAAAAAGACTCAGCGCCCATCTGTTTGAAAAAATCCTCAATCAGGAGCTCGAAAAAAATCCGGAAAATGCGAATCTTTACGGTGTGCTGGGAGATGTGTATTACAATTCCAACCGGTATCCGGAGGCTGCCCGGGCCTACGAAACAGCGATCACATTCAAGCCTGACAACCCAAGGGTCTTAAACAATCTCGCATGGCTTTATGCCACCTGCAAAGATGAATTCATTAAAAACCCGGAAAGGGCGGTCCGGTTGGCCGGGCAGGCTTTATCCTACGAACAGTCCCCTCATATCTGGGATACGCTCGCACAAAGCCTTTATGAGACAGGACGGATGGAAGAGGCAATCGATGCTGCGCAGCAAGCATTGGATCTGGCCAAAGGCGACAGGACTTACTACAAGGAGCAGTTAAAAAAATTCCTTGCCGCAGCAAAAGCCGGCAGGATATGACAAAGCGGCCGTATTGGGTTACTGCTGCTGGGTCTTTGCCGTGAGCAGGCGGTAAATTTGCCGATCTGCCTGATTGAGCCGGTTGGCCATCACTTCGAAAAGATGTTTGGCCACATGAGGGTATTTTTCAATGATCTCGGACAGCTTTTCTCCGGGGAAACGTCTGACGACGGAACGCTTATTTGAGATGATGCTGGCGGATCGAGGTTCGCCGGTAACAGCGGTCATCTCCCCAAAATACTCTCCGGGCTGCACAATATGGGCGAGGACCTTTCCCCCTTTCACCACATATAACGAGCCTTGCACGAGCATGAAAAAATCCTTATCCGTATTTCCCTCACGGATAATCACATCCCGGTCATCATATTTCTCGACATCCGGGTTGATCAGGTAATCGGGGAGCGCTTCCTTGGTGATGGTGGTCCGCTTCAGGATCTCCTCGATGGATGTCACGCCCTGCCGGATTTTCTCCAGGCCGGCATCCCGCAGGGACAACATGCCTTCCCGGATGGCGATTTTGCGCAACTGATCTTCCGGAAGGTTGGCGTTGATGGCTTTTTCCACTTCATCCGTCACATTCATTAATTCAAACAAGCCGAGCCTTCCCTTATAACCGGCGTTATTGCAGGCAGGGCACCCTTTCGGGCGGTATGCCTTAAGGTTCGGAATTTCATCTTTTGGAAATCCCATATTCACCAGCTCTTCAGGATCGAGTTGATCTTCCAGCACTTTGCATTTGTCGCAAAGCTTTCGAACCAAGCGCTGAGAGAGGACCATCGTTACCGATGAGGCGACCATATATGACGGGATACCAATATCGACGAGACGCGTAATGGTGGAAGGGGAGTCGTTCGTATGAAGGGTGGCAAAAACCATATGCCCGGTCATGGCCGCCTTGATGGCGATTTCAGCAGTTTCGAGATCCCGGATTTCTCCGATCATGATCACATCCGGGTCCTGCCGGAGAAACGCCCTCAGAGCTGTGGCGAAAGTCATCCCCACCTTTTCCTTAACATGAACCTGGTTGATCCCCCTGAAATTGAATTCAACCGGATCTTCCACTGTCAGAACCTTGGTATCTTCTTTGTTCAGTGCATTGAGAATGGAGTAAAGGGTGGTGGTTTTACCGCTCCCCGTAGGGCCGGTCACCAGAAGCATTCCATAGGGTCGTGAAATGCATCTTTGGATGGACCGAAACGCATTTTTTTCGAATCCGAGCAGCGTCAGGTCCACGTTCGTAGCGCTCCGGTCCAGTATCCGCATGACGATGCTTTCGCCGAAAAGGGTGGGAAGTGTGGAAACTCGGATATCCACGTTCTTCTTTTTACCCACATTCATCTTAATCCGGCCATCCTGCGGGACCCGCCGTTCGGCAATGTCAAGGCCGGATAAGATTTTAATCCTGGAACAGATGGCGCTTTTAATTGTGATCGGAAGATTCATGGACCGGAAAAGCGATCCGTCGAGTCGGTACCGGACTTGAACGGCATTCTCAAACGGTTCGATGTGGATGTCGCTGATACCGTCTTGAATCGCCTTTATCAGAATGCCGTTCACGAGTTTGATGATGGGTGCATCCGAGGCCAGATATTCGTCACGGTCTTCTTCATCTTCCCGAATGCTCTGCAGCTCGATTTCGCCTTCGGCCTCGGAGACGAGAGACCCGAAGTCTTCAACGGCTTTAATATCGACTTCCTCTTCTTCATCCTGTCGGATGCCGAAATACTTGCTGTATTCCTCATCGCTGATCTTATAATACGCCTTGAATGCTTCGACGATCTCTTTTTCCGTAATAACGCTGATGCTTAAGCTCTTTTTGACGATGGCCCTCAAGCTGTCCACCAGCCCCGTATCGGTCGGTTCCGTCATGGCGACCCGAAGGGTCTCCTCCTTGACGGAAAGAGGAAACGCCATGTGCTTTTTTGCCGCTTCGTAAGGGATGACTTTAAGCGCATCCGGATTGACGGAAATTTCGGAGAATCGGATGGCAGGATAGTTGTAGTTCCGGCTCAACAAATTGACAATCGTGTCGTCTTCAATATAGCCGAGCCTCAGAAGGATATGGCTGAGCATCCCTCCGTGGTTTTTCTGGTGATCCAGGGCATGCTTCAACTGCGTGCCGGTGATCTGCCCTTCCTTGGACAGAATTTCACCGATTTTTACTTTTCCCGCACCGGACTGGTCCCGCACCGTGGCCCGGAGACTGCTCCCCTTTCCCAAATCCGTGCGAGGAGAAGCAGGGGTTTTTACCACACCTGGTCTATTCACTCTCTTCTCCCATCTGTTCTAACCGGCATCATATCGATTCATTTTACGTCGGAAACCCTTTCTATGGAGCCCCGTACGTATTGATAGATTTTTTTTGACCCTCCTCCGATCAGGAGAACACCGATGAAGTAAAAGCAAAACCGGATGAAAAGCAACGCAAAAGAGGATGAAAACGCCTCTATGGATTCGATTGCGGGCATCACCTGGGGAACTCGAAAAAATACACCTACCCCAGCAAGAACCAAAGCAATTCCCCAAATCATCTCGCAGGTCGGTTTGTTTTTTGTCATGCCCTCCACTTAATCGTTGATTTGACTGTCGCCCGAAACCGGAGATGATGGGTGTCCGTTATTTCAATATATATGATTTTACATCAGGTATGCGGTTCCCTTTAAAACAATCATTTCAGGTAACAATGAATCAGAATTTGAGGAAATGATCAAGTCCTTTTTTGATACGGCGCTATCTTCTATTATCGTTTTGATTTTCTTTTTTGTCAAGTGAAGCTCCCCGCTCTGAAGAGCTGGGCTTCCCGGCAAGGAAAATGTCTATTTTAAATAGCTTCCCTTGACCCCGTATGGGATAGGTGCTAGCCTTTCAGCCCTCCGGTGAACCTGGGTTTACGTTTTTCCATAAATGCATTCGTTCCTTCTTTCGAATCCTCGCTTCCAAAACACAATGCAAATGCATCCGCCTCGATATTGAATCCGTTGGCAAGATCTACATTCACCCCCTGATTAACAGCATCCTTGGCCCCCCGTATGGACACTTTCCCCTTGGAGACGATCACGCCGGCGGTTTTCATGACCTCATTTATGAGATCGTGTTGCGGACATACCCGGTTTACAAGCCCCATTTCCCTGGCCTCGGAAGCGCTGATCATCTTTCCGGTAAAGATGAGCTCCTTGGCCCTGTTGATGCCGATCAGTCTAGGAAGGCGCTGTGTTCCGCCAAATCCAGGGATTAATCCGAGATTGATTTCGGGTTGACCGAACATGGCATTTTCAGATGCATAGATAAAATCGCAAGCCATGGCGATCTCG